>CAZUHQ010000075.1:2083-17687 GCA_964620605.1 uncultured Thalassotalea sp.
AAGGCATCCCACTGGAAACTCAGTTAACCTTTCAAGGCAGTGGCAGTGCCTATATCTTTTTTACCATGGAATTAAGTCAATCCAACAGTTTTAGCTTCGAATTGATCGATGACCGACTCGTTAATGTCAAAAAAGTCTACCAAATGAATCGTCGCTCGACCTGGGGAACAACCAGTGCTAACGGTTACACCATACTGGTAGTTAATCCCAATAGCATGGCACTGGCTGCTACCCAATAGCGAGTTGATAAAGTACAGGCTCCCCCTGCACTTAATGAGTTAAGCTTTTCGAGCAATAATGTCCAGCACTAACATCAACCCGGTTTTATCACACTCAGGTAATTCGATACCTGATTGCGCAATAGCTTGTGTGCGATCACCAAATTTCACCAAATGAGCACTCCAGGTTAAACCGCCGCCAAATGCAGGCAATAAAATATGGCTATTGGCCGCTACCTTGCCTTGCTCTATCGCCTCAACAAATGCCACTAATGCCGTTGCCGCCGACATATTGCCGTATTTTTCAATATTGATAAATACCTTGTCTTTTGGCAAATTCAGTTTTTTCGCTAGCGAATCAATAATGCGTAAATTAGCCTGATGCGGCACGACCAGATCAAGATCTTGTGCCGAAAAGCTCAGTTTATCTAAGGTTTTGACACAAGCTTGTGCCATACCGGCAACCGCTTTTTTAAAGATTTCCTGCCCTATAAATGCCCAACTCGCCTGGCCTAACACCCGCCGCTGGTTCGCATATTTCATGCCCCAACCTTCAACCGCTAAAATATCGCGTGCATCACCAAAGCAGCCAAGGGACTCGGCTAAGACACCTTCGGCTTCTGTTGAAGCTTCAAGATACAAAGCAGCAGCTCCATCGCCAAATAACACAGCAACATCACGATTTTGCCAATCCATTATCGGTGAAATAGCCTCAGCGCCTATCACTAATGCCGACTTTACTACCCCACTTTTAATCATTGATGTTGCCGTGGTTAACGCATACATCCCACTGGTACAGGCGGTATTCACATCCATACAGGCAGCATTAACCGCCTCCAGTTTTCGCTGTACGTTGGATGCGGCATTCGGGCAAAGTTCATCAAAGGTTGTGCTACCAAATACGATAAGTTCGACATCATCAGCCTGCTTACCAGCAGCAGCAAGTGCTCTTTCACAGGCCACATAGGCCAGCTCACTGACACTAACATGTGAGATCCGGCGCTCTTTCATGCCGGTACGAGTTGTGATCCACTCATCATTCGTCTCTAAAAACGTTGCCAAATCGTCATTGGTTAACACCGCGGGAGGAAGACACTTTCCCCACCCTGTAATTGCTGCAAACATCAAAGCCACCTAAATATTGTTGGCATTTATTGCCAATATTCTAAATTGCTGAGCACAACTGCTCAAACCAGTTAGCTATGAGGATAAAGTGCTGACCCACTAATGTCTAGCACACGCTTAAAACTACCGTTTGATTATTTTTGTTCTATAGTGAAAGAACAACAGAAACCATAAGGAATACAAAGATGTCAGATCACCACAGCTATAAAAAAATCGAAATGGTAGGTTCATCAAAAAACAGCATTGAAGAAGCAATTCACAATGCGCTGGCAGAATGTCATAAAACGGTGCGCAATATGGATTGGTTTGAAGTTAGCGAAACCCGCGGCCATATCGTCGACGGTAAAGTCGGTCATTTTCAGGTAACGTTAAAAATAGGTTTCAGACTGAAAAACAGTTAATAGATTCAAGCCTAATATTGCCAAGATTGCATAAGCGTGAATACCACTTATGCAATATATATTAAGCCAAAACTAAAATAAACTTGTGCTATATCAAAGTATTACTGCTAATATTTTGTCTATGATAACCTTCAGGCATCACTAAGCTAATTTACCCTATGTCACTTACAGATAAACATGGCCATTCCGTTCAATGGAGCGATTATCTAAAATCCGGTAATCGTATTTTTATTGGCTCTAATGCCGCAGTGCCCAATGCGCTAATACAAGACTTAATCGATAACAGTGCCCAGCTGCACGATATTGAAACCGTACATATATTAACCTTTTCCGAGAATGTCTGGGCCGAGGCGCGCCATAAAGAGCTGTTTAAAGTCAATTCCCTGTTTATTGGTGGAAAAAACATCCGTGAAGCGGTTGCCGAAGGGCGTGCCGACTATACCCCTTGCTTTATTTCAGAAATTCCTACCCTGTTTAGGGAGAATATTTTACCGCTCGATGCGGCACTGATCATGGTCAGTCCTCCCGATAAATACGGTTATTGCTCTTTAGGGGTTAGTGTTGATGTTGTTGCCTCTGCCGTGAAGTCTGCCAAGTATGTCATCGCGCAAGTTAATCCTAAAATGCCAAGTACCAATGGCCATAGTTTTGTTCACGTTAATCAAATTCACGCCTGGCTAACGCAAGAGCAAACACTGCCGCAAATTCCTGAACCTGAACTAGACCCTGTGTCTGAACGCATCGGTCAATATGCCGCATTACTGGTTGAAAATGGTGCCACTATTCAAATCGGCATCGGAAAAATTCCCGCAGCCGTGCTGCGCTATCTCGCTAACCATAAAGATCTCGGGGTACACAGCGAAATGATCTCCGACGGCATTATCGATTTAATGCTCAGCGGGGTTATTAATAACCGCCGTAAAACCTTTCATAAAGGAAAAACCGTGGTGTCTTTTTGTATCGGTACCCAAAAGCTGTATGACTTTGTCGATAAAAACCAGCATGTCGAATTTTACCCGTCCGAGCATATTAATTCGCCGGTAAATATTGCGAAAAACGATAATATGGTGTCGATCAACAGTGCGATAGAAGTGGATTTAACTGGGCAAGTGGTTTCCGATTCCATCGGTTATCAATTTTATAGCGGCATTGGCGGCCAGGTGGATTTTATCCGTGGTGCCTGGCTTAGCAAAGGCGGAAAACCGGTTATTGCCCTGCCCTCCACCACCAAAGACGGTAAAATTTCGCGCATCGTCCCTCATATTACCGAAGGCGGCGGTGTCGTTACTTCCCGTGGTCATGTTGCTTATGTGGTGACAGAATACGGCATTGCAAATTTAATCGGCAAGAGCATTCGAGAACGGGCATTAGAACTAATCCGCATCGCCCACCCTAAGTTTCGCGAGCAGTTATTAAAAGACGTCAGAAAAAATTACTGGGTGCCTGAATATCAGGATAATACCCCGACCTCAGTGCCTGAGCTTGGTGAAATTGAACTTAAAACCTATACCTTTAACGGTGAACCTTATGTTTTACGGCCGCTTGGCCCGGCAGATGAGCGCAAACTACAGGAGTTTTTCTATTCTCATACCAAAGAAACCCTGATCATGCGCTATAACCATCATGCCACGCAAATGACCCGGGAAAAATCCTGCAACCTGGTCAGTGTTAATCAGCATAAAGATCTGGCATTATGTTTTACTCAGCGTGATCATTTAGGCGAAGTGATCCAGGCGGTTGGCCGTTATTACTTGATTGAAACAAATAACAGCGCGGAAGTTGCTTTTGTCATCAGAGAAAATCAACGCAGTAAAGGCATAGCAACCACCTTATTACTACAGATGATAAAAATTGCTCGTCAGCGCCAGTTAACTAAACTGATTGCCTGTGTCAGGCGTGATAATGCCCCTATGCTGAAAATATTTGAAAATGCGGGTTTTAAACGAGGTTACTCGGAAGAATTTGACGAAGTATCGTTAAGTCTCTCGTTAGAACAAACCGCAGAAAGCAATAGCCAGTAACTATTACCAATAACAAAGGAAACATGATGACCCTTGGTGTGATCAGTCACCACCTTTGCAGTGGCCATAATATGGGAGAATTTCATCCCGAATCGCCTGCTCGCCTCGATGCCATACAAGATCAGTTGATACGAAGCGGTCTGGAATATGTCATCAAACAGATAGATGCAACTCCAATAGACAGAAAATACTTATCGCTCGCCCATAACGAAGACTATATTCAGTAT
Source organism: uncultured Thalassotalea sp. (assembly GCA_964620605.1). GTDB lineage: Bacteria > Pseudomonadota > Gammaproteobacteria > Enterobacterales > Alteromonadaceae > Thalassotalea_E. The sequence continues at coordinate 6,076 of CAZUHQ010000075.1, forward strand.
GTTTATGATCATGCGCCAACAGATGATAGTGTGTTTCAACTTGACCCTGATACCGCAATGAACAGCAAGAGTTTAACGGCGGCACTTTATTCAGCAGGCGCAGCGAAAGATGCGGTTGATAAAGTGATGTCTGGAGAACTGTCCGCCGCTTACTGTTTAACTCGGCCACCAGGCCACCACGCCGAACGCGATAAGGCTATGGGCTTTTGTATCTTTAATAATATTGCTATTGCCTCAGAATATGCCAAACAACAATATGGCTTACAGCGGGTGGCGATAGTTGATTTTGATGTTCATCACGGCAACGGCACGGAAAACATAGTTAAGGATAAAACCGGCACCCTGTTTTGCTCTTCTTATCAATACCCGTTTTACCCGTTTGAAATGCAGGCCAGTGACATGCCACCGATTATCAATACCCCGCTCGATGCCACCACAAAAGGATCTGAATTTAGAAAAATAATCACTGAGAAATGGCTGCCACAGTTACATAAGTTTCAACCACAGATGATTTTTATCTCTGCCGGCTTTGATGCCCATATCGAAGATGAAATGTCGCAGGTCAGCCTCACTGAAAGTGATTATCGTTGGATAACAGATGAGATAAAAGCCATCGCTGAGCAATACGCAGAGGGGCGGATAGTTTCCGTGCTCGAAGGCGGTTATGCACTGGGCGCACTGGGTCGCTGCTCAGTTGCCCATATCAATGGCTTGATTGGCAATTAATTTTCGCTGATTAATATTAACGGCTGCGCCTTTGACAGCCGTTATCGCTTATTCATTACCAGAATAAATTAGTAAGAGCACAAATCGTACTGGGCTAATTCCCGGCGCAGACGACGCTGCTCTTTAATCGACTCGATTTCCCGCCATTTGCGTTTACGTGTTTTCTGCTTGTTAACGCTTTTTTTATCGACATATTCAGCGTCATGATAATAATAATCATCAAATAAATCATTGCTACTCATCATCATTCTCCATCAATTAGCAATGATGATGAATGTAAAGTGCAGAAATGATCGTTTTTTTACCCTAATCTGACAATTTGATGGCAAGCGGCTTAATTAAACTTGAGTTATATCACGTTAAGCGCCGACATGATCGCCATGCCTTCAACGTTACAAAATTCCAGTGCCTGTTCGATATCATCCTGGCTCAACGACAGATCTTCCAGTAAATGCTGCCCTAAGAAAGTTTTCTTGGAATACATCCCGGGATGGGAGTTGATCAGCGCCAGCCTGGTGGTAATAAACAATAATGACGTTTTAGGCTCCAGCTCTTGATGGTAAGCATTGGGATATTCGCGGATCGGAGTAATAATAGTTTCAGGTAAATTCCACAAGCTCAGTAATTCTGCGCTGCATTCGGAAAAGGTAAAACCAAACGCCGATAACTGCCTGTCCCATGGGGTTTCTTCCGCATTGTAGCCTTCACAATATTTAACTTTTTGCGGCTCATTATGAACAATCGCCAGTTCACCGATATTGTGTAATAGCCCAGATAAAAACAAGCCTTCACTATTTTCAATGCCCGCCTTTTTCGCTAAAAACTTAGTTAACAGCGCGCAATCAACACTGATCTCCCAAAACCTGTCCATGTCGGCAACCTGTGGATCTAAGCCGGAAAATGCGGCGGTTACCCCATAAGTATTGATCAGGTTCTCCACTTCCCTGATCCCCAAGATCATCAGTGCCCGGTCGATAGAATCAATTTCCCGTGGAAAATTAAACAAGGCACTATTGGCAATTTTTAACAAGTTAGAAGCAAGTGCCGGTTCCAGAGAAATAAGCTTAGCAATATCTTCTAAACTGGCACTGTCATCATCGAGCAACTCCTTTAAACGCACGTAAATATCAGGGAGCACACATAATTCCTGAGCGATCTCTGCATATTGCCTAGCTGTTTTATTCATCACTACTATCCCTTAGAACACATCGGTGTATAAATAAAAATAACACCAATTTCTCAGAATAGGTAGTGAAGTTTACTTATGAGCTACCAGTATCTTTTGACAGGATGGTCGCGCCATTAACCTGTGAAAATATTGTTCAACTCCAGGTACTTGCTCAAGCAAATTAAACCCCGCAGGCAAGCCCGACAAGTAATGCAGCATAGGAGCAATCAAGGCATCGGCGATAGAAAAATACTCACCATTGAGACTGTCACCTTGCATTAACTCGTTATCAATCACCTTTAATGCCTTTAACACTTGTGGTTGCTGCTGTTTTACAACATCTAAACGCACTTCACCGTTCTCGCCTTTTGGAAAGGCAAACTCAATCACGTAGTCCCTGATAATCGCTTTATCAAGATAAATGCTGGCAATTGAACAAAATGCTTCCATTTTAGCTCGTTGTGACAATGAATATCTTTGTACTACGTCTGGCGCGAAGGTAGCCATCAGATAACGGCCTATCGATGCCGTTTCAGCCAGCACTAACTCATTATGCTTTAACACAGGCAATTTACCATAGGGATGTAAGGCCAGATAAGCCTCACTTTTAAATTCTATCGGCTGACCATCTAGTGCCATATCAGTTCTGTAGTTAATATTATATTCTTCGCATAACAGTTCCAGACTCCTGACAAAACTTGAAAATCCCGGCCCATATATTTGCACATCAATAGCTGACTCAGATAAAGTATTCATTTTACTATCCTTTATGGTTGTATCTGTTTGAATAACAACTAACTTACTGCAATCCATAATATGTTCAAGAACATATTTTAAATTTATGAAATAATAGCTCGAAGCATCAACAACCAGGTTTAATCAGCTAAAGGAATAAATATGGCGTGGGACAAACAGCATAAAGCCAATACCAAAGAGCGCATTCTTGCCAGCGCCGCAGAGCTCTTTACCCGATACGGTTTTGAACAAGTTTCTATCAATCAGGTAATGGCCAATGCCAGGCTGACCCGAGGCGCCTTTTATGCCCATTTTTCATCAAAAAGTGAGCTGCATGCCCAGGCATTATTAAAAGCCGCCAGACAGGCGAGAACACAGCAAATAGAGCTCTCAGAAAGTTGCTTACCAAGCTTAGCGAAAAGCTATTTAAGCCAAGCACATAGGGATCAAGAATTACAACATCTTTGCCCGTTAGCTTTTCTGGTTTCCGACATCAACCAACAAGATGCCACAGTCAAAAACACTTATACCCAAGTGTTCAAAGGCTTTGTTGAAAATGCTCAAACACTGACTGACAATAAACGAGTGGCGCTGCAAACCTCGGTATTAATGATCGGCGGTTTGGCACTGGCAAAAGCATTAAATGACACCACACTCAGCGATAATTTACTTAACGCTTGCCAGCAAGCCATCGCCACTCTGAACGAAGCTAACCCACTCTAACGCTATTTCGACGAATACGCTGAGCAAACTTTATCAATAGCACAATAACAACCCCGGCAATCACGCCAACAAGCGCATCTATTAACAGCGGTAACACCATAGTGACAAGCTGGTCGTAAGCAGTTAATGACTGTACTAACAATTCAACCAAATGATGCAACCCGCTAAAGTTATGTACCAGTAAACCACCGCCAACTAAAAACATCGCAATAGTACCAACAATAGTTAACAGCCTCATCAAGGCGGGAGCTGAAATTAGCAACATTCTTCCAAACGCCCTTTGTAAACTATTAAAACGCCCTGAAACGGACTTTCGCAGTAGATAAAGCCCCAAATCATCCAGCTTAACAATAGCAGCGACAAAACCGTAAACGCCAACAGTAAAGGCAATCGCCAGACTGGATAACACCATCACTTGCGTTTCAAAAGCTGCCGATTTTACCGATCCCAGCACTATCACCACAATTTCGGCAGAGAGGATAAAATCGGTGCGAATCGCTCCTTTGATTTTTTGCCGCTCAACAGCCACTAAATCAATGTTGGGATCGCTAAGCTGTTTAAGCTTTTGCTGATGCGCCTGTTCATTGTCCTTGTGAAGAAATTTTTCCGCGAGTTTCTCAGCACCCTCAAAGCACAAGAACAAACCGCCGATGATCATCAATACAGTGATCAATGGCGGATAAACCGCACTTAGCAATAACGCCGCCGGCACTAAAATTAGCTTATTGATAAATGAGCCTTTCGCCACTGCCCATACCACAGGCAGCTCGCGTTCGGCCTTAACGCCCGCCACCTGCTCGGCATTAAGTGCCAGATCATCTCCCAGTACACCCGCAGTTTTCTTGGCCGCCACTTTCGATAAGATGGCGACATCATCCAGAACAGTAGCAATATCATCGATTAACGCTAACAAGCTTGAAGCTGGCAAGTTACTTTCCTAATAAAATTCCATAATAATAGGCACTTATAGCATCTTTACTAATCAAAGTGAATCATGGGCTTATTGGTGTGTTTTGAATAGATACTTAAAAGAGCTTTAGCGTATACATGAAACTTAATAATGATAACTAAATTCAAGTAAAAGCTTTCTGCCGGGGATTGGATAATCTCCAGGAACACTGCCATTGCTAGGTTCATCACCTTCGATATCAAAGAGGTTATTAACTACCAAAGCAATGTTAAAACTGTCGACGAAATGGCGATATTCAAGCTTGCTATTAACTAAGGTATAACCAGGTAAATTTTTACGATTATCACTAACAGCGCGAGCACGCTCATCGAGCCATTTCGCCGAAACATTCCACTGCCAATGCTCATCGATAGCCCAATGTATGGATGAGGTCAGCATATGATTAGCTATCCCTGAAATTCTATCTTTATTATGATCTTTGGCAGATAAATACGAATAACTTAAGTCTAAGGTCACGGCTTGTTTTGGTTTCCACTTCACTATCGCTTCTAACCCTTTACCTTTTTGTTCACCGATATTTTTGGCAACATTGCCTTGCAATTGTTCTTCTAAAGTAAAATCAATCAGATCTTTGGCATGATAGCTAAAGGCATTGATAGTGACAGTGGCATTATCACTTAAGGCATAATCAAGATTGACACCTGTTTCTAAAGTATCAACCGTTTCCGGTTGCAGCGATTTATTACCTAAGGCAACCGGGTTGTTTTTCGCATGCAGCTGGGTAACCGCAGGTGATTTAAATGCGGTGCCAGCAAAAAACTTCATGGCAATCTCCTTACTCAATTGCCAAATCACCCCTAACCTTGGGTTAACGCTGGTGCCAAAATCTGAATAACGATCATACCTTAGCCCTAAGTTAAACTGCAGCTGCTCACTGGCATGCCATTCATCCTGAACGGATAAATAATGAAAATGTCGACTAACATTGGGCAGGTAAATAAAATCCGTGCCTGTTACTGTGGTTAAAGTACCATCAACAATTAACTCTTGTCCGGTGATCACACTTGGGCCAAAGTTTTTTCTTTCCGTGGTTTTAAAGCTTTGATGTTCATAGCCCAATTCCCAGCGCAATAAATGTTGGTCACTGAGATTAAGCACATGAGTTAAACGTCCGGTCATGGTTTTTCCACGCGGGCTCGGCGTACCTATTAAGCCATCAGGAAACTGCACAATGCCAACTGGCTGGATAAAATTAAGATTGCCATCAGCGCCTATTGGCAGCAAAGTGCCTGGTGGAAAAATATTAAGAAAATTATTAGATTTTTGCTGTTTGTAACTTAAGGTCGCAACTAGTGAGCCGGTCGCCAGCTCACTCAAGTCATATTGCGCTTTAAGGTGATTAAAATGATATGCTCCCGAGCCCTTTGGATCTAATGCCTGAGCAATTCCTGCGGCTACACCGTAATCAAAATTTCGCCAGGTCATCATATCAATACTCAGCTCATCTTTTTGCCACTTTAGCAATCCGGTAAAAACTTTATAATGCTCATCATAGGTGCCAGGCGCTAACGACGCATCAGTACCAAAAATACTGTCAAAAGTCGATTGCAGGTCCGCATCAATAACACGGTGGTGATCATCTTTTGATTCGCTGTAGTCAAAAGACCACTGAAAATAAGAATATAAATAGGAAAACGAACCGCGGCCAAAAAAGTCATAACTATCAAAACTCCCCAGTCGGCCACCAAACACAGGCTCTACCTCGTCTTTGCTATAGCTCACCAAGTTGACGATACCGCCAAAAGCATCGGCACCATAGACCACAGATCCAGGCCCCTTAATGACTTCTATACGCTGAAAGCTGGTTAAAGGTAAAACAAAGCCCCAAAATATACCATTGTCCTGGCTTTGCTCTAGCGGCTCACCATCAACCAACAGCTTAATTTGGCTGGAACCTTGTCCGGAAAGCCCACGAAGATAAAATTTCTTATGTTTAAATTCAACGCTAGGCTCACTAACGTGAAATCCCGGCACCCAATTTAATACCTCAGATAAAGTTTGCGCTCCTCTGGCTTGCCACTCCTGGCTAGTGATCACGGTAACCGTTGCCGGTGCTTGGGTGACCTTTTGCTCAAAACCGGAGGCCGCCGTGACTACCCTGAGTGCACTTAATTCTTCTAGAGAAAGCTGGAATAAATCGACATTATTTTCTGCACTAACAAGGTTCACCTGACCAGCCAATACGACAATACTTAAACACTGACAAATTCGCACCATTAACAGCAGCCTCAGATATTTTTAACAAAACTATAGTTGTTTAACCACCAGTTATCCACTTAAACCTTCCTGAAACGCTGAACATATAAACAAATAACAGATAAATATCAACAGGTTAATTAATCACCACTCTTTGTCCGTCAATTTATTTCACTAAATTGTTGAAAATACCAACAACCATATGTACCATTATCACACATGGTGCATATGGAGCATATATTTTTATGGAAGTAACCATTGATATTGACGATCCGATGCCGCTGTTTACTCAGTTAGTAGAACAGATCAAACAGGCGGTGATGCAGGATAAGTTACAGGCGGGCGACCCCTTGCCTTCTATCCGGCAACTGGCAAACGATCTGGAAATTAACAGTAAAACAGTAGCAAAAGCTTATCGTTTGCTAGAGCGGGATTCGATCATTCAGGCCAAAGGCTACCGGGGCACTTTTGTTCACCCAGAAGCCAAGCAACATTGTGATTTCGATTTAAACCTTTGGTTAACAGAAAAGTTAACTGAAGCGGTTAAACAGATAAAAACCAAAGGGGCGACGGATTCAGAGATCAGGATCGCGTTTAACCAGGTAATGAATAACTACAAAAATTAAGGAGAATACCATGGCAATTAGTATCATTTTATTAGCTGTCTTTATCTGCCAGATCTGGCTGCTGTCCTACTACTATCCGAAGCAAGTCACAAACCGGATAAGCTATGTGTTAGAACACTATACACCAGAGCAATATCCAAAACTTTACCCTGAATCACCGGAAAAAATACAAAAAATAAAAAACAGTTATTTACTCCTTAATTATCTATGTATTTTCATCGGCTTAGCAATTATCGGTTATTATGGCTTTATCATTGATGATTTTAATAATCACTTAAATGTCCTAGACGACTTACCGCTACTTTTTGGCATAGTGCAATACCTGCCTGTAATATACCTAGAACTGCGTGGTTGTCGACAGTTAAAACTGATGCGTAAACTCAACAAAGTAACAAATCGCAGCGCAGAATTACAACCAAGACGACTGTTTGATTTCATTGAGAAAAAATATGTTGTAATGGCTGCAATCGTCTATCTGTTCTACCTGGTATTTACTCTGTTCATCAGCCAATTTACGCTTAACGCAGAACTCGGTATCAAACTGGCCACCGTGACTGGCGTCAATTTACTGTTTATTATCCTAGGAGCAAAAAATCTCTACGGCAAAAAACGTGATCCGCTGCAAAGCCATACCGATAGAGTAAAACAGATCCAATTCACCCTACAATCATTTGTTTTTATTAGTATTTTTATGACAATATACTTGATGGTGCATTCGTTGCTAAATCAATATCAATATAGTTATGGTGAAATCATCATTAACAGTCTGTATTTTCAAGTGATTGCCCTGTATTCCATAGGTATCTTATTGAAACGCTTTAATATCAAAGATGTCAATTTTGATGCCTATAAAGCTAATGCAAACGCCTAATAACTAGTATTAACATTCAATCCTGGGGATAGCAGATTCGCTATCCCCGCTCTTCTCTGTAAACAATGTTTTTATCTTGGCAAGAATTAAAGCTTAACTAATCAGTCAAGATTTCAATAAAAACAAAATAATTTTTTCACCTAGATTAAATAAATACTTAACAAAAATTTAACTTTATTGCTTTACCATTTGGACAATTTTTATTAAAACAACTAACTCCTTTAACCCAAATGGCTAAAAAACTATGAAAAAAAACAGCTTACTCGCACTTTCAGTTGCAATGGCAATGCCTGTATCTGCACAAGTGTTTATTTCAGAATATGTCGAAGGTAGTTCATACAATAAGGCAATTGAACTATTTAATCCGGATAATAACGCAGTAGATTTATCCGGTTACCAACTAAAGATATCTTTTAATGGCGGCAGCTCAAACTCGACTATTGCTCTTGAAGGTACGATCAACAGCAAACAAACCTATGTTATCGCCCATAGCGATATCGACTCGAGTGCAGTGGTAGACTTTTATACCACTAAACTAAAACATAATGGCGACGATACCATCTGGCTGGAAAAAGACGGCCAGGTGATTGACTCTATTGGTCAGCTTAATGTCGATCCCGGCAAAGAATGGGGCAGCGATCTCACCAGCACGGCCGATAATAGCTTAGTGCGCCAACCTCAAATCGCCACCGGGGATAACAACCTGGATGACAATTTTGATCCTGCCGAGCAATGGCTTGGTTTTGCCAAAAACACTTTAGCAAACTTAGGTCAGCATGACTTCGATGGTTCGAGTAACCCTGGCGACGGCGATGGCGGCGATGATGGTGGTGATAACGGCGAACCGCCATTATCCCAATGTGGTGACAGCTATAGCACAATTTCTGCAATTCAGGGCGAGTCACTTAGCTCACCGTTAAGCGGCGAAACTCTCTGGGTAGAAGGTGTAGTCACGCTGGACTTGCAAGACTCAGGTTATAAAGGTTTCTACTTGCAAAGCGCCGATAGCGATAACGATCAAAACCCGGCAAGCTCTGAAGGCATTTTTGTTTACCATCAAAGCAATACGGTAAATGTCGGCGATCATATCCGCTTACAGGCAAAAGTCAGCGAATATAACGAGCAAACTCAACTATCAAACGTCAATGAACTCACGGTTTGTCAATCAGGAGTCGCATTACCGACCGCTCAGTTATTTAGTTTGCCAAGTGATATAAACGCTCGAGAAAGTGTTGAAGGCATGCTGATAAGCTTAGCGCAACCGGTTGTTATCGCAGATACTTATAACTACGGCAGATATGGCCAGTTCTCTGTCAGTAATCAGCGATTATTTGTACCGACTCAAGTAGTTGCACCTGGTGCTGCAGCAGCAGAATTAGCGGCGCAAAACCTCGATAAAATGATCCTGGTCGAAGATGGCATCACCACACAAAACCCGGAGACCTTATTAGTGCCTGCGCCTGAGTTAACCGCTACTAACAGCTTGCGCTCAGGTGATACCATTCAATCTCTTACCGGTGTAGTCAGCTATGCCTATGGCCAGTATCAAATTATTCCAACCCAGGCAGTTGAAAGCCTGCCAAGTAACCCGAGAACAGCTAGCCCAACGATAGAAGATATCGGCAATGCACGAATTTCCAGCTTTAATGTTTTAAATTACTTTAACGGTGATGGCTTAAACGGCGGTTATCCAACCGCAAGAGGTGCTAAAACCGCTGAAGAATTTGAGCGTCAACGCAATAAAATCATCAGCGCATTAGCAGCTATTAACGCCGACGTTGTTGGTTTAATGGAAATTGAAAACGACGGCTATAACAATGAATCAGCAATTGCCGATCTGGTTACAGGTTTAAATGATGTACTAGGTGAAAATAGCTATCAGTTCGTTAACGCCGGCAACTTAGGCACAGACGACATTGCCGTTGGCTTAATTTACAAACCGGGCAAGGTTGAATTGAACGGTCAAGCATTAGTACTTAATTCAAGCAACTCGGTTAAAGATCAACAAGGCGCACCACTATTTAACGATGGTAAAAACCGCCCTATGCTGACGCAAAAATTTACCCACATTGAAAGCGGCGAACAATTTGTTGTTGCGGTTAATCACTTAAAATCTAAAGGCAGTGACTGTAACTCGATTGGCGATCCTGACTTAAATGACGGTCAAGGCAACTGTAACCTGACCCGCACTAAAGCAGCACAGGCAGTTGGCGATTTCTTACAGCAACATTACCCTGATACAGCAACCTTAGTGATTGGTGACTTTAACGCTTATCGCAAAGAAGACCCTATCACCACGTTAGCGACTAAAGGCTTTGCCAATGTTTTTGACAGCTTGAACAAACAACAGGTATATAGCTATGTATTTAAAGGTGAAATCGGCCAGTTAGATCACGCTTTGGCTAATAACACGATGACAGAGCATATTGTTGATGCCAGCATTTGGCCAATTAATGCCGATGAGCCAAGAGTACTGGACTACAGCACTCAATTTCAAAACGCATTGCAACAGGCAAAATTTTACGCGCCGGATATGTATCGCTCTTCCGATCATGATCCTGTGATCATTGAACTGAATTTTACCGCAAACGGCTTATTTGGTGACTTGGACAGTGACAACGATGTCGATTACGACGACATCTCGCTATTTCTCACCTTAGTTCAAAGCGGTGAATTAACCGATTTAGCCTATGACTTTAACAATGATAATCAGCTGAATCGTCGTGATGTCAGAGGTTATACCCAGCTCTGTACCCGCGCACGTTGCGCAACCGAATAATACCTTAACTTGAACTGCGAATACCTATTGTTCGCAGCACAAAATATTTAATTAATTTTTTAGGAATAACAATGAAAACACTAATTTTATTACTCGCTTTACTCAGCCAACAAGCATTTGCCACCCTGATCAGCCTTGAAAATGACCAGACAAATTACAACGCCAATGATATGGTAACCACCTCGGTCTATGTGGATGCCATTCACATTGATGCCGCTGAACTTGAACTTGGCATTGAATTTCTGAGCAGTGAACTCAGCTTTATTGATTTTACCTTTGATAACGCCATAACCGATTTATTTACTGGCGCGCTGTTTACCGATGCCAGAATAGACTTTGGTATCGATAATATCTTAACCTTACAAACCTTATGGCTCAGCAGCCGGGATGTACCGGTAACCCGTTTTAAATTAGGTGAGGCAAGATTTAGTGCCTTAACGGCTAGCCAGGCTCTGTTAAACGCGGTAAATGTCAGTGTTTTTGATGAAAATGGTGTTGAGCTTGAAGATTCTGTGACCGTCAGTGAACCCGCTAGCTTGGCATTAATGACATTGTGTCTTGCAGGTATTGCCAATATTCGCAGAAAAAGAAGTCGTTAATATAACGACGCTAAAAGAAAAACGGTAAGCTCACAATGACTTCATTTTGAGCTTACCGCGACCAAACAGCTTGCTAGCGCCAAAATAGGCCAACAAGCTATTAGTTTGGCTATGTCCCTCTTATTTTGTAGTTATTTATCTAGTCCATTGATAAACAAAGATGTGGCTATGGTAATAAGAGCAAGCATCACCAGCAGGGATGCTGGTGTTGAGCTTCCA
>CAZUHQ010000076.1:0-16085 GCA_964620605.1 uncultured Thalassotalea sp.
CATTAACTCAAATTCGCTTTTTTGTAAACATTCAAACTGAATAATTAAAAAAACAATCTAAATATACAGGTTTTTCATGAATAACAACCTTTTTGTTACCAAGCGCAACGGTAAAAAAGAACCCATAGATCTAGAAAAAATCCATCAAGTCATCACCTGGGCAGCGGAAGGCTTAGAAAATGTCTCTGTCTCGCAGGTAGAATTGAAATCACATATTCAATTTTACGATGGCATTAAAACCGAAGATATTCATGAAACCATTATTAAGGCAGCTGCCGATCTGATTTCGGAAGAAAGCCCAGATTATCAGTACCTGTCTGCGCGACTGGCTATTTTCCATTTACGCAAAAAGGCCTACGGTCAGTTTGAACCGCCCAAACTTTATCAGCACATAATTAAATTAGTAGAAGCTGGCAAGTATGACCAACACCTGTTAAGCGATTATAGCGAAGTAGAATTTGAGCAAATGGAAGCGTTTATCGATCATAGAAGAGATCTTAATTTCAGCTATGCCGCGGTAAAACAGCTGGAAGGAAAATACCTGGTACAAAATCGAGTAACCGGCGAAATATATGAAAGCGCGCAGTTCTTGTATATTTTGGTTGCCGCCTGTTTGTTTGCCAAATACCCACAAGATACCCGTTTAAGCTATATCGAAGGCTTTTATAACGCAATATCTACCTTTAAAATTTCCTTGCCAACACCGATAATGGCTGGGGTTAGAACGCCGACTCGCCAGTTTTCATCTTGTGTATTAATTGAATGTGGCGACAGCTTAGATTCAATTAACGCCGCTTCAAGCTCGATTGTAAAATATGTCTCACAACGCGCTGGTATTGGTATCAATGCAGGTCGCATTCGCGCCTTAGGTAGCTCTATTCGCAATGGAGAAGCCTTTCATACCGGTTGTATTCCATTTTATAAGCATTTTCAAACCGCGGTTAAAAGCTGCTCACAAGGCGGCGTTCGCGGTGGTGCAGCTACCCTGTTTTATCCACTGTGGCATTTAGAGGTTGAAAGTTTATTAGTGCTTAAAAACAACCGTGGTGTTGAAGAAAATCGCGTCCGTCATTTAGATTATGGCGTGCAATTTAACAAGCTAATGTATCAACGCCTGATCAAAGGTGAGTCTATCACCCTGTTCAGCCCAAGCGATGTTCCTGGCCTGTATGACGCGTTTTTTGAAGATCAGGAAAAATTTGAACAATTGTACCTGCAATACGAAGCGGATGACTCGATTCGTAAAAAGTGCATTAAAGCGATTGAATTATTTACGCTATTTGCACAAGAGCGTGCCAGCACTGGCCGTATTTACCTGCAAAACGTCGATCACTGTAATACTCATAGCCCGTTTTTACCTGAAGTGGCACCGATCAGGCAGAGTAACTTATGCCTGGAAATTGCGCTACCAACTCAGCCGCTTGATGATATTAATGATCCCAATGGTGAAATCGCGCTTTGTACCCTGTCAGCCTTTAACTTAGGGGCAATTGACAGCCTGGACGAATTAGAAGGCTTGGCCGATTTAGCGGTACGGGCACTTGACAGCTTATTAGATTATCAAGATTACCCAATGCCGGCGGCGCGCAATGCCACTATGGGCAGACGCACTTTAGGCATAGGTGTCATTAACTATGCTTATTACTTAGCGAAAAATGGCGTTTATTACTCCAACGGCAGTGCCAATAATTTAACCCATCGCACCTTTGAAGCAATTCAGTATTATTTATTGAAAGCGTCAAATAAACTGGCAATTGAACAAGGCTCTTGTCCCAAGTTTAATGAAACCCGGTTATCACAAGGTATTTTACCGATTGATACCTATAAAAATGAAATCGATAACATTACCGGCGAGCCACTGCACTTAGACTGGGAAGGCCTGCGTGAGAGCATAAAACAACACGGCGTGAGAAACTCTACCGTTTCCGCGTTAATGCCTTCTGAAACTTCCTCGCAAATCTCAAATGCCACCAATGGCATTGAACCTCCGCGCGGCTTAATCAGTGTTAAAGCAAGTAAAGACGGCATTTTAAAACAAGTGGTACCTGAATATACCAGGTTGAAAGATAATTACGAATTGCTATGGAATATTCCAAGTAACGACGGATATTTAGAGCTGGTTGGTATAATGCAGAAATTTGTCGATCAAACGATTTCTGCTAACACTAACTATGACCCTTCCAAATATGAAGGAAATAAAGTACCGGTTAAGCAAATTCTCAAAGATTTACTGACCGCTTATAAGTTGGGCATTAAAACCATGTACTACCATAACACCCGCGATGGTGCAGCAGACAATGTAGAACTGGAAGACGATGGTTGTGCCGGCGGTGCTTGTAAAATATAGCCAGACTATTGACCCCATATCGCGCCATAGTCACCTGCTATGGCGCAACATGTTAGAGCAAAAAATAAAAGAATAGATAGATTTTTTGAAACAATCCTAGTATTGATTGTTTCCAGGAGCACTTATGACCTACAGTACCTTTAACCAAACCCCGAATAACGCCTTAACCGAGCCAATGTTTATGGGGAATAGTGTTAATGTTGCCCGTTACGATCAGCAGCGATATGCGGCTTTTGAAAAACTGATTGAAAAACAGTTATCATTTTTCTGGCGCCCGGAAGAAATTGACGTATCAAAAGACAGAGCGGACTGGCAGGGACTGACCGATTCAGAAAAACATATTTTTATTTCTAACCTTAAATACCAAACCTTGCTTGATAGCATGGCGGCACGTTCGGTTAATGCGGTGTTACTGCCGTTAGTCTCACTGCCAGAAGTGGAAACCTGGGTTGAAACCTGGGCGTTTAGTGAAACCATCCACTCACGTTCATACACCCATATTTTACGTAACCTGTTTAGCGACCCGAGTGATGTCTTCGACGATATCGTAGTCAACCCAGCGATCTTAAAACGTGCAACCTCGATTGCTTATTATTTTGATAAGGTCATTATCACCACACAATTGTTGCAATCACAAGGTGAAGGCAGCTATGAGGTGGAAGGTGAGACTATTGAGGTATCAACGCGCAAGTTAAAAGAACGGTTATTTTTAGCCATTTGTTCGGTTAATGCGCTAGAAGCGATTCGTTTCTATGTCAGTTTTGCCTGCTCATTTGCCTTTGCTGAGCGCGAGCTGTTGGAAGGTAATGCCAAAATCATTAAACTGATCGCCCGTGATGAAGCGCTGCATTTGACCGGTACTCAGCATATTCTCAATAACTGGATGTCAGGCAAAGACGATCCTGAAATGAAAGAAATTGCTGACGAGCTTAAAGATCAAGGACTACAAATTTTCCTCGATGTCGTTGAACAGGAAAAAGAATGGGCACAATACCTGTTTAAAGACGGTTCTATGATCGGCTTAAATGCCGAAATATTAAATCAATATATCGAATACATTAGTAACCAGCGCTTAGCCGCTATCGGCTTTGACGCGCCATTTAACATCAAGAGCAATCCATTGCCATGGATGAACGCCTATCTGGTTAGCGATAACGTGCAAGTAGCACCGCAAGAGACAGAAATCTCCAGTTATTTAGTCGGGCAAGTTGACTCTTCGGTATCAAGCGACGACTTTGATGACTTTGATCTATAACTGATGAATTATCTGATGGCAGCAATTAGCATCAAAAACTCCGTGATCTGATCATGGCTGATGCTAATTCCCGCCCTAAAAAGCAACACCAGATCAAGGTCGAACAAAAAACGATAGACTACGACCCCCAAGCCAAAACTTTACTCAACTGTTTAGAAAATGCCGGTGTTGAAGTGCATTATCACTGCCGCGACGGCTTTTGCGGAGCTTGCCGGGTAAAATTAGTTAACGGACAAATCGAATACCCTAACGGAGAACCGCTGGCATTTGTTGGTAATGGGGAAATTTTACCTTGTTGCTGCATTCCAAGCTCAGATATAGAACTGGAAATTGATTAACAGCAAGTGCATCAAAGCTTATCAACAAGCGCATTTTGGATTTCGGCTAAAACTACCCTCAGCTGACTGGCGACCCCATCAAATAACATCTGATACTGCTCCGGCTGCTGCTCTCTAAGCGCAATATCCAATGCTTTAGTGGCGCTAAACAATTCCATCGCGCCAATGGAAGCAGCTACCCCTTTTAAGGTATGAACCAGGTGCTTAGTCTGCTGATAATCCTCCTGTGCCATGGCTTGTTCGATCTTGTCGAGATCCTGAGCATGATCCTGATAAAACATCATTAAAATATCATTAAACAAACTTTCATCACCAAGCACATTATCAACCCCAGTTTGATAATCTATCCCGGTAAACTTAGCTGCACTCTGTTGCTTAGATTGAGACTCGCCCGCTACCAGCTGCTGCTGTTCATCGATATTTTTATCTGGTTCTACCATGTCGTGCTGCTCCATAAATGTTTGGTTACGCCCCTGTTCTTTCGCCTGGTAAAGCATGTGATCTGCCCGGCGTAATAATTCGTCATAACTGGCTATCGGAGGATGTTCTGCAATTAATCCGGCACTAACGGTAATATATATGGCTTGAATTTTATCATCAAATTCTACCTCGATTCCTTTATTCATTAACGATATTCTGCAACGCTCGCAGGCACTAAAAGCTTCATCTGCCGAAGTATTAAACATGCAGACGGCAAATTCTTCACCACCAATGCGGCCAACCACATCATAATCGCGAAACGATTTGTTCAGGATTTTGGCAAACTCAACTAATGCTTTATCTCCCGATTCATGCCCATAACTATCGTTAACCTTTTTAAAATAGTCTAAGTCGAACATCGCGAGCGCAATTGGCTGTTTTTCGCGATTCGCCTGGCTGATCACTTTATTGACTGTGTTTTCAAAGCTCCCTCGATTATTGACCTTAGTTAAAAAGTCGGTATTGGCCAGCGCTTCTAGCTGTATGGTCTTTTCCATTAACACTAAGACATTTTTCATTCTCGCCAATAAAATTTTCGCATTATAAGGCTTAGTGACATAATCACTGGCTCCAAGCTCCAATGCCGCCACGATCTGGTCTTCGTCTTTAGACGCCGATAGCATGATCACAGGAATATGTTCAAACAAGGGGTTGCTTTTAACTTTCATCAGAATAGATAACCCGGTTTGCCCCGGCATATACATATCCAACAACAATAAGTCGACCTCAGTGGTTTGCAAGATCTCAAATGCCGACTCGCTCGAGTCTGCTAACAGAACATCATAGCCTGCCTGAGTCAAATCAAACTTTAACAGTAGCAAGCTGTCCTCGGCATCATCAACGGCTAAAATGGTATAAGATTCTTTATGTAGTACATTCACTATCGTTACCTGAGAGGTGTTTACTTTATTATTGAAGCACTTAATTTAATATAATGCTAACGGCCACTGTAGCGTATCTAGTGCTTTTTGTTTGCTTATTATTCATAGCTCTTTGCTATTTAATACTAGCAGACTAATATTGATATCTGATCATAGATAAACGCGTTTTAATTATTGATTAAAAAATCAGCCAGCTCTTCAGAATTAAAAGGTTTTCTCAATACCGGATGTTGCCACTTGTTATCTTCTTCGGCGATATAGCCACTCATGGAATACACTTTAATGTTCGGAAACTTATTTTGTACTAGAGTTACTGCGTCCCGGCCAGAAATATCAGGCAAAATCATATCAGTAATAAACACATCAAAATGTTTATCCGAAGCAAGCATTTCAACTAAAGAATCTTTACTATGAACAGATTCAGTTGTTGCCCCCTGGCTTGCCAAAAACAACGCAACAAACTCACCGATACTGGTTTCATCATCTAGCACTAGCACCGACTTTTCATTCATCGCCATCGTCGATTTTTTCGCGCTTACTTTATCTTGCACTCGCCGATGAACATGACAGGGAAATGTTAAAGTAAACTCGGCGCCCCCTAAATCACATTGCCCTTGCACCTGCACTTCACCATTGTATTTATGCATAGTGCTATAAACATTTGCCAGGCCAATACCATTGCCTTTATTGACAGATTTACTGCTAAAAAAGGGATCAAAAATTTTAGCTAGATTCTCTTGCTCAATACCTACGCCACTATCTTTTACTGAAATTTCCAACAGTTGCTGATCATTTAAGCTAACGTTCATCTCAATTTTACCAATCAGCGCTTGCTCCTGAATCGCATCCTGGGCATTTAATACCAGATTCAACAAAATATTAATAAACTCCCCTTGAGGAAACTTGATCTGACAGCTGATGTCGTCAAAGTGGCAGCTAAAATCGATAGTGTTTAACAGCAATTGCTTAAATAAATAGCGGTTTTCTTTAATTTCCACAATAGGGTCAAAATCAATAATTTTTACTGCCGGTTTACGGGTAAATGCCAATAAACGTTCGGTAACACTTTTGCCTTTATCAATGGCATTTTTCACCCGGTCAATGTATTTCGAAATGTCCTGACTACCCTGAGCCACCTTTAATTCCAGCATTTCAGTCGCACCGAGTGCGACACCAAGCACATTATTAATATCATGTGAGACATTGCCAAAAGTATTACCTAACAAGGCCAAACGGTTACTGATGATCTGTTGCTGTTCTTTTCGGTAATTCTCTGTGGTGTTTTCAACGATCCAAATATAAAGATTTTCTTCCGGTTCATAAGTCACCGACAGGTCAAAAACAGATAGGTAATTATCAAAGCTGATATTAGCCTGTTTCACTTGCCCGTGTTGTTTAGCTAATTTTTTATAACGCAAATAATCTTTAATACTAAAGTTAATATAATCAAATAGACCGGTGTTCTTATCAGACATTTGCGGCAATAGTTCTCGATATACCACTTTATCGGTGTCATCGATAAAAAATATCGGTACCTTAATCGCATAATTGATTTTGCCTAAGAGTGTTAACTTCTCAAAATTTTCGACCGTTTCAGTGATGTCCTTAAACACGCCAAAAATAGCGATAACCTGCTGGTTATCATCGAGCTCAACTTCACCAATGCACTCCACTTTCACTTGCACTTTTTGGGCATTAACGATAGTACTTTTAAAGTGGAAGCCTTTTTTCTCGTTCACTGCGCCATCAAGGAGCTGCCTTACCCTGCCTTGCTCTTCCTTGAGGTAGAACTTGATCGCCGAACTCATTTTCGGGTGATACTTTTCAGGGCTCACTCCGTGAATAGCATAAATGCCTTTTGACCAATAGAGTTGCTGATTTTTTAAATCAATCCGCCAATGACCAGAATGACTAAGCCGCTCAGCCAAGTGTAAATAACCATTTTGCTTTTTAAGCTCGGCAATTAATTTTTGCGCCTTAGAAACATCTTTAACCGAGCCAAACATTTTTTTCGGCTTACCGTCTTGATACTCAAGTACTTTACCGATCAAATTGATCCACTTTTTTTCCCCTTGCTCGGTTGTCATCGCATAGGTTGGATTAATGCAGGGCAAAAGTCCCATAAGATGCTGGTTGATTTGCCGTTCTATGTCATCAACATCCTGTTTTTTCAGGTGATTTTTCCACAGAGAGATAGAGCCAGTGAGTGCCTTGGCTTGATAACCTAATAAACTCATCACCTGAGCAGAGTAATAAATTTCCCCCTGCTCAATATCCCACTCCCAGTATGCTTCATCCATTTGCTTGAGAAATGCCTGGGTTTCTTGATGAGCGCGCGCTGCGCTTTCAACTTTATGACGTTCAATAACCAACAAATAACCACAGGGAATTTCACTCACTTTAAGATCACAATGCATTCGCTGACCAGATTTACGTTGCAATTTGATCAAATGGGAAAAACCGGAAGCTTGTTCATGCTGATTAGCCTGTTGTCGATAAAGTGCGTCACTGGAAATGGCTTCTTTGGAAAATAAGCAATCAACATCCACATTTTGCAATTCACTATGGTGATAACCGGTTAATTGCTCGGCACAAGCATTCACCGCAACAATATGACTGGTGCTATCGACAATTAACGCGGCAACCGGCAGGTACTCAATAGTTAAATCAAACCTTGGCTGGCTCAAAATAGCTCATCCTCTTCAACAAGCGCATCTTCGGGTGCATCCTGGCAGGTATTTAATTGTTTCAATTCTTCGACACTGGCTAATGCACTATCGAGCAGCCGGCTAATATCCAAGAACAAGGCGCCATCCTGGCTATGTTTTTCCAAGGCATCTTGTACCAAGTTGGTTAAATACTCTTCCTGTTCCATGGTCATATCCAGCACGTGGAAACTCATGCCAAGGTTTTGAACAATTTCATTTAACACCTCTTGTTGATGGTGCTTTGAAATTTCAATCATCTTTTTGGTTTTGCTAACCGCCGCCTGAATTTGATCTTGTACCGTTTCTAATGAATTTTTATAGGTAATAAATGCCATACGCGCACCAATGCATTCGATCACCGACGCTAAGGCATCGATATAAATATCGGTATCGATTGAGCCTTCTTCGAGGTTTAAAATCAAAATAGAGACCAGTGAGTGATTAAAAATAGTGCGACTACCAAAACGATAAAGCCGAGGCTTGACCTTTAACAGTTCCATAACGCCTTGCTCAACCGGCGAACAAAAGCTATTTTTCGAACTGTAAAATTCGGCGCTACCATTAAAAGGATAAAAGGCAATACAGCCATGTAAGTTCATGCTGTAGAGGTAAGAGAACACTTCGTCTCTGATTTTTTCCAATGAAAAACACGTATTTAATCTGGACGTGAGCTGCATACAGCTACCGTACTTCGATGCTTGCGCCATCGAAATATTTATTACCCGATCTTTGGAGTTCAGCTCATTCTCAAACTGATAGATTTGCTTTTGATAGGCGATCAGTTTTTCCAATTTATTGCTTAATGCCAGCAGAGAAATGGGTTTGACTAAAAAATCATCCGCACCGCACTCCAGTCCTTTTAAAATGGCGTCTTCACTGGCAAGACCTGAATATAAAACAAAAGAGATGGCAACCCCCTTTTGCTTGACTTTTTCTTTGATCCATTCAGAGCCCTTATCTTGCCCTATGTGTTCATCCACCAGTGCAATTTTAACTGTACCAATATCGGCAACAATAGCTTCAGCTTGCTGTAAGCTATCTGCACTATACACCAGAAACTGGTGCTCAAGCGCTTCAGATAGCAGTTCCAAATAGTCTTTTTCGTCATCGATGATCAGTATTTTAGGCTTAGACATAATATATACATTCCTTTGTAATGGGGTTATCTTTGTATAATAATTAAGCATAGTGAATTTTTCTAAAATTACACACTTCCATCAATTACTTAATATAAAGGCGATGTTTCCAATGACTGGCGCCGGATAAACCGGCAAAACACGCTGATAATAATCTGGAAATCTAAGGGGTTTGCCAGAAGAACGAAGCCTGAACTAAGGTGCCATTTTCACTGTATTTCAGCTCTTGGCAAAGCTGAGTCAACAGTTCAATTCCCCGCCCGGAAAGTTGTTGTTCTTTAGCTGGATGCGATAACTTTTCAGCCATTGACGAAAAGTGAAATCCCTGACCACTGTCTTTTACTTTAATGAGAATTTTACCGCCATTTTCAAGCGGGAAATATTGAATAACAATGTGAATAAAGCCTAGGCTTAATTGCTTTAATCGCCGCTCTCGCTCAATGAAATACTGGGTAAACCCTTCTGGCGACGATTTCAATACTGAGCTTAAGCCTAGCACCCCGTGATCTAAGGCGTTTAAGTAAAGTTCGGTCAAAATGGTAAACAAGCTTTGCCAATGCTCGCCATGTCCTTCAAGTTCCTGAATATAATTCATTGCCAAAGGCACAGGATTCACTTTTGCCAATCGCTCACCTGTTAAGCGCAAATCCCAGTGCCACGCCGCTACCCCGTTGTCCTCACAACTCGCTTTGCTTAACATCTGTACTTCTTTATGGTTTAGCGCAATATTTTTCTGCCAACCGCCGCAGGGTAAATCAATCAGTGAAATATCATCTTCTTGTGGCATTGACTGGCAAAAATATTCAACTTTTTTCATCACAGTTTGACTGATATTGCCCGTTTTCACCCCTTCGATGGCAGCATCCTCAAATCCTGAATAACCTAGCATGTCACCTTGTTCATTGCGTGCCTCAATAATACCGTCGCTGATCAGTACCAAGCGATCTTCGGGATCAATGGCAATCACTTTAACACTGACGTCACTAAGCAACAGGGGCAGTACGCCTAAAGGCGGGTGAAACGAGCTGATTTTTTCCTTAATGTTTCCCTGTTCATCAAAATGATATGCATCCGGTAATCCGGCATTAAATAAATAAGCGGATTGATCATGGTTTGATACGGTGACCACACCCGCGGCTAAAAATAAATCAGCAGGTAAAAGGTTATACAGTTGCTGATTGATCTGAGCAATGATTTCGGCGATGGAAAAACCTTTTTTGGTCATAGATCTAAAGGTTTCCGCTAATGGTATAGCGCCAATAGATGAGCGTAATCCGTGACCGGTAAAATCACCGAGCAAGACATTAACATCACCATTTGGGCTCAGTGCAGATAGTTGGATATCACCACTGAACAGTGCCGCCGCCTTTTTAACTATGCCTATTTTATCTAACGCATAATTACGGGTTTCAATAACACTGAACATCAGTTGCTCAGCAAGCTCAGCGTCTTTTTGCTGCTGTTGTTGCAGCTTTTTAACTTCGCTGTACAAGTCACTGATACGTTGAATTGATTTGATTTTTGCCTTAAAGACCGCGGGAGAAAACGGCCGAACTAAAATACCGTCACCACCGGCTTCTATGCTGTCAATAAAGGCTTGATCTGTATCCATACTGGTAATAAAAATCAGTGGGCAGAGATCGTTCCTTAACGATAAGCTTTTTATTTTTCGTGACGCCTGATAACCATTCATTATCGGCATGCTGATATCCATCAGCACTAAGTCCGGTTGCTGCTGAATATAAAGTGCGACGCCACGTGCGCCATCTTCAGCGGTTACTACCCGGTAGCCTTCTTCCTTTAATAACACGCTTAACACCTGACGCTGTGTCGCCGAGTCATCAACAACTAAGGCTAACTTTCCCTTATTATTGCTCGTTAAGTGTGTCATTTTTATCTTTCTATTGTCATCAAACGGTGAAATTGGGCGATCTCCAGCACCTTATATACCGCATCACTTGGCTTAAAAATTGTTAATTGGCCTGACAAAGCTTCAATATGATCTTTGAGTAATAAAATCATGCCAAGCGCAGAGCTATCCATGTACGAGGTTTTGCTTAAATCCAATGAAATATTCAGACCTTGCTTAGTACAGTGAGTATAAGCTTCCTTAAACTCTTTATGTAATGAAAAATCAAACCTCTCTTCTATTGCAATATTGATACTGTTTTTTTCAGTATTTTCTTGTACTTGTAATGTCATAGTAATTCCTATTTATTTACTGTTCTAGTTTGTAAACTTAGCATACATTAAGCCTAATATTCCTTATCGCTGATTACTTCCGCGAGGGTCTGCTGCATTTGCTTGTCCTCCAATGCGGCATAAGCTAACAGCTGAGCAGGGATTTTCGCTAACGAATAAACATGGGTATGAGCATTTAACGCAAAAGCACTACCCGGCATGCCCCAGATCAGGCTGCTGTTTTTATCTTGAACTATGGTTCTAGCTCCCTGTTCTTTCAGCTCCAGCATGGCATTGGCACCATCATTACCCATTCCTGTTAGCAATACTGCCTGAATATTATTTGCCAAAGGTAATAAAGAACGAAATAACACTTCTACCGAAGGTTTATGACGGTTAACCAGCTCGCTGTCTTCTAACAGACAAAACAAGGCACCATTTTTTTCAGTAACTTTTAAGTGTTGATCGCCTGGCGCAATATAGGCATGGCCGGTTTTAATCTTTTGTCTGTGCTTGGCCTCAAACACACAGATATGGCAATTATCATTCAAGCGCTCGGCAAAGCGCGCACTAAAGGTTTTTGGAATATGTTGAGTAATAACAATCGGCGGGCTATTCGCGGGTAAATTCACCAGCACATTTTTTATCGCTTCGGTGCCGCCGGTCGAAGCGCCTATTGCGATCAAATGATTATTGCGCTTAACGCCACTAAAAGGCAAAGCTTTAAAAGAAGTGTCGTCAGCGATTGATTTGGCCAAAAAGTAGTTTTTCTGATCGACGGTAATGGCTGATTTAATCTTCGCTAATAATTGTGTTTTAAAATTATTTTTTGATGAAATAAGCGTTTCAAAACTTGGCTTTTCGATGAAATCCAAAGCCCCTAACTCTAAAGCCTGTAAAGTGATATCGGCCCCCTGAGAAGTCAAGGTTGATAACATTACCACAGGCATTGGTCGTAAACGCATTAAGTTCCTTAAAAAGGTAATACCATCCATTTTCGGCATTTCGACGTCTAAGGTCAGCACATCCGGATTAAGTTTTTTAATTAACTCTCGTGCGGCATAGGGGTCTTTTGCCTCTCCAACCACTTCAATGTGCGGATCACTGGTTAATATTTCACTGACGATATTTCGGATCACCGCAGAATCGTCAACAATCAGGACTTTTATTCTTCTCATAAGATTAACGCCTGGCAATTTATGCAATAGTTAGAATAATTCAATATCTCCATCCGTTGGTTCTTTAGCTATGCTATTACGATAATTAAATTCTCTCTTAACAATAGTGTCATTAGGTAAGCTATTCAATTTTTTAACAAAAGCTTTACCGGTTTTCGGGTGAAACAATACTTTCCTCGGAAAATTAGCCCCAAGATCAGAGCTTTCCAGCAGAATATTTTCTTGAGTGAGGTAATGCAGAGCAAAGTCGATATTTTTCTGCCCGACATCCGACATCTGCTTTAATACTTTGCCGCCACCAAAGAGTTTAGCCCTGAGGTTAATTCGCCGACCGCCATTTTTTAAAATCAGGTTGATCAAATGTTCCATCGCAAAATTACCATATCGGGTAGCATCAGATGCCAGCCCTCTTTGACCCCAGTTCACCTCATGAGCTTCTTTGTCACTCAAGGGCAGCATGAAATGGTTCATTCCCCCTATGCCTAACGTTTTATCCCAGATGCAGGTCGCAACACATGAACCTAAAGTGGTCGCAACCATAATGTCATCCTTAGTCATATAAAATTCACCCGGTAATATTTTGGCAACAACACATGCCCTTTTCTTATCCCAGTAATGATTAACATGTGAAAACTCTGGCATGCAGCTGGCAAGAGTCTGTGCGACAAGAAGCTCATCCTGAGAGTTAACGCTCATACTTAACCTTGCCCAAGGTTAGGTTTTCTAAAAATTGTCCGGCCAACATTTTCAAAGTATTGCTGATAATGACCTAAACTTTCGCTATGCCCTAAAATCAATAAACCACCGGGAGCGAGCAACTCATAATAACGCTCAAATAAATCGATTTGCGTTTTTTTATCGAAATAAATGATGACATTGCGACAAAAGATAACATCAAATGGCCCTTTCATCGGCCACTCATGCAGCAGATTGAGCTCCTTAAATGTCAATAAATTTTGCAGGCATGGCGCAACTTTTACCTTTTGCGCATTTTCTCCCTTGCCTTTAGCAAAATAGGCCTTCTTATATTCAAGCGGAATATCTTCTATCCGTTTTTCGTCATAAATTCCCAGTTTGCCCTTGGCAAGCACATCACCGTCAATATCCGTTGCTAATATTTTGATGTCCCAGCTAGATAAATACGCTTTACAAGATTCATAAATTACGGCGGCAATGCTATAGGGTTCTTCTCCGGTCGATGCCGCTGACGACCAGATGCGTATTCTTCTTTGCTGCTTATTTTTGATTAACAACTGAGGCACCTCCGTAAATTGCAGGTAATCAAAATGATGCTTTTCCCTGAAAAAGCTGGTTAAATTTGTGGTAATGGCATTAATAAAATAGTGTTTTTCCTGCTCAGGATTTTCCTTTAATAATTGGCAATACTGGCTAAATGACGCGAGATTTCGCTCTCTAATGACACGCGTGAAACGGCGGTACACCATCTCACGCTTACTGGCATTTAATACTATGCCTGCGGTGTCATAAACAAACTGGCAAACAAACTCGAATTCTTTGTCCGTCAGACGAAATGACCGCATTCTGATATCGTTCATAGGCAAACACTAAAACTCTTCCCATTCTTGATCTGAAACGGTTTTTTCTCGCGGAACCCTGCTCACAGCAGCCGGTTTTGCGACAGGCTTAGTGACGGTTTTGGCTATGGCCTGTGCTTGCTTATATTCTTGCTGGTTATTATTAAAAAATGCCATTTGATCGAGCAAGGATTGCGACTGCTCTTCCATTGATTTACTCGATGCTGCGGCTTCTTCGACTAGTGCGGCATTTTGCTGGGTCATTTCATCCATTTGACTGACAGCCGCGCTAACTTCACCAATGCCCGCAGCTTGCTCTTTCCCTGCACTATCTATATCTGCGATCATTTTTTCTACATCTTCGATCGCATCGACTAACTCAGTGAAAGTTTGCCCGGTTTCATCCACCAGCTTAGTGCCTTGCCCGACGGCTTCGACACTGTCGTTAATCAAACCTTTGATCTCTTTTGCTGCCCCTGCCGAGCGCTGCGCCAGGTTTCTGACTTCGGCGGCAACCACAGCAAACCCCCGTCCCTGCTCACCAGCGCGCGCAGCTTCTACCGCGGCATTAAGCGCCAATAAATTCGTTTGAAAAGCAATCTCATCAATAACACCGATAATATCAGCAATTTTTTTACTCGATTTATTAATGTCGCTCATTGCAGTAATGGCATTTTTCACTACAGCGCCGCCATTGGTTGCCTTACCCATTACAGATTTTGACAGTTTGCTCGCTTCCGTAGCATTTTCTGCATTTTGTTGTACCGTGCTAGTTAACTCTTCCATCGCCGATGCCGTTTCTTCCAAGCTGGATGCTTGCGATTCTGTTCTATGACTGAGCTCATTGTTGCCTTCAGCGATCTCACGTGCAGAGTCAAAAACATTGGTAGATGCTGAACGAATTTCATTAACCATATTATTTAAGTTGGCAATTGAGCCATTCATGGCTTCGGCAAGCGCTAAAAATTCTCCGTCATATTGGCCATCCATAGTTTCAGATAAATTGCCTTTAGAAAGCGCCTTGGCAACATTAATAGCCTCACTTATTGGAGTCACTACTGCATTCATTAAGCCATTAATATTATTCCCAAGGTCTTTCATAAAGCCTTGGTAATCAGAAGTATCTATCCGACTGTCTAGCTTACCGGCTGTCGCATCATTAATTAATTTTTCTACCTGACTTTGAGCATCTCTTTCTTCTGTAATATCAAGCCATTGCACTACAGTACCTAAATGGTTCTTTTGCTCGTCAAGTAAGGCAATAGCCATTAAATTAAATGTTAAACCGGCGATTGAAACTTCACTTTCATAAGGAAGATTGTCCGGGTTACCCAATAAGTTTTGCTGATGAGCGGGGTTTTTATGGAAAGTATCAAAATTAGTACCCACGATATTATCAACATTAAATGACGAAAATACCGAACGTAAGCGCTCTTCCCTTCTACGGAGCATTTTTTTCACTGCCGGGTTGGCATACACTATATTTCCTTTCGTATCAGCCATCATAAAGTTAGTGGTACTGCCTTCAACCGCAGAAGTTAACCGACCAACCTCACTTTGTTTATCTTTTAATGTTTGTTGCATAACACCGATCGCAACCAGCAACTGACCGAACTCATCCTTATTTTCTGTTGTCAGGTCATTGTCTAAATTTCCCTTAGCTATCTTATCAAAGGTCACAATAGCGAAATCCATCGCTTTAATAGCCCCTTTAATAATGGTAAATGCAACAAAACAGGCAACAACAATAATGGCAAAAATAAAAAATACTTCGGTATACATTCTACTTTCTTTCGTTGAAGCACGTTCTTCAAGTATTGCTGTCAATATATTCATAACCGCACTATTGAGCTCATATACCTTATCTATCGCCGCTGTTGTTTCCTCAAAATACCTGACATTGTCATAAGACAAAGATGATGCCTGAACGATTTCATTATTGATCAGGGTGACTTTTTCTTTTGCTGATCTAAGAGTATCACTATATTTGGAAGATAAGGCTTGCCTAGCCGAGGCGTTCTCTTCAAAAATCCGCACACTTCCTAT
>CAZUHQ010000076.1:16095-17683 GCA_964620605.1 uncultured Thalassotalea sp.
CCAGTCCGTCAATCAGATTGGTAATATTGCTGCTTTTCCCAAATAGTGCCAGTTTGGTTTTCTCATCTAGTTGCCTAGTGGTAAGCACTTTAACGCCTTGCGCTCGTGCAATACCTAAGTAATTAGCAAGGTTGGGGAGTTCACTGGTAACAGCAACCACCATATAATAAGAATCAATGTAGGCATCAAGCGATAATCCTGACTTATCGGAAATTAACATAATGGTGGCGAGGACATTTTCTAGCTCCTGATTATGTAACTTGACGGATTCATCAGCAGATAACGTGGTATTGACTCTTGCCAAATCATCCCAGCTTTTGTTCAGCGCCTTGATTTCATTTTGAATCGGCAGTGATTTTGTTTTGGCCAAAGCTACTTTTACCTCATCAAAGTAGCGGTTCACTTCCAATTCAAGCTGCTGTAACCTAGCCGCAAAAGCCTGGTTACCACTTAAAAAACTCGCCGATGCCCCTCGGTGTTGTGCAATATTTTGAGCAACATTTTGTAAAGGCGCAATCACTCGTATACCTTCCAGTCCTTTTTGCGCTATGTCTATATCTTTTAATGCTGTTGTCGTGAGATAATATGTTGTTATCGCTAGAGGAACTAAAATCATAAAAAAAGCCAGACTTAATTTATGCGCCAGTTTGATGTTGCCAAGTAATTTATTTAACATTGTACTCTCCATTATCCACCGCTGAATAAAGCTAACCTTCTTCTTTAATCAAGCGTTTACTTCCTTTAACCTGTGTAATTTCGGCTGAAGGTCAAATAAATCACTCCCTCACCGGGTTTTACAAACTCTTTTCAACACGCCCTAGCCTGTAGTCTCAAGTAGATCTTCATTATCAGCCATGCCATATAATTCACTTTGTTCAAGGAGTTTTGGCGTATCAAGTAGTACAATCAGTTTATTTGCTATCGTTGCCAGGGCACTGATAAAACAACTGTCAATATGGCTGCCAAATTCTGGTGCCGAACGAACTGTTTTGGGGTCAACCTTATAGACATCTGATACCGAATCAACCACTATGCCGATAGCATTAGCACTCTGAGTGTCCTGTGCACGCAAGATAATAATGACTGTCTGAGCATTGTATTTAAGTGGTTCAATATTAAAGCGCTGGCGTAAATCAATAATCGGAGTAATAACGCCACGTAAATTAATCACTCCTTTAATAAATGCTGGCTTATTAGGCAATTCGGTTACCGATTCCCAGACGCGAATTTCTTGCACATATAAAATATCAACACCGAATTCTTCTTCTTTAATGTTAAATGTCAGGTATTCACGCTCATCACTGATCATTGTTATATTTCCCTATAAGTTACGCGTTCAATGTTCTAATTTCAGTAATGTATTGGCATTGAGCACAGTGACGACATTGTCATTGATATTGACTAAGCCTTGAACGTTTTCTTGAGGAATATTGCCAATAAATCCAGATTCAGTAGTAAAGTCTTGCTCTTCAACATCGATAACATCAGAAACTGCATCCACCACCACACCTATGGTTTTGCAGTTATTCTCATTGTTAATTGTCAACACTATCACCACAGTAGAGTTAAGATACTCACCCTGACCGAT
>CAZUHQ010000077.1:0-17252 GCA_964620605.1 uncultured Thalassotalea sp.
TTCGTCGTCATCCCCATGTCTTTGGCAGTGAAAATTTAGCTACCGACGCAGAAATAAAAGCGAACTGGGAAAATGAAAAAGCGAAAGAACGTCAGGCTAAAAATAATGATAAGGAGATCAGTATTCTATCGGATATTCCTAAAAGCTTACCTGCGTTGTCGCGGGCGGCAAAAATTCAAAAACGTTGCGCCCATGTTGGCTTTGACTGGCACAATATTGACGATGTTTTTGCCAAAGTTGAAGAAGAAGTGGTCGAAGTGAAACAAGAGCTACACCACAACCCACAAGCGCTGGCGGAAGAACTTGGGGATCTAATGTTTGCCGTGGTTAATCTTTGTCGCCACGCAAAACAAGATCCCGAGCAACTGCTACGTCAAGCCAATGATAAATTTAGCAAACGTTTTCATCATGTTGAACAACAGGTTAGTGCTTCTGCTAAAGGTTTTTGTGAGCACTCTTTAGATGAACTGGAAGTATTCTGGCAAGTAGCTAAACAGGTAACCGGAGAATAGAAAATATGGATATACCACAGTTAAAAGACTGCTTACTTACCTTGGATAATAAAGTCGCAACTCTGACATTGAATCGCCATGATGTTCGTAATGCATTAACCGGCACCGCGATTACTGAGGATATTGTGAGTACGGTTAATTGGATTAATCAGCAACAGGATGTTGCGGTTTTAGTGCTCACTGGAGCGGGTTCGGCGTTTTCAGCTGGCGGTAATATTAAGGATATGGCGCAGCGCGCCGGAGATTTTGCCGGTGATGTAGCTGAGCTGGAAGCTAAATATCGTCAAGGCATCCAGCGTATTCCCCGGGCTTTGCATCAGTGTGAAGTACCTGTTATTGCAGCTGTTAATGGCCCGGCAATCGGTGCGGGCTTTGATCTTGCCAATATGTGCGACCTGAGAATTGCTTCAACTAAGGCGAAATTTGGTGAAACCTTTGCCAATTTAGGGCTGATCCCGGGCGATGGTGGTGCCTGGTTTATGCAGCGCAATATTGGCTATCAAAGGGCGGCAGAGCTCACTTTCACCGGCCGGGTGATAGACGCTGAGCAGGCTAAAGAATATGGTGTGGTGTTGGAAGTGGTCGCGCCTGAGGAGTTAGTGCAACATTGTTTGACGTTAGCTTATGAGATGGCTACCAAACCGACGATGTCGCTGCGACTAACCAAACGCTTAATGAAAATGGCGCAGCGCACTGAGCTGCCGGATTTTTTGGATATCTGCGCCGTGTTCCAGGGCATGTGTCATAATGATCCCCAGCATTTAACGGCAGTTAATCAAATGTTGGCAAAGCTTGCGAAATAGTTTTTCCTATTGGTTTGACCAGTTGACAATATCATAAGCTCGCAGTTTAATGACATTACCATCTGAAAAATCAAAGAGTAAACTGTGCTGCATCACCTGGTTATTGCGGTTCGCCGTTACCTCAATCGTTTAATCACTATCCCAATGCCAAGGCTGCTGTGCGGCGAAGGTAAGCTTAGTGAAATTCCCTGTATTTTGGCTCAGGCCAAGCGTCAGAAAGTACTGATAGTCAGCGATCAGCAGCTTACCGAACTTGGGTTGACCGGGCAATTGATGCAGTTATTGCAAGGTGCAGCAATTGAATATAGTGTTTTTGCTCATGTCACCCCTGACCCTACCATAGAGCTCGTCACTCGTGGCGTTGAGCATTATCAGCACAATGATTGTGATGCAGTGATCGCCTTAGGTGGTGGCTCAGTGATCGATTGTGCGAAAGCCATTGCCGCCTGCGTGGTGAAAAATAAAGCGATTAACAAGTTAGCGGGCTTATTTAAGGTACGCCAGCAATTGCCATTTTTTATTGCGGTGCCAACTACTGCCGGTACTGGCTCTGAAGCA
This sequence comes from uncultured Thalassotalea sp., assembly GCA_964620605.1. GTDB lineage: Bacteria > Pseudomonadota > Gammaproteobacteria > Enterobacterales > Alteromonadaceae > Thalassotalea_E. The sequence goes on from CAZUHQ010000077.1 coordinate 1,874, forward strand.
ACTCTGGTTGCGGTGATCACCGACAGTGCACGGCAGAAAAAATTTACCATTATCGATCCTTGCCTGGTGCCAAAAGTGGCGATTTTAGATCCTTTATTAATGCTTGGATTACCAGCCCATATCAGTGCTCATACCGGGATGGATGCACTGACTCATGCGATTGAATCCTATATTGGCCTGCATAGTAATCGATTAACTAAAGATTACAGTATCAGTGCAATTAAGCGCATTTTTGAATTTTTACCGCAAGCATGTCGTCAGGGTAATGATGTTAAGGCACGAACAGAAATGGCGCTTGCCAGCTATCAGGCTGGGCTGGCTTTTACTCGAACATCGGTTGGCTATGTGCATGCTATCGCCCATCAATTAGGGGCGATTTATCATATACCGCATGGCTTGGCGAATGCCGTGGTGTTACCGCATGTGTTGGATTTCTCTTTTGACAAAGCATTTTTGGCGTATGCTGATATCGCTTTGCAGACAGGTTTAGTCGATAATAGTATGGATAAGAAAAAAGCAGCGATCGCTTTTGTTAATAAGGTTAAAGCATTAGCCAAAGCTATCGAGATACCAACTAGTTTTCCCGAGTTAAAAAAGCAAGATTTGGATAGTATTGCCAAGCGGGCGGTTAATGAAGTCTATTGTGATTATCCGGTGCCGAAATTGATGTCGCTTGCTCAGTGTCGGCAATTGTTAGAAAAATTGCTGCCTTAGCTATTTAAATGCTAAGGCAGCGGTAATGCGCTTTTCATCAAGCTGTGTCTACTTGATGTCAATACGACGTTTTCTTGTTCTTACTCAACCACTTTTGGTGCGCTAAGTGTTAGCAGGCCGTCTTCAAATTTTGCGTGTATGTCATTCGCACTAACATTGTTACCAAGGGTAAGGCTTCTACTAAAAAAGCCAGTGCGGCGCTCCCTGCGGATGACCTTGTCTTTTTCAGATTTAGTTTCTTCATTGGTTCTCGCTTCTATGGTCAGCACACCATCATGTAGCTGCACGGAAACGAGCAATAAAAAAGCACGCCGTTTTAGCGTGCTTTATCTATTTAACTATTTGATTTTAAATTACTCTTGCGGTAACTCTGCATTGTGATAAACGTTTTGTACATCTTCACAATCTTCTAGCATGGCTAAAAATTTCTCGAAGTTGGCAATGTCATCTTCATCTGTGATTTCAGTATAGGTTTGCGGCACCCAGGTAATTTCTTCAACTTCCAGATCATATTCCGGCATGGTATCGGTAAACGCCGTTTTGATTTTGAAAAATTCGGTATGTGGCGCATAGACAGTGATAATACCGTCTTCTAACTCAACATCGGTTACATCGACATCAGCCATCATTAAGTTTTCCAATACCGCTTCATCGTCCTCGCCCTTAAAGGCAAATACCGCTTGGTGGTCAAACATGTGTGATACTGTACCAGTTGAACCGATTTTTGAGTTAGTTTTGGTAAAACACTGGCGAACATCTTTGATGGTGCGGTTACCGTTATCGGTTAGACAGTCAATGATCACCATGCAGTTGCCAGGGCCAAAGCCTTCATAACGGGCCTCGGCGTAATCTTCACCGCCGGTACCTTTTGCTTTTTCAATGGCTTTGTCAATTACATGTGTCGGTACTTGATCTTTTTTCGCTTTTTCTATGGTGCGGCGTAGGGTTAAGTTGCCGTCAGGGTCGACACCACCGTTTTTGGCAATCACGTAAATTTCTTTACCGTATTTAGAATAGAGTTTGGTTTTTTGACCGGCGGTTTTCGCCATAGATAATTTACGGTTTTGGTATGCTCTGCCCATTGTTACTCGATCTCATATCTTGTTAATACAAACAGGCAGAATTCTAACAGTCTATCGCGAGGCTTTCTAGGGGCTGTATCGTTTTTATTCAATTGTCGAACTAAGCAAGCCAGGAAAATAAAAAGCGATAAGGTTAAAGCGTACTTATCGCCTTAGTGTTAAATAATTAATGAATAGAAATCTGGGGAGATTTCGAAAACAATTGCATCATAAATTGATGATGCTAATGTGACAAACGAGTTAAAATCACCCAATAGTTGAGAAAAACTCAACTGTGAAGGGTAAATGGATATTGAATAATAATGATGCATGATAAAACAGTGGTAATACTCAGTGATATTTTTGGCGTAACGCCTGCGCTTAGACAACTCGCACAGGATATAGCGCCGGGTCAGCAATGCGTGATTATCGATCCTTATCAGGGACAAGAAATGGCTTTTGCTACAGAGGCCCTGGCATATCAATATTTTACCGAGCAGCTTGGGCTGGCAAATTATCTGACGATGGTTAAGTACAAATTAACAGGGTTAGCTCACATTACACCACCTGGTTGTGTGCTTGGCTTTAGTGTCGGTGGCAGCGTGCTGTGGCAGTTAGCGGCTGAGCAGCCAAAATTATTGGCTCCAGCGCTCAATATTGCCTGTTATGCCAGTCAAGTAAGGAATATGAGGGAGCTTAAACCACAAGTGCCGATTGAGCTGGTGATGCCAAAATCTGAAGCGCATTTTAATGTTGACGCATTAAGCGAACATTTAGTGAATAGAGTGAATGTTAAGATAAGCAAAACGGATTATTTCCACGGCTTTGCTAATCAGTGCTCTACTAACTTTGATCCTCAGGGCTATCGAGAATTTTGTCAGTAATTGGCAAAGAGGATTAACGTAAAAAATTGATACGCTTGTAGGTCGGTTCAAGCAGCGCGGGGCGATAATCAATGTTAATTTTCCACCGAACTTTACTAGCAGACAGGCTTTGCAAAATAACAAAGCCTGATTAGAATCCCTGTAATTAATCGTTTTCAATCAAACCTGCTAAGCCTTTCTTGGCAAAACTCGGCAAGGCAAACGCGGCGCTATGCAATTGATGATTGTAATAATCAAACTCCAGGCCGCTGTCGATAACCCGTTGGGCATTAAAATCATTGACCGGGTGATAACGCTTACTGGCAAAGGTAAAGCTCCATAAACCGCCCGGATAGGTCAGGTTACTAAAGCTGTATAGATAGCTGTGAGGGAATACCTTATTGAGCACTTTTAACAGCGACTGTTGAATTTCCATGGCATACCAGGACGATTCGCCCTGAGAAACCACTATGCCGTCATCACTTAGGCAGTTAAAAACATCCTGATAAAACTCTTCGCCAAATAGTGGCTGAGCCGGGCCGATTGGATCTGTGCTGTCGACGATAATTACATCAAACTTTTCTGTGGTTTCTTTAACAAACTTAACACCGTCGCCAATGATTAAATTGACCTTCGGGTTAGTTAATTCTTTAGCGGTTTGCGGGATATGTGCTTTACAGGCATCGACTACCATGGCATCAATTTCTACCATGGTACATTTTTCGACGCTTGGGTGACGGATCACTTCACGAGCGGTACCGCCGTCGCCACCGCCGATAACCAGGACATTTTTCGGCTCTGGATGCACAAATAACGGCACATGGGTAATCATGTCGTGATAGGCGAATTCATCGCGCTCAGTGACCATAATTAAACCGTCGTTAAGTAACATTTTGCCATGACCTTTAGTGTCTACGACATCGACGGTTTGAAACTCACTTTTACCGGAGAACAGTACTTTTTCAACCTTCACCCGTAAGCCGAGAAAGTCTGAAAATTTTTCTTCTACCCATAAATCAGAGTGCATGGTTGTCTCCTGTAATGTCGAGTATTGCTGGTTTACTATAGCCTAGTTGTGGCTTGATAAAATTAGCAAAACAGACGAAATAGCCATTCGATAAAGTCTCTTTTACTAAAGATTTACTGACATAAGTGTCAGGAATGATCTGTTGTACTTTCTCAACAAAATCAAACTCGTTAAAGCCCAATAAATCAAATGACGCCGGCTGTAAAATGGCAAGAATAGTCGGCGCCAGTTCGATCAGGTTAAGGTTTGACTCAAAGCTGACGTAGCTGCTACCTTCCTGCGGCGTGACGTGTATCGTCAGGTATTCATCCTGTTTAATGGCGTTTAATGAGTAGCCGTAAGGTTCAAAAACAAAGTCGTCAATAATAAAATCGGGTAACAGTTGCTCGATATTTAAAAACTGACGAATAGTGTCAGCTGACAAGCCTGGCGAGGTTAAGGTTTGTGACGCCTGTTCACAAATTTGATACGCTAATAATTCGTAAGTTTTATCTTCTTTGGCGGCGCTAAAGCCATTGTCTTGATGAAAGATAAAAGTATGGTGGGCGTCCATTTCGCCAAAGCGATAGGCTTTGCCATCGATATACTTGGTTAACAATTGACTATCATCACCAAAACAGCTGGGTTGTTCATGAGAAAAATACTCATTTTTACGCTGATAAGTCACGTGTTTTATCTGCTCTGGTGCGACATGTTTTAAGAAAAATTCAACGGAATTGACTAAGTGGGTCACACCACAGGTTAAAATCAACAACCTGTCATGCCAGACAAATAAGCTGGATTCAGACAGCAAAAATGCCTTGCATTGGTCGTTACTGATGCTGGATAAAATCTGTGCATTACAGCAATTAACTAACTGTTGCCAAAAGTTATCATCAAAAGTGGAAAGTAGAGATAACTGGGCGCTATCAATCAATATTTCTGCTTTTTTTTCGGAACCTTCAAAGAACAAGCGCGTATCCTCTTTTTATGCCTGCTTGGTAGCCAAATTTAAATCGGCGGCTATTGTACGAATAAAAACCAGAAATACAATCTTTATTCGTCGTCCTCTTAATAATTTTGTTTATACGCATAACTGCCGTAATTTCTGCGCGTTATAATCAAAAATTACTATACTTTATAAGCTTTTTTTGCATAATTGCCAAAATTTTTAAGTGATCAAATTTGTGAAAAAAATAAAAGAAGTCAATGTCGAGCTGATTGAGCCACAATGCCGTTATGAAGGGGCACAGGATACGTATGGCATTTATGGCAATACCACTCATCTTATTGGTTTTGGCTTTGACGGTACCGCCTGTTTTAGAAAAGGCACTTATGCTGGGCCGGATGCTTTGCGGGCTGTCTCTGATGGTATTGAGTCTTACTCGCCTTACTTGGACGCTGATCTTGAAGAGATTAACTTTGTCGATCTCGGTAACCTGTCGATTGACATTAACCATGTTTGCGATGATCAACATCAATTAATTGAGCAGCAATGGCAGCAAGCAACAGATGATTACCTCACCTTGTTTTCAGATCTTGACTTAGCTGAAACTGGGGTTAAAACCTTGGTATTGGGCGGTGAACATTCGATCTCCTATGCGCCGATCAAAACTTATTTGGCACAATATCCGGATCTTGTGGTGATTCACTTAGATGCCCATGCCGATTTGCGTGACGGTTATTTAGGCTTTCACTACTCTCATGCCTCGATCATTTGCCGTATTCTGGATCATTTTGGCGATGGTCATCAACTGATTCAGTACGGTATTCGCTCGGGCACTCAAGAGGAATATCAGTGGATGCAGCAGCATAAAACGCTGTGTGATTCACGTGCTGGTTTTTTATCTGCCATTGCCGATATTGATAGTGATCGGCCGATTTATCTGACCTTAGATTTAGATTATTTTGATCCAAGCTTTTTCCCCGGCACAGGTACTCCAGAGCCAGGCGGTGAAGATTTCCACTCTTTTATTAGTTTATGCAAATTATTGAAAGAGAAAAATTTTGTTGGTTGTGATGTCGTAGAACTCTCCCCTGAGATAGACCCAACCGGCAACAGTGATGTGTTTGCCACTAAAGTAGTGCGTGAATTATTGATTTGTTTACATTCCAGAGACAACTAAGTTGAATAAAAAAGATAACGAGTTAAAGCAAAACTCGTCGCTAGACTGGTCTATCGATGAAGCTGAAAAAATCTATCGGGTAAAGCGTTGGGGCAATGGCTATTTTGATATTGGCGATAACGGCAATATTCATGTCATTCCTCGCTATGACCAACCGAATGTTAAAATTGATTTGCGTGAAGTGATAGATGAAATGGCGGATTCTGGCATTGAGTTTCCGGCAGTGATCCGCTTTCATGACATCTTAAGATCTCAGGTTGAACAGCTGAATAAAACCTTTCGCCACACCATAGAAGAAGCCCAGTACGAAGGAAAATACATGGGAGTGTTTCCGGTTAAAGTGAACCAGATGCGTGAAGTGATCGAAGAAATCGTTGATGCCGGATCTCGCTATAATTACGGCCTGGAAGCCGGTTCAAAGCCGGAATTGATCGCTGCGCTTGCTTATAACACCAATCAGGATTCACTGACTATTCTCAACGGCTATAAAGACGAAGAATACTTGCGCCTGGCACTACTTGGCCTGAAGATTAACCGCAAAATCGTGATAGTGATCGAAAAGTTCAGTGAATTGACTAAATTGATCAAATTATCAAAAGAGTTGGATATCCAGCCGAACATTGGCCTTAGGGTTAAAATGATGGTCAAGGGACGCGGTAAATGGGAAAGTTCAAGCGGCGAGCGCGCCAAGTTTGGCTTAAGTATTGCGGAAATTTTAAATGCCGTGAAACTGCTGGAACACGAAGGACTTATTGAGTCGATTAAACTGCTGCATTTTCACATTGGCAGTCAGTTAACCGATATTCGCGCCATTAAAGAAGCGGTACAGGAAGCGTCATTTGTTTATAGTCAGTTGGTGAAACAGGGCGTACCGCTGGAATATATCGATGTTGGGGGCGGCCTGGCAGTCGATTACGATGGCTCACAGTCGACTAATGATTCCTCCTGTAACTATAGTTTGGCGGAATACGTTGCCGATATTGTTTACGGTTTTAAACAAAATTGTGATCTAGCCTCGGTGCCGCATCCGCATATCGTTAGTGAAAGTGGCCGGGCGATGACGGCGCACCATTCCTGTGTGGTGACTAAAGTGATTGGTGAAATCCATCCGAGCGGTACTAAATTTTCCACCCGTAAGGCGACTGGTGAACACTTTATTGTGACTAATATGCGCGAGCTGGAACAAAATTTCGACGCGACTAACTATCAGGAAACCTATAACGACAGCGTTCAGTTAAAAGAACAGGCGCTTAATGCCTTTAAACTGGGGATTTTTACCCTGGAAGAATTAGCCAAGGTCGAAACTATTTATTGGCGCCTGCTAAATGCGATTGCCATACATTTGGAAGATTTAGAATTTATTCCGGAAGAATTGGGCGAAATCCCGGAAATGTTATCGTCGCAATATCTGGCGAACTTTTCTGTGTTCCAGTCGGCGGCGGATTCCTGGGCGATCGATCAGGTCTTGCCGATAGTGCCGATATCTAGACTCAATGAAAAGCCGCAAAAGCTCTGTAGCTTAGTGGATATTACCTGTGACAGTGACGGCAAAATCGACAAATTTATCGGCGAAGAAACGGTTGCCAGCCATATTCCATTACATAAATTAAACAGTGAGCAGGATTATTATATCGGTGTGTTTTTAACCGGCGCCTACCAGGATGTTATGGGAGATATGCACAACCTGTTTGGTCGGTTAAATGAAGTGCACGTCATGAGTTATGACGATGATCCGAAAGACTTTTATGTCGAAGAAGTGGTTAAAGGCTCATCGGTGGAAAATGTGCTTTCAACCATGCAATACACGCCGGCGATGATGGCGCAAATGGTGAAAAAAGAAATTGATCAGCAAATCCAACGCGGCTTTATTAAGCCGAGGGAAGGGGTGCAGCTTATTGATTTTTACGAAGACTGCTTGCTTGGTTATACCTATTTGAAATAACCAATTTCTTTGTTATTTCTCGCCCCTGCATCAAGCAGGGGCTAATTCACTTCTTCGAGTTTATCTCACTAATTTTATTGAAATATTTAGTCTATCCCGTGAGATTAGACTATATTGATGCTTATTAGCAGCGAACTATGATTTAAAGGATAAATTTGGATTATCGACTAAAAACAACCTGGATTTTTTACCTGATTTTGTTTTTTGGTTATTTTGCTATTGGCCATTTATCTTCATTTATTTCATTTCAGAGCCAGGTGGTACCAGTGTGGTTACCGGCGGGAATTGCGCTCGCTGGTTGTTACCTGTGGTGGTGGCGTTTCTTCCCTGCGGTATTTTTCGGTTCTTTTATTTTTAACACTTCTGTTACTCCAGATTTTCAATGGCACCAGTTGCTGTCAGATCTTGGCATGCAGAATTTGTTGGTTTCCTGCGGTGCAACCCTACAGGGGATAGTTGGTGCCAGCTTACTGCGCTTTTGGCTTGGCGACCCGGTTAGACAAATAAAAGCGATTAACAGCCTGTATTTTGTTTTTATTGTCGGCATTTTAGTGAACTTAATATCCGCCCATATCGGGGTATTTGCCCTGACCCAGTTTAATCCTATGTATGACGCGACAAATTATCAGCTAAACATAGTGTTTTGGTGGCTCGGCGATTCATTGGGGGTGCTGCTGGCAACGCCGCTCATTCTTTGTATCGCGAATTACCCTAAGGTCGACGCCAATCAAAAAAAGGTCAACCAGATTTTTATCGGCGTGATAGTGCTGTTGTTTGCGATAGTGATAGCTATTACCCAATTCTTTATTAATAACTCCAATAGCAATGTCGATAACCTGATCCGCCAGGAAGCAAAAGTGGTTGAAAATAGCATCTATCGCCAGCTCAACGATACTGTTAGTCAATTGCAAAAACTGGTGCAATTTGTTCAACATCAAGCTGAGTTGACACATGCTGATTTTAACCAGTTTGCCTCTGAGCTAAGTAAGCAATTAACCAGTGTTAATGTCATCTCCTGGAATCCGCTAATAAGACAACAGGATATGGCAAGACACCAGCAGCAGCTTTCCAGCATCTACCGGAAAAGCATCAATATTCACGGTGCGCCTCTACAGGCTGAAGATCCTATTGTTTATGTCAAATACATCTATCCGCAAAGCATCAATGCCAGGGCGATAGGCTTTAATGTATTTTCCTATCCGGATAGAAAAATTGCTCTCACTACTATCATGAAAACTCACCAGCCGCAGGCGACACCGATCATTGATCTGGTGCAGCATCAAGATCCGGTTGCCGGATTTTTACTGTTCTTCCCGGTACTTGAACAAATTAATTCAGCGACTGAGCAAAATGCGAATCGCATGCGTGGCGTGGTGACTGCGGTGATCTTGGCCAAGCAGCTGCTCGAAAGTGCGATCAGTGATAAACATCAGCAGCTGTTTTTTTATCAGGTATTTGAACAGGGCAGCAGTCAGAGCTTTATCGATAACTTGAATAACATGCAAGCTACAGAGCAGCTGTTAAATGCCAAGGGCTTTAGTTATCCGCTTGATGTTGCCGGGCAAGTATGGCTGCTGAAGTTTCTGCCGAATAAACCATATATAACGGCGCAGAAAAATCGAGAGTTTTTTACTCTGTTTATGATCTTAGTGCTGATTGTCATTACTATTACCTTGTCCTTGCTGCTGATGCATAGTAAACAGCTAGAATTGGAACAGTTAGTCAAACAGCGTACCTTGTCATTAGAGCATGCGGTAGCAGAAGCGAATCATGCCAATGCGGCGAAAAGCCAGTTCTTGGCGAATATGAGCCATGAGATCCGAACCCCGATGAATTCAGTGATAGGGTTTAGCAAGCTGGCGAAAGAATCGGATGATCTTGCTGAAATTAAAGAGCACATCAAGCATATTGATGTTTCTGCGGATTTGCTGATGCACATCATAGATAACATTTTGGATTTGTCGAAAATTGAAGCAGAAAAATTAACCGTTAGTCAGGAAGTTTTTGATTTTCATCAGATATTTGAGCGCATTTATAGCTTGTTTAAAGTCACAGCACTGGAAAAAGGGCTGGATTGGTACTTTCAGGATAACTTACCCCAAACCATGCGGTTTGTTGGCGATCAAACCCATATTGAGCAAGTGTTAATGAATTTATCTGGCAATGCGATGAAGTTTACAAAGCAGGGAGAAGTAGTGTGCACTGCGGATTTGTTGTCGTCTGATGGTCAGACAGCAAATATTCAGATCCGGGTCAGAGATACAGGCATAGGGATAGCACCAGAAAAAGTTCAAGACTTGTTCCAACCTTTTACCCAGGCGGATCAATCGACATCGCGCAACTTTGGTGGCACAGGCTTAGGGTTAACTATTGCTAAAAAGCTTAGTCAGTTGATGGGAGGAGACATTACTATCAGCAGTATTGAAGGGCAAGGCAGCGTATTTTCTTTTACCCTGACGCTTGCAGTGAGCGACCAGGCGGCAGCAACACAACAAACGCAAGATAGTCAGGAAAAATTCAACGAACAATATGGTGAACAACACAGCCAACAACTCAACAAAAAGTACAGCGAAAATCAGGAACAACAGCCGTCATCAGGGGCGGAATTATCTTCGTTAACTTTGCTAATTGCTGAAGATAACCGAATTAATCAAAAGCTGATCAGTACCGTGTTAGAAAAACTGGCGATTCATGCCGTGATAGTCGATAACGGTGCTCAGGCGATTGATGCCTTGGCACAATCGACCTTTGATGCTGTATTAATGGACTGTCAGATGCCGGTGCTAGACGGTTATCAAGCGACCAGGAAAATACGCAGTATCGAAAAATTTAAACAGCTGCCTATCATAGCATTAACAGCGGATGTCGATGTTAAAAGCAAAACGCGGGCACTCGAAGCTGGCTTTAACCATCATTTAGCAAAACCAATCAATATTCAAGAGCTTACTTGTGTGCTGGAAGAAGTTGTCGTAAAAAAATCCGCGTTAGGCACAACGGCTGACTAATAAATCAGTCAGCTGTTGTTGTTCGTCGTCAGTCAGTGGTAGGCCGTTATTTTTCGATATCAAAAAAACGTTTTCCGTTGATTCTCCGAGTGAACTGATTTTTGCAGAATGAATAGTCAACTCACATTGGGAGAATACCGCACATATCTCTTCCATATAGCTAGGATCGTCCAGGGTATTTACCTTTAATAGTGATTTGTTCTTTTTACTGGATTTTAAAAACTCAACCACCGTCGTATTGTCAAAATGCTTAACAAAACGCGGCGCCGTTAAATTGCTAATGTTTTTTTGCTGGTTTATTGCTTGTTCTACCCGGGTGATGATTTGTTGAATTCTAAATTCATCGGAAATCGGCTCATTGTAGTTATCCAGTAACTTGATGATTTCCAATACCTTGCCATCTTTGGTTTGCATAATTTGCGCATCTTTAACTTTCAGTTTAGCGCTGGCTAGGGTATTAAAAATATCGACAAACAATTTAGTCCTGTCCTTGGTATAAACCGTTAGGCAAGAGGAACTTAGTGACAGGTTTTCGCTAATAAAAACGGTATCGCTCCCAGGGGGATTGCTTAGAATTTGTTGACTGATTTCAACTATTTCTTCCGTCGTATTGCCACTGAAAAAATGATTAGGCAAGCTGCTCCATAATTGTTGTAGCGCCAGTTGATCAACCGCCAACTCGCTAAGCTGAGCTTTGGCATCATTTTTATTTTCCCGAATTAGGGTACGAACCTCGAAAATATTTTCGATCCCCTGTTTTAACGCGTCTCTTGTTGCCAGGTAAAGCTGCTTAAGCTGGCACTCATGCCATTCATTCCAGTATTGTTCATTGGTGGCGATCATATCGGCAATGGTAAAAACATATAAAGCATTGAGTTTATCGACTGAACTGACTTGTTTGGCAAGCTGTTTGATCACTTCTGGATCGGTAATATCCTGACTTTGAATGGTAGTGATCAGCAGTTCTTGATTTGCCACCAGCCAAAATATGCGTTTAATGGTTGAGCTTTTTAATTGATGATTTTCGGCAAATTCCTGAGCGATAATGGCATTAAGTTGGTTATCGCCAACTTCCTGGATACCAGCAATATGGTGACAAAGCGTTGCCAAAATCAAGGCATTTCGGTCTTTAATATATTGATTAATATTATAAATAAAGCTGTCTTTATTGCTGCGTTCGCTAAAGCTATCGATTGCCTGTACTGCTTTAAACGTGTGCTCATCAATAGTAAAGGCATTATGCATATCGTATTGCATTTGTCCTTCAATTTGCTTCCATTTGGATGAGTAAGAAGCCAGTATGCCGTAACGGTGCATTAAACTAAGTGAGGTTTTTAAGCCGTTAGGGTGTTGTAATAGTTTAATAAATTCTTCTCGACACCCCTGATAACCGCTAAGCTCGCCGAGTAATCTGCGTCTGGTTTGCCTTAACAGTCTTAATGTTTCTGGGGCTATGCCTTTGATATTGTCGTGCTCGGCAATCAGGGTAAATACCCTGATCACTTGACGTTTATCAATAAAAACTTCGTCATAGCGAGCTTCGAGTAAGTTATTTCTAACGACAAAGTAGTCATCAATCACGCAATCGGGCTTTGGTGCTTGGTCTTTTAAGATATCAAATTCAAAGGAGTCGCTGAGCATTTGATTTAATTCGCGAATTCGGGTCATCGCCCTGAATAAATAGCCCATCAGACTTTCAATAGCCTGTTGAGAATTAGCACCACCGCCAAACCGCATAAATTTGGCAACTTCTGATTGGTAGTCAAATAGTAATATTTCCTGCGGCCTTTCAACTACGCTATGTAAGGCCCAACGCACCCGGCAGACAAAATCGTAAGACTCCAGTAATTCGGAGGTTTCATCTGAAGTCAGAAAACCGGTAGATTTAATGGTTTTAGGATTATCGATTAAAAAGTGTTTTTGTGCTATCCAATGAATGGTTTGCACATCACGCATGCCACCAGGGTTATTTTTTAAGTTAGGTTCAAGATAAAGCGCGGTATTTTTGGCTTTTTGGTGGCGTTGCTCCTGCTCAGCGATCTTGGCATGAAAGAATTGCTCACTGTTCCAAATTTTATTGCTGAACATCGCTTGCTTAATGGATAAGGCGTGAGATTCTGAGCCAGTTAACAGGCGGATATCGAGCAAGTTAGTGGCAATAGTAATATCTGTTTTTGCTAATTTTGTCGCTTCGTTAACTGAGCGCACCGAATGACCAATATCTGTGCCTAGATCCCATAATTTTGTTAAAAACTGTGATAGCAGTTGTTCTTCGTCCCTTGCTATTTTACCGTTGCTGATAATGGCAAGGTCAATATCTGACTGAGGGTGCAGCCGTTTCTGGCCATAGCCGCCAACAGCATTTAACGATAGTGAAGATTGTGCTAAGCCAGACGACTGCCATAGGGCGATTAAAATTTTATCAAAGTATTCAGCCCGTTTTTGCATTAATGACTGGATTGAGTCGGTATGAAAATTTTCATTTAGTTCTTGATCAAAAAGAGCGATGTGCTCTCGTAGCTTAGTCGCTGGGGAGTTTAGTGATATTAACGACATATCAGCCTCGCAATCATATTTTGAACCGGGATCCTCAAAGCTTGGCAGACATAGCTAGCTCGATTCGATGCTAAAAGCTGAAAATTCACAAAATACTCTGTAATTTAATTTGAGTTCGAATTATATAGATTTTGTGTAAATTATTCAAATTAGGGAGTGTTTACGTAATTCCTGTCTATTCTACAATTTAAATAATGATTAACTATTTAGAATTGAAATTATTGGTGTGGCTGTAGAGTTAAAGCTTATGCGACGTACTGTTGTCGAACCGACGTTTTGTAAAATACATCACATCGCCGAATGCAACAGGCCAACAAACATAAATATTTTAAAGTTTGGGGATTATTAACAACTACAGTGACAGCTCAAGGTAACGATTTAACTTGTCGTTAGTCAGGCGCTGGGGCGATATTTTATCCACGATCTCCAGTGTTTGATAAACCTTAGTTAAACCGACTTTGTCATCGAGTGGCATTTTATCGAACGAGCTGGCATTGATGGTGTCCTTGATAAACGTCATGGTATTGGTCAGTGAGTCTTTGAAGTTTTCCTCAGATTTTGCCTGATCAACATCGCTAATGATGGTTTTTGCCGAGTTTAATGCCGCCTTTAACGCGGTTAATGTTTCGCTTTCCTGCGGGGTATTTTCATCATCGCTCACCTTGCCTGCATCAGTTTCATCTAAACGTTGTAGAAAGTCACCGATATAATTGGCGACGCTTCTGGTAGAAATATCGTTGGCCGCGGCTATTTCCTCATCTGACAATGCTGTATCTGTGAGTTTGGCATATTCCTGCTTAGTGATTAGCCCTAATTGGTACATCCGCTGTTTTAGGGCATCTAAATCATTAAATGCTAAGTTTCCACCGGAGAAAAATTCTGTGCTTAGGGCATTAATTTTTTGTGCCTTGCTGCTGAGAAATAGATTATTGTCAGCGCTTGAGCTGATGCTTGATCTTGCTTTTTTGTGTTAATGATTTGCTCTAATTCGCTACTGCCATAAGTGCTGGAACTCGTGGTATTAAAAAAGTTCGCATATGGGTTAATCTTGTTGATCATAAAAGCATTTACGGAAAATTGGCGTTACCAAATTAAAGCAAATATCAGGCCGGAACCGACGTGATAAACAACAAAAATCTAATGGTAAATTGATAATCCCAGAGTTTCTGCAATTGTAGTAATAAGTTTTGTGCCAACGACTGAATTACCATATTGATTAAGCGGCGGGCTCCATGCACAGATAACACCAAAATTGGGGACTATCGCAACGATACCGCCACCAACACCACTCTTGGCTGGTAGCCCTACTGAAAATGCAAACTCGCCGGATTGATCGTACATACCACTGGTTGATAATATGGCGTTAACCCTGTGGGCATCTTTAGCGCTACAAATCACCTTGTTACTAAGCGGGTCTATGCCTTTATTCGCCAAAAACAGCAGGCTGGTGGCTAGTTGCTGGCAGTTCATGGTAACAGAGCATTGAGTAAAATAATGACTCAATACCTCAGGAATTTCTGCATCAATATTGCCAAAACTTTTCATTAGATAAGCCAAGGCTGCATTTCGGTTGCCATGTGCGAGCTCTGAATTAAAAACATCACGGTCAATTTGAATGTTTTCACTCGCGGCGAGCTGACGAATAAAGCTTAAAAATGCCAGTTTACTGGCGGAAAAATGACTGGCGAGAACATCGGAAATCAGTAGAGCGCCAGCGTTAATCATAGGGTTGCGTGGAATGCCTTTCTCCCACTCCAGCTGAATAATTGAATTAAATGGTTGGCCGGACGGCTCCATATTAATACGTTGCCATAAGGTATCGCCAATGCGGTTCATCGCCATCACTAAACCGAATACTTTTGAAATACTTTGAATAGAAAACGGCAAGGTATCGTCACCGGCCCCCACCAATTGACCGTCAATTGTTGCAACTGACACCCCCATTAATGCTGGATTTACCTGAGCCAGGGCGGGAATATAGTCGGCAACTTTGCCGGTGAGGTAAAGTGACTTTTGCTCGTTTAATATGCTTGACAGTTTTTCTGGTAAATCATGTAATTTTGGTTTCATTGAACGCGCTGTTATTCGGATTAGCATCGGCTATTT
>CAZUHQ010000078.1:0-17088 GCA_964620605.1 uncultured Thalassotalea sp.
CCCACGCCAGAACCAGTCGAGATCAACAGCTGAAGCATCTTCCATGGTACGGAAGAAATCGGCAGGTGTTGGACGCTTAAATTTCCAGCGTTGGGCATACTCACGAAACGCAAAGTCGAATAACTCTCGACCCATAATGGTTTCGCGTAAAATATTTAATGCAGTAGCCGGTTTGCCATAAGCATTATTACCAAACTGCAGGATAGACTCTGAGTTCGTCATGATCGGCACCTGGTTGGCACTTTTCATATAGCTGGTAATATTAGCGGCATGACCGCGACGTGATGGGTAGTTTTCTTCCCATGCTTGCTCTGCTAAAAATTGTACAAAGGTATTTAAACCTTCATCCATCCAGGTCCACTGACGTTCGTCAGAATTCACTATCATAGGGAAATAGTTATGGCCTACTTCGTGAATAATCACCCCGATTAAGCCGTATTTAGTGCGGCGAGAGTATGTTTTCTCACCGGTTTCTTCGTTTAATGTCGGGCGTGGGCCGTTGAAGGTGATCATTGGATATTCCATGCCGCCAACCGGGCCGTTTACCGAGATAGATACCGGATATGGGTAATCAAAGGTGTATTTGCTGTATTGCTGCATCGTATGGATGATGGCTTCGGTAGAATATTTCTCCCATAACGGGTTTCCTTCATTCGGGTAGAAAGACATCGCCATGGTGTCTGTGCTGTCTTTTTTATAACCTTGGGCATCCCAAATAAATTTACGGCTGGAGGCAAAGGCAAAGTCACGAACATTTTTCGCTTTAAAGTGCCAGGTTTTGGTGTTTGTTGAACGAGATTTTTCGTTTTCTAACGCTTCTTCCGGCGTAACAATTAGTACAGGTTTTTTCGCCGTTTTCGCTTTCGCTAAACGGTTACGTTGCGTTTTGCTCAGTACTTTTTTAGGGTTTTGTAGCTCACCAGTTGCGGCAACGATATGATCTGCTGGTACGGTAATTTCAACATCATAATTACCAAATTCCAGGGTAAATTCACCACTGCCGACAAACTGTTTGTTTTGCCAACCCATTACATCATAATAGGCTACAGCGCGAGGAAACCAGCCAGCAACTTCATATAAATAGTTATCATCTTTTTCAAAATATTCATAACCTGAACGGCCCCCTAACACTTTTTGTTCGTGTAACTGGTAGTTCCAATCCAGGTTAAATTCAATACCTTTGCCTGGCTTTAACGGCTTATCAAGGTCGATACGCAGCATAGTATGATTGATGGTGTAGCGCATTGCTTTGTTATCAGCGTTGGTGACTTTAGTGATCTGGTAGCCACCGTCAAATTTGTCTGCCTGGACAACATTGCGCATACCTTTATAGGTGATTTTTTCTTTTGGTGCACTGCGCATGCCATTAGTAATCGAGTTACGCTTATGGACGTTTTGATCCAGTTGCAACCAGATGTATCTTAAGGTATCCGGAGAATTGTTGATGTAGTGAATGGTTTCAGAACCGGTTAAACGCTGGGTTTTATCATCTATTGCAATATCAATTTCATAGTTGACCTGTTGTTGCCAGTATTGATGACCAGGGGCACCTGATGCGGTTCTATATGTGTTTGGCGTCGGTAATATTTCTTCTAACTGGCGAAACTTGTCGGTCTCAATTGTGTTTTTAGCGTATACATTCCCTATGCCCGCAACGGCAAAACACAATAAAGCTGATTTTATTGATATTTTCATAGATGTCCCATGGTTGAAAGTAGATTGTATATTTTTTAGCAGAACTTTATATCATGATTTCAATGCTGAGGTTAAGAGATAAGGTCATTACCTGCGATGAATGACATAAAAATCGGGTTTAATTGTTTTGGTTTACTGGCAGGCCTGGCAGGCACCGTGTGCTTCAACGATTTGATGAGTAACAGTAAAACCTTTACTGTTTGCCATCTCCTTAAGAGCACTGACGAAGTCACTGGATTGAATTTCTTCGACATGTCCGCATTGATCGCAAATTAGTAACTGTACCGGGTGGCTACAGTCACTGAAATGGTGGCATAAAACAAATGCATTGATCGATTCTATTTTATGAACAAAGCCCTGTTGACTTAAAAAATCGAGTGCTCGGTAGATAGTTGCGGGTTTTGCAGCAGGATCTAATACTTTAAGTTGATCCAGCAGATCATATGCACCGATAGCACCATCGTGTTTTGATAGCAAAGTAAATACTTGCTCACGGGTCAGGGTAAATCTTGCGCCTCGCTTCTGACAGGTTTGCTTTGCTTGTTCCAGTAATTTTTCTGGTGTCATAACCGCTTGTGTCCGTAATAAAATAACATGCACTTGGGACATAATATCAACATAGCGGATAAATGTTAAACCTATAGCAATTGAATTAAATTAAATATTTATTTCAATTGCTATAGCAGGTGCGTTTTTATTCTTAGACAAATTGCATCAGCCTGCCTTCGCGCTTTTCAATAGTGAAATCACAGCTGGTTAAGCGAAAGAGCAATGCGTATTCAGATAAACACTTGGTGTCATGAATATCACCCGGTAAATAGGTTGAACATTCGCCAACATTAATCTGACTCGCTCCGCGAGTGATCAAGTTTGTTTGTTCGTTTTCTCCATTAACGGCGCTATAAGTCGACATTTCCATCACTCCGGATTGAATGGCATAACAAACCCAGCCATTACCATGATTATGCGGCGGGTGATAGCAGTCTTGCTGTTCGACATGAGCGAGTAAAATAAAGCCATGCTCCGGGTCGCGATACAGTTCCACCGCTGCTGGTTTTTCTCGATGTAGCTTGGCGAGCCAGGGTTCAGAAGTCGGCGTTTTTGTCAGCTGTTTAAGTAGCGTTTGGCATTTAACTACTGTTGTACTGTTTAATCCTTGCCAATTTTCCTTAATTTGATCAATAAATTCTGTTAATGAATTGTGAGTCATCATTTTTCTCCTTTGCTTTTTGTTATCAGCGCTAATTTTTTCTAATTGGTAGCGGTATGGCTTGCAGCCAATGGGCATGGAAATTACTATAGGACTTCAAGTTGACTTGAGGTCAAGAGTGATGATTAAAAAACATGAATTAACGATACGTGAAGTGTCAAAACGCACCGGACTGCCAACTTCAGCACTGCGTTATTATGAAGAAAAAGGCTTGATTCTCTCAATTGGTCGCCAAGGCATTACCCGGGTGTTTCATGAAAAGGTAATTGAACAACTGGCGTTAATTGCACTGGCGCGTTATGCCGGCTTTACACTGGATGAAATTGCCGCTATGTTTGCTCCAAACGGTATGCCTATGATAGATAGACAACAGTTATTGCAACAGGCAGCGCTATTGGAAAAGAAAATAAAACAGCTTGAGGCGATGAAAGGTGGACTCTACCATGTAGCCAGCTGCCCGGAAGAAAACCAGCTGGACTGCCCTAAGTTTCAGGCATTGGTTTCAAAAGCGGCGCGAGCACAATTACTGGCAGATCGGAAAGTAAAACATTAGAGCATGTTGAACTTTGCTGCAAAAACAAATTTGAAAGATCAACCCCCTCTAGTAATTGAATTGCTGTGGTTCTTCATATCAGTGTTAGCCGCTTGTGGATAGTTTTTGTTTAACAGCGATAAACGCCGTATAATTGCCGAAATTCAGAGATATCACTCTGGCTACTACCAGCTTTATTTATCTACAGGTTAGTTGTTTGTTTTATGATTTCACATAAGTTATCCGTTGCACCCATGCTTGATTGGACGGATCGTCATTGTCGTTATTTTTATCGTACTATGTCAAAGCGTACTGTGTTGTACACGGAGATGGTGACTACCGGGGCGATATTATTTGGTAAGGGAGATTATTTATCGTTTAACGATGCGGAACATCCTGTGGTATTGCAGCTTGGCGGCAGTGATCCTAAGGCAATGACTGAATGTGCGAAAATTGCCGAGCAACAGGGGTATGATGAGATTAATATTAATGTTGGCTGTCCGTCAGATCGGGTGCAAAATGGTCGTTTTGGCGCCTGTTTAATGGCTGAGCCTGAGCTGGTGGCACAATGCGTTAGTGAGATGCAGAAGGAGGTCAAAATTCCAGTGACGGTCAAATCTCGCATCGGTATTGATGACCTTGACAGTTATGAGTTTCTCTACCGTTTTATTGAAATCGTTTCAAAAGCAGGCTGTCAGCACTTTATCGTTCATGCGCGTAAGGCCTGGCTCAGTGGTTTGAGTCCGAAGCAAAATCGCGAAGTACCTCCTTTGGATTATCACCGGGTTTATCAACTTAAGCAGGACTTTAACCAGCTTGAGATTTCCATTAATGGCGGCATTAAAACCTTTGATCAGGAATTAGAACATCTTGAGCACATTGATGGCGTGATGATAGGGCGGGAAATTTATCAAAACCCTTATCTGCTGGCCTCCGCTGATCAAACTCTGTGGCAGGATAGCGCGCCAGTAAAATCGCGAGAGCAGATTATTGATGAGATGTCAGAGTATATCGATCGTTACGTCGCGGGCGGTGGCCGGGTCTGGCATGTCGTTCGTCATATGTTGGGGTTATGTAATGGCTTGCCGGGAGCCAGACAATTCAGACGTTACTTAAGTGAAAATTCCGGTAAAGATAATGCGAACAGTGCAGTACTGCATCAAGCATTTTCCCGGGTCGGCTAACACTTTTCTTTCTGGATGTCCTGAAATCGGGAATTTGCCGTCCCGATTTCGAGAACCTTACTCTTCAAATCATCTTGTTTATTTTCAACATTAGTTGGTCTAATTGCTAATAAGTAGTGAAATAGACTAACTCAGTGATTATCTGTTGATACCAACCTAAGTTGAATTTTTATGCAAAGGAATAAATTCACTTAATTATCAGTTGATTATGTTTTTTCTACGCTATGGCACAACCTTTGTAGTAGTTAATGCGTCTTTACTATTACAACAGAAGGAAAAGTGTCATGTTCAGTTTAGTTACCTTGTTTAGTTTAATGCTGTCTCCGGCGATCATAGTGTTAGTTGTTTCGTTAATTGTTGGCGTATTTGAAGGCAAATCCAGCAGACTAAGCGCATGTGACAATAGCTCATTAACCCGTACCTTGACTCACTAATTATTATTGCCTTTATTTAACTTTCCCTTTCTTCTTCTGTACAAGCCTCTGATAGTTCGCTACTTTTATTGCTCCTTTGCAAACCTGAGATTAAGTAGTGAATATAAATTTTTCCCAATTGATTAGCACTGAATCATTAACGAAAATTCTTGAGCAAGAAAATTTGGTGATTCTCGATGCCAGTATTCCCCCGGTTGGCGGTGTCGCAGAGCCTGAGTTTTCCTGGCCTGATGTCGCGATTAAAGGGGCGCGCCGTTTTGATTTAGAAGGCGTGTTTTCTGATCTTAGCAGTGGCCTGCCTCATACCATGCCAGGAGAACAGGCTTTTCAGCGTGCGGCGCAGATCCTCGGCATTAATAGTGACAGCCAAATCGTCGTTTATGATGATTTAGGACTGTTTTCTGCGGCGCGTGCCTGGTGGATGTTTAAAGCTATGGGGCACAAAAATATAGCTGTGCTTGATGGTGGTTTACCAAAATGGCGACGAGAAAATCGTCCAGTGACAAAGGCTAATCAGCAGCAAGAGCTTAGCGGCAACTTTCAGGCAACAGCGCAAGACGGTTATTTTTGTGGTGCAGCACAAGTGCTGGCGGCGACTACAGAGCCAAACATAAAAATTCTTGATGCCAGAGCGCAAGCGCGTTTCTTAGGACAAGTTGCCGAGCCTAGAGCTGGCCTGAGAAGTGGTCATATTCCCAACTCAGTGAATTTGCCATTTGCCCAGTTATTAGTAGATGGTCAGTTACAGGCAAAATCTGATTTAGAACGCGAATTTTTGGCAATTGTAGAAAACGGTCAACAGCTAATTTTTTCCTGTGGCTCCGGGGTAACCGCTTGTGTATTGGCACTTGCAGCGGATATTGCAGGTTATAAAAACCTCACGGTTTATGATGGTTCTTGGGCTCAGTGGGGCAGTGATCCTCAGCTGCCGATCGAATAAGTTTTATTTATCCTCCAGTGATAATTTAATGTTTGGTTAATTTGACCAGTCCAGTCGTTAAATTAACCAAATTGTCGTTCGACATATTATGTCTAAATTTCTTCTGTTTTACTGTCCGTAATAAATATCTAATAATTTCAATTAATTAAATAAATTTTTCTTGTTGGCACAAGCCTTGATATATATCTGCTACCAGGTGGTAACACCGTTAATCTGAAAAGGTATAAAGGAGAGCAGCATGAAAAGTATCAGTAAATTATTCGTTATCTCTGTTGCAGTTCTAGGAATGGGAACAATCGGCAGTGCATCGGCAGCGAACGAAAGTGCAGAGCAAACTATGCAACAAGTGATCAGCGCGCAAAGTCAGCAGGTAACACAAAACTTAACACAGCAATTGCAGTTATCCATTAAGTCATCACTGCAAAAAATAGCGCTGGTTAAAGTCACAGAGAAAAGTGCGCAGTCTTCGTTATTAGTAGCGGCTAACCAAGCAGCTAAGTTAGCTAAAAATAATTTATCAGCAGAAGAAGAGTAGGAGAGTTTAGTTATGGGTATGTTTTCACGCTTCACGGATATTATTAATGCCAACATTAATAGCATGTTAGATAAAGCAGAACATCCGGAAAAAATGATCAAATTGATCATTCAGGAAATGGAAGAAACTTTGGTGGAGGTTAGATCGACAGCAGCTAAACATATAGCGGAGAAGAAAACCCTAAGCCGTCATATTCAAGCGTTAGAAAAGCGTGTGGCAAACTGGCAGGAAAAAGCTGGTGTTGCGGTAGCAAAAGGTCGTGATGACTTGGCAAAATCGGCATTAACTGAGAAAAATAAATGCCAAGCTGAAGTAGCAGCTAAGCAGGAAGAAATGGCTCAGCTTGAAGAATTTTTGGTGGCGGTTCAGGATGATGCACAGCGTTTACAGGAAAAGCTTGTAGAAGCTAAACGTCGCCAGGATGCCTATTTATTGCGTCAACAATCTGCGCAAGTAAGGTTAAAAGCAAGGGAAACAGCGGCGGTTTATAACATCGATGAAGCGATCAACAAGTTTGAACGTTATCAGCAAAAAATCGATGAAGTGGAAGCTCAGGTAGAAGCGTTTGATCTGACAGCCAATCAGGATTTAAGCGCCCAGATCAGTGCATTGGAAACCGATGAACAGCTTGAACAGGAGTTAGCTGAGCTAAAAAAACAGGTAGCTAACGGCTAACGGCAAAGTGGCAGATATGGCATTGGCAAGTCGCTTTGCCATATGCCAAGGATTAAGCAAGTGTGTTATCGCGAATGTATACCGGGTAACGGTTAGGCATTGGCAAATTTAAGAGGTGTACGAGATGAGATATCAACGAGATTATTTGGCTTCAAAGCCATTAAGCAAAGATTCGCTTCATAAGAAAGTGTCAGGTGTTTGCGGCGGTATTGCCAGACATTATCAACTATCACGTTTAGGAGTTCGGTTTGCTGCGGTTGTTTCGTTATTGATGTTCCCGGTAGTAACCGCCGTTGCTTATATTGTCGCTGCCATTTTGCTGCCAGAACGCAGATAGAGATATTTTCTATATTACCGCCGGTTAAGGAATTATTATGTCATTTTTTAAATCATTACTATTGGCAATTTTAGCGACAATTTTTTTGACCTATGTGTTAGGTGCAGGCTTTATTGAAATGCTTGATCTGGATATTTACATGGGGGATGAGTTAATTGAACCTTTACAGGCTATTAGCATCTCAGCGCTAGTAATGGTAATTCTGGTACTGGTGGCATTGGCGATAGTGCTGAGTGTTTTTGGCTCATTAATATTTATTGGCATGTTATTGTTAGGCGGTTGTGCCTTGATGATGATCGGCGTGTTTTGGCCAATTTTGTTAGTCGCACTATTGATTTGGCTGGTTGCCAGAGATAAACCAAGAACAAGGTATAATTAATCTCTGCCTGTATTAGGAAGAAAAGAGTTTAACAAGGGTAATTACAACAATAAAAAGGACGAAAATGAAAAAATCTATTTTAACGATGGCATTGTTAGCAACGGTTAGTTATCACACATATGCGGATACATCGGCCGTTAGCAAAGCATTAGATGAAGATAATCTCAGTGTGGCGCAGCAGGCATTTAGCGAACTGACTGTCGATGAGCGCAACTCGCTTGCGGGGCAAATACTGGCAGGAAGAATCTTACTAGATAGCGATGAAACCGAACAGGCATTTGATCATTTTGAAGAGCTCAGTGAAAAATACTCAGATAACATTGACGCCCACTATTATTTAGGTGTTAGCGCAGTGATTATGGCACAGAAAGCGAGTATTTTCTCAAAGTTAGGCTATGCCAGAGACTTTATTGCCGCGATGGAAAAAACCATTCAGCTGGATCCTAAGCACTTAGGCGCACTGAATACTTTGATCGGTTTTCATTTAGCTGCGCCGGGGATTGCAGGTGGCGACCCGGAAAAAGCCCTGATGTTTGCTGAACAAATTAAAGGCTTTGACGCTGAGCAAGGTTATGCCCAGCTAACTAATGTCTACTGGCGTACAGAGCAAGCTTCAAAAGCTGAACAAATATTTGCCGAAGGCATTGCTCAGTTCCCTCAAAGCTATTCACTCTATCTAAATCGTGCAAGTGCGTATTTTAGGGCTGAAGATTGGCAAAAGGCCAGTGATGATTTAGTGTTAGCTGTACAATATGCCAAAACCGACAGTGAAAAATCACAGGCGCTTTATCAACAGGGAAAAGTTGCCGTTGAATCCGGTAAGGGAGTTGACTCTGGCATAGCTGCTCTTACTCAGGCATTACCGATTGCCGATAGCAAATATCAGCCTTGGGTGCAGTTTCGTTTGGCACAGCTTTATACTGCGAATAAAGAAATAGCGAAAGCGAAAGAGTTGGTGGCAAGCATAAATGTTAGTGACGATGAAGATCTTGAAAGCAAAGTCAAAAAGCTAAGCAAAAAACTGAAAAAAATGCATAGCTAATAAACCTGAGGTTAATAAAAAGGAAGCAACACATTAGCGAGTACTTACTAATACGTTGCTATTTTTATTATTAGCTATGCTGATTTTACTCGTGGTTATTAATCTAGCTTATTGATAAATAAAGATGTTGCTATGGTGATAAAAGCAAGCATCACCAGCATGGATGCTGGTGTTGAGCTTCCATGGACGGACTGGCAGCGTCTTGCTTGTTTACCCAGCAACAGCTATCGGGAGCATGGCTTTATTATTTAAAAAAAGAAGCGAGAATATCTTGGCAAGTTTGAGTTTTTACCAATCGAGAAAACTCTTGCGCTTCTGCTTCAATCGCCTGGTTAACCTGTGATGCCGTTGCTTGCTTCATTAATTTTCGGCTGGTTTGGGTAGCATCTGCTGGTAGTGCGGCAATTGCCTTGGCCTGTTGTTCGCTAATTGCTAATAGTTCTTCCGGTGCGCAGCAAAGATTGGCAATACCATAATCGGCAGCCTGCTGGCCAGAAAATAAAGTGCCGAGTGCTAATAATTCAAACGCCCTGTTATGGCCGACTCGTAACGGTAACAACACGCTAGAGGCGGCTTCTGGACATAAGCCTAACTGAGAGAACGGCAGTTTTAATTTTGCATTAGTGGCGGCAATAACCAGATCACAATGCAACAGCATAGTGGTACCGATACCAACGGCAGGGCCAGCCACAGCAGCGACTATCGGCTTTTCGAAATTGGCAAGAGCTTTAACAAAAGCAAAGGCGGGCAGTTCGTCGTCGTGCGCATGTTTAATAAAGTCGTCGAGATCGTTACCGGCACAAAAACATTGTTCGTTACCTTTGATCAGTACGCAGTGGACGTCACTATTGTCCTGTGCCTGGTGAAATAACTGACAAAGCTGCAAGTACATTTTGCTATTTAAGGCATTTTTTTTATCGAAACGGTTTAAGGTGATGGTGAAAACATTATTTTGTAAATCTGAGAGAATTAAATTATCCATTTGTTTTTAGCTTAGTTACAATACCAAGATAACAATAATATGGATAAATAAGGATGTATAGCGCTTATGAAAAATTTAATAGTGTTTATTAAGGGGCTATTGTGTTTAGCCTTGTTAGCTATGGTTAATCAGGTGGTCGCCAGTGAAATAACCGTTAGCAAGGCTTATATACGAGCAACTATTCCCGGGACAGAAATCTCCTCGGCTTATATGGAAATTGCCAATGATGGCACAAGTGCGCTAGAGCTTATTGGCGCAACCAGTGATGTTAGCAACCGTATCGAAATTCACCAGCATACAATGGCAGATGGCGTGATGAAAATGCGTCAGCAAGCGTCGTTAACTATTCCGGCGAATGATTTGGTAAAACTACAGCCGGGCGGCTATCATTTAATGATATTTAATCTAACCAAGCCATTGAAAGCGGATGAAAAAGTCGCGTTAACCCTGCATTTTAATAATCAGCAAAAGCTTGAACTTAGCGTACCGGTGACATCGATTATTAAGGAAAAGCAATCGCAAAATCACCATCATCACCATTAGGAGCTAGCTATGAACATTAATATTTCCGCAAAGCTGGTGAGCTTATTAGTTTTCACTGCTATTTTTTTGTTATATTTTCTCGGTGTTTACTGGAGTTTTGAACCGGACGTAATCGATATCCGCCAACAAGTAACCCAGGATGCCAAAACGGAAAATGTGATGCCTGTGGTTGGTTATACCACCACGACCACCTTGATTAGAGTGACGGAGACTTTATTAGATAAGCCGGGCGGTTATCTCGCCAATGATGCGCTACCGCCGAGTGTGTTTTTAGACAATATTCCGTCATGGGAATTTGGCGCTTTGGAGATGATCCGTGATATGGCGCTGGTAATGCGCCAGGAATTTAGTCGCTCGCAATCCCAATCTCGGGAGAATCAACATTTAAAAGTTGCGCAGCCACAATTAAATATCGATCATAAGAGTTGGGCGATGCCGAGCGCCGAAACCGAGTATCGCCAAGCGATAACAGCTTTATATGCTTATCGGAAATCGTTAGCGGATGTTGATAGTCAATCAGCGCAGTTTTACGCTCGTGCCGATAATTTACGTGACTGGTTACAGGAAGTGATCAAACGTCTGGGCAGTTATTCACAGCGCCTTAGTGCCAGTGTTGGCCGGGAACAGTTAAATGTTGATTTGGCAGGAGAGCAGACTGCTCAGCAGTCAACCAGTGCATCATCTGATCTGCATTTAAAAACCAGTTGGTGGCAAATTGACAATGAATTCTACGAAGCCCGTGGTGCTTGTTGGGCGCTATTACATTTCTTGCGAGCGATAGAAATAGATTTCAACGAAGTATTGGAAAAGAAAAATGCCAAAGTCAGCTTGCAGCAAATAATTCGCGAATTGGAAGCAAGCCAAGAAGCTATCTGGAGCCCGATGATTTTAAACGGCAGTGGCTTTGGTTTATTAGCTAATCATTCTTTAGTGATGGCCAATTATATTTCACGCGCCAATGCCGCGTTGATCGATTTAAATGATTTATTAAGTCAAGGATAAAAAAGATGAAAAAATTATTAGCGACAACACTTTCCGTTGCGCTTTATTCAAGTGCAGTGCAGGCCGATGCAATTGGTATTTATATTGGCGGCCACTACTGGGACAATCAAGCAAGTGGTATTTTTGGTGAAAAGAATCAGCAGGTAGACTTTAACTTAGCTGACCAGCAGCAAGGCAGTTTTTTTATTGCCGTTGAGCATCCGATCCCTTTTATTCCAAATGCAAAAATTGCCAGCTCAACACTGGATACTCAAGGTTTAACCACCTTAACCAGTGAAATTAATTTTGGCGATGAAACCTTTGCGGTAGATTCGGAAGTAACGGCGGACTTTGATGTCAGTTATATTGATTACACTTTGTATTATGAAATTTTTGATAACGGTTTGTTTTCATTCGATATCGGATTAACAGGCCGTGACTTTGACGGTGATGTATCTGTTTCCAGTGTCACCATGGCGCAAGAAACATCTACAACTACTGGCACAATTACGACGAGTGAAATGGTGCCTATGTTGTATGCCGCAACCTCAGTTGGTTTACCCTTTACCGGATTAAATTTATTTGCCGAGGGGAATTTCCTATCGATTGATGAGCATAGCCTGTATGACTATCAGGCCGGTATCAGTTACGAGTTAGTCGATAATCTGGCCGTCGACTTTAATTTAACTTTAGGCTACCGTGCGGTGAAATTATCACTGGAAGATATCGATGATTTATACAGCGACCTGGAATTTAAAGGACTGTTTGCTGGTGCTGTTGTACATTTTTAATTACACTTCTTGTTAGAGCGCGTTGATGGTTATTGGCGCGCAGTCATTATCAATTCTTTAATTTTTCTTACAATTATCCTATTTGTCTGCCATTAATTATCTTTATTTCTTGTTGTATTTTCATAATCTAGTATTTTTTACTTGATGAATAATTATTGGTAAATTTTTATTTGTTAATTTGTAAATAATATGTAATATTTTAGCGGTCACATATTGTTAATTTTTTAACAACTATGCCAACTCAAATCATCAAAGAGTTCACTTAAAATATATTTTAAAAACTATAAAAGAATAGGGATTTGTATGAAATATAATAAAACCGTCATCGCAACACTTGTCGGTGCTGCGTTAGGTTCGACTGCATTAGGGGTTACTGCAGCGAATTTCCAGGGTAATGTTCCTCAAAAATCAATTGAGAATGTTTTAGCTAAAAAAGAAATTGCTAGCATTAGCGCACCAACAAAAAGTGGTATGCGCAACCAATTTGATCGTCAATTAGGTAAAGCAACATTTCAATGGGCAGGCGCTAATCAAAGTAAGCCTGACTTAGGTGCGATTGCAGCAGAACAACAGTTAGCTTACGCTGCCGACTATTATTTAAACCAATTAATTGGTCAGTCTGCTACGAAGAATAAAGTAGTACAAACTGTTTTAGCGGCAAAACACGATACTGGTCGTGGTGCTAAAATTGCAAAATATAAGCAAGAAGTTGCGGGTATCGAAGTATTCAATCGTGAATTTAATGTCATGATGGATAATCGCTTTAATCTGGTTGCTTCTTCTGGCTATTTAGCTGACAGTTCATCGGCGCGTTTATCTTCAGTGATCAAGGATTTACCTGCGGCATTTGGTGATTCTGCTGAAGCTGTTAATGCAGCATTTTCTGCCATGGGCGGGGATGCAAATTCAGTTGATTTAGTTAAACAAGAAGCGGCAGGAAAATATGAAACATTTAATGCAGCTAACTTATCTAAAGGTAAACAATTAGTTGGTTCACCAAGAGCGAAGAAAGTATTCTTTGAATCAAAAGGTAATTTAGTTCCGGCATATTATGTCGAGATTCAAACTGGTGAAGTTGATACGGTTGAATCAGATTATTATAGCTATGTAGTATCTGCTAAAACTGGTGAAGTGTTGTTTAAAAAGAACTTAACCAGTCATGCTGAGAAATTTAACTATCGTGTTTATGCCGATGATCATGGTAAACCATGGGATAGCCCTTTTGGTAACGTAATTCCTGCTGAGCAAGGTGCCGATCCAGCAGCCTATTTAACAGCTGAGTACCTACCTGCGCCTATGGTCAGTTTAAGTACTGGTCCTATTAGCACAGAAGATCCTTGGTTAGCGGATGATGCTACAACCACACAGGGTAATAACGTTAATGCTTATGTTGATGCAATTGCACCAGACGGTTTAACTAATGGTGACTATACTGCGGAAACTACGGGCGATTTTACTTTTGATTACGCGTATAACGATGAAGAAGCAGAGTATTCATTTAATAATCGTAAAGCGGCAATTGTTAATTTATTCTTGATCAATAACTACTTGCATGATGATTATTATGATCATGGCTTTGATGAAGCCGCAGGTAATGCACAAAATGACAACTATGGCCGTGGTGGTGAAGAAGGTGATGCGTTAAGAGCTGAAGTACAAGATAATTCTGGCCTTAATAATGCCAATATGAGTACACCAGCCGATGGTTATTCGCCTCGTATGCAAATGTACCTTTGGGAAACTACTCAAGCTGAAAATGGTGTCGATTTTGGCGTGACAGTTTCTTCACATGCTGACTTAGGATTATTAGATGTAATTCAATTTGCCAGCTTTGGTCCTAGTGTCTATAACGTTTCTGGTGATTTGGTACGCATTGAAGACGGTGTTGATCCAATCAGAGATGGTTGTGAAGAAGCTGTCAATGGTGCTGACTTAGCAGGTAAGATTGCCATTATTGATCGTGGTGCTTGTAATTTTACTATTAAGGTTAAGCATGCTCAAGATGCTGGCGCGATTGCGGTATTAATTGCTAATAACACAGATGACGGTACGCCGGCACCTATGGGCGGTACGGATGATACGGTTACTATCCCGAGCATGGGGATTAACTACAGTGAGGGGGCAGCAATTTACGCATTATTAGATGCTAATGAAACCGTCACTATTGATATGTTTAAAAATGATCTGACTCGTACCTTTAGAGCGAGCTCTTGGGATACAGGTATCGCTGCGCATGAATGGGGACATTACATCAGTAACCGTTTAGTAGGTAATGCTTCTGGTTTAAGTAGCAACCAAGCAGGTTCTATGGGTGAAGGTTTTGGTGACTTCCACGCATTATTACTAATGTCTGAAGCTGATGATGCCATGATGGCGGGTAATGAAATGTTCGGCTTGCCTTATTCGGCAACTTCGTATGTTTCAAGCTTTATCTATGGTATTCGTCATTATCCATATACAACGGATATGAATATTAACCCTCATACATTTGGCGATGTAGAGGTTGATCCTGAAGTGCATGGTTCAGGAAGTGTTTATGCAACTATGCTGTGGGATGCTTATGTTGGTTTAATCAACGACGATCGTCATACATTTGCTGAAGCACGTGACCTAATGAAAGATTATCTGGTTGCTGGTTATAAGATGATGCCAATGGCACCAACCTTTACCGAAGGTCGTGATGCATTATTAGCTGCTGCATATGCGAATGATGTTGAAGATTATAAAGTGATTCTAGCTGCCTTTGCTCGTCGTGGTATGGGTATTGGCGCAAAATCACCTGAGCGTTTCTCAACTGATCATGCCGGTGTGGTTGAGTCGTATAAAACTGAATTAGCGACCTTTAATGTCACTTCTCATGAATTAGAGCTTGATTATGAAGGTATGACAAGTGGTTACTGTTCACTTGACGGTATTTTAGATAAAGGTGAAACAGGTACAGCTACTTTCTCTGTTAAAAATACTGGTACATCTGCAATGACGGGAGTCACAGGTAAAATTGAAGTCGTTAGTGGGCATGATGTTACTTTTGCTAACGATGGTGTAGTAACTTTTGGTGATGTTGCGATGTTTGGTTCTGCAACTAGTGAGCCAATTGAGTTTACTTTAAATGACGCCGGTACAGCTGAAGACTTAATGTTAAAAGTGACTTTCCCTGATTTAGGTGAAGGTGCTGAAGCTGATGATTATATGCTAGCAACAACAGTTAACGTTGATTTTGAAGAACGTGAATTTACCAGCTCTACTCAATATAACGGACTAAACAGCTACGCTATCTGGAATGACTTCTCTGAGGTTGTGATGATTGGCGGTGATATGGCAAAAGGTACTTATGGTATTGATTGGTGGGATGCTGGTAAAACTGACGGTATGATTGCCTCAACAGCTCATAGCTATGATAGTGATGTAGCCTACCAAACCCGTAAAATTGATGTTGGCTTTGACGGTGATTTTACGATTTCTTGGTGGCATCTGTATAACTTAGAAGAAGATTTTGATGGGGCTGTGGTTGAAGTTAGTGTCAATGGCGGAGCTTGGGCTGATGTAACTGAAATGGGCGGCGAGTTCTTAGGTGCTGGTTATACTAATACGCTACTCGATGATACTACTGCAGCATTAGCTAGCCGTGATGTATTCTCTGGTGTTAATTATGGTTCTGAATCTGTCAGCTTTGGTGAATCATTAAATGGTAACCAAGTACAGTTCCGTTTTCGCCAGTCAACTGATGGTGGCTTTGTTCCACCAGTATTCTCAGGTTTTGGTGCTGGTTGGTATATAGATGATTTAACGATCACCAATGCTCAAAATAGCTTATTCTCTGACGTAGTTGCTGGCGATACATTTGCCTGTGATAACCGCTTACCATATGTATCTATCAGTGACGCTATGAATGTTAGTGAAGGATCAGGTGTTCACTTGTCTGTTGAAGCGACAGATCCTAATGGTGATGAGTTAACATACTCTTGGGCGCAAACCAGTGGTGCTGATGTTACTTTAACCGGCGCTGATACCATGGAAGTATCGTTTACTGCACCAGAGGTAACAGGTAACCAGGTATTAGAATTTACGGCAACTGTTGATGATGGTCATGATACAGTGACTAAGTCAGTGAAAGTTAATGTCACTGATACTAAAGATCACACACCAAATAATGCGACTAGCAACAAAGGTGGCGGTGGTTCAACAACTTGGTTAAGCTTGTTGTTGTTACCATTGATGGCATTACGTCGTCGTAAATAATCATCCTTAGCTAGATGAGAATATAAAGGCTGGTGATATACCAGCCTTTTCTTTTTAAAGGAGATAATGATGTACTTAAAGCACTTGTTATTGCTCATAACTCTCTTTGTTGCGGCATGTAATTCTGGGCAACAGGAAAAGCAAGCAGGGAAAACAACGGAGCAAAAGGAACAAGCTAAGCCAGCCAAACAAGCCAATGAGGCAGGTCAGGCACAAGATAAAGAAGATATTCCCCAGTCAACAAACTTGAAACAGCAGTTGAAAGATGGAAAACTTACGCCTAAAAAGCCGAACATGAAATCAGTGACCATTAACAATGAAAAATTAAGGGTGACTGACGCTAAATTGCTTAAAGGCACGCAAGTTTATAATCCAATGATCCGCCAAACTGGTACGGTTAAAGGCACTATAGTGATAGTGACAGCTGAGCTTGATAAGTATCAGACAGAACTAAAATCCTTACCTGTTGTTGAAATTGCCAAGCAAACCTATCGAATCGATGGCTCTAGTTTGGATAATTTGAATGAGTTTTATCGCGAATTATTAGCTATGGAATGGATAAAACAGGTTGAGCTGGAAATCGATTATA
>CAZUHQ010000079.1:0-16639 GCA_964620605.1 uncultured Thalassotalea sp.
GGAAAAAGAAAAGGCGTTGACGAATATTTATAGCCAGCGTGAGCACCATTGGCAGCAAGCACAAGAGCATGCAAATAGGACCTGTGCCAGTGGATACGATGAGGCTTCACGTTATCTACACCAGTTGTTCGAAGCCTATCATTTTAAAGGGGATACGCCCGCGTTTGAACAACGTTTTAAGCGATTTATTGTGTTCAATAACAATCGTAAAGCGTTGTTAAACCGCTTGAATGATTTGCTTTAAAAGATGAGGCTATAGGCCTGCCAAATGATGTTAGCAAAAAATACCGTTTAACGGTAATTGATTGGCGTGTTAAAGGGTTGTTAGTCCACCGTTAGGTCTACACAAAGTTACCTAAGAAGTAACTTTGTGTAGACCTCTAACCGCTGAATTTCCCCGTTCAGTAAAACGCATGGACGAGTAATCAACTTGCATCTCACATTTTTACGCGCAGAAAACGAGCCCGTGCTGCCGCTGGCCTGTCGATGCAGACATTGGGTGAGCACGTTGGTATTAGTGCCAACATGGTTAAAAATACGAGCACGACCAGAGTATGCCTTCGTCGGGGGTTTTACTTAAATTGGCGACGGCTTTGTCGGTTCGTACTGAATACTTCTTTCGCCCAGCACAGGTGACTTTGGGTGAGGTGGAGTATCGTAAGAAAGCCTCAGCTTCAGCTAAGTTGCTAAAGAAGATTGAGTCCGATGTCGTTGACCAAGCTGAGCGCTGGTTAACACTTAAAAATGTGTGGCTAAACTTCCCGATAGCGAGTTTTAACTACCACCCCGAAGTTCCTGTTGTAAGCTCTTTAGACGCGGTAAAAAGCGATCAGCATGGCTATTTAATCAAGCTAGGCTTGTTGTTGGGTGAGTTAAGTCCTTAGTCTATGATGTACTCATTTGAACTGAGGAAAAAGTATACTGACCCCAGCATGAACGATTGTTTTGTGCTTGCGTTGGCAAAACAAGAACAGTTTCCACTGCTAACTGGGGATATGGCGCTTAGCAAAGCAGCTGCAATTCTTGCGTCTGCTAACGACATTAAAGGAAATTGTCCCAAGGTTACCTCTCGTCTTCCTTTGGCGGTGGTGTAGCGGATCATCCAATAAGGCGGCCCTGTTTGCAGACGCAAAAGTATAACCCTTCACCGTCTGAATATTTTTTGGGGTCGGCTTTACTGTATGCAATAACCTGTTTTGCTTATTGAGTCCCCTCATTTTGACTCAATAAGCAAATCGGTGGTGGGCAGCCATTTTTGCCCACCACTTAAACAGCAACTGGTAACGGACATCTGCAAACCAATTTGGACGGAGAAAATAAAAAAGCCCTGTATTTACAAGCAAATAACAGGACTTTTAAGACATTCTTGGACGGGTAAAAAACTATTCGATGTTTTGGATCTGTTCCCTCATTTGCTCAATTAACACTTTTAGTTCAACCGCTGAGTTGGTGATCTCGGCATTAATTGATTTTGAGCCTAACGTATTCGCTTCGCGGTTAAATTCCTGCATCATGAAATCTAAGCGGCGGCCTTGGGCACCACCTTTTTTCAGGATATTTTTGGTTTCTTTAACATGGCTGTGCAGCCGATCAATTTCTTCATCAACGTCCATTTTTTGCGCCAGCAGTACCAACTCCTGTTCAACTCGCGTAGATTCCAGCTCGATTTTTGCTTCATTAAACTTATCGATAATGCGGGTGCGTTGCCATTGAATCACTTCCGGCATATGGGCTTTCACTTTTTCAGCTTCTGCCGTGATGGCATCAAGTCGTTGCAGGATTAACGCTTTTAAGTTTTCACCTTCACTGGCACGGGCAGCGATAAAATCGGTAAGCGCCTGATCAAAACCGGCAAGAATGTCCGCCTGAATGCTGTCCATATCAGTTTCTTCGGTTTCCATCACACCAGGCCAGCGCATTATTTCAATAGGGCTAACTTGGCTGTTAAGCGTTTGTTCGTTAATCCAGCTGGCATGCTCTAGTAACTGTTTGGCTAAATCCTGATTAAGTGACAATTTGCCTTTTGCCGACGGGCTAGCATTAAACCTTAGTCCACACTCTACTTTTCCGCGATTTAGCGCTTTGCGAAACCGCTCACGCAATACGGGTTCAATGCTACGAAATTGCTCTGGTAAGCGGAAATACGTTTCGAGAAATCGCTGATTAACACTTCTGATTTCCCAAATTGCGTTGCCCCACTCGCCTTTTACTTCAACGCGAGCGAATGCCGTCATACTATGGATCATAATCTTTCCTATTAATTACTTAGTTACAAAAGTTTGTTTTATAAGAATGAACAGGACAGATTATGCCTGAGCAGCGCTATTCAATCCACACAATAGCGCTGTTTCGCCATTGCTTTATTCTGGTGTAAAAGTTACCTGACCAAAATTCGCGCTAAAATCGACACACCACACGCTAATACCGTTGAGATCATCGAATGTTTTGCCATTCGGTAAACGCAGGATCATTTCATTATTATCGAAGAACATGCCGTTAATTGCCTGGCTGATCGGAAATGCTTCTGCTTCAGCGTATTGATGATCGATAGCGGCATAGAAATAGACATCAGGGCCACCGCCATCATAACTAAACTCTGTGACCTTAATAGTGCAGTCATCAACAATTTCAGCACGACCGGTCACGTTATGGGCAAAGGTTTCAAAATAACCGTAATAACCGACCATAGGATGGGTTTTATCGCAATTTGACATCCCTTGATCGTTTAATTCCGCCAAGGTTTGCTGAAAATGATAAACCGCCATTTCCGCAGAAATCAGCATTTGATGAAAGCCGCCATTATCGAATACCAGATCCATCACTTGATCATCAAAATCTGCGGCAGTAAAATCTACGGTTAGCCCTTGTGCCGCGCTATGGGCACTGGCATTAAGTTGAATGCCGTTATCCGGATCGCCGTCAAAATCTAATGTCTGTATCAGTCGCAGTATATTGACCACAGCCGTATCGTTAATATCACTGGTGCCGATAATATCTAACGGTGTGATAACATTTTTAACCGGCACGCTGGCAAAGCTGATATCACCGATAGAAAAGGTAACGCTTTCACCCGCTTGATAACTAAATTCGCCATCTACGTTCGTCATGCCACTACCTGAAACAGTAGCATAATTAAGCCCTTGCACCGCCGAGTCTAAAAACATCCCGGTAAAAGTAGTGGGGGTAGTACTAGGTGGAGGTGTAACAGGTGTCGATGAGCCACCGCCACCTCCGCCGCCGCAAGCTATGGTTAGTAAAGATAAAGCACTTATAATTAAGTAGTTAATTTTCATAATAAAAACCTTATTTTGTTTCTATCATGAGTATTGCACCAGCTCACTTTACAATCCTCACAAAAGTATCACAAATTAATACTATTCAATCACAACACTTTTCATACAAGCTATACCTGTTGCCAGCGCTGTTTGATATGTTCCGCGACGCGAAATGCATTAGCGTAAATAGTAAAAGTATAAGGCACGCTGCCGCCAGTCGGCATAAAGGAACCATCGGTAACATAAAGGTTGCTCACGTCGTGCGCCTGACAATATTTGTTTAATACCGAAGTTGCGGGGTCGTCACCAAAACGGCAACCACCGGCCATTAAATTTGTCGGTGGATAACTGCTGACTGACGTTGAGATATTTTTTGCGCCGAGTTTTTTCAAAAGCTGTGCGCCCTTTTCCGCCAAATATTCGCCAACGACCAAATCATGAGGATGTGCACCAATACGCACTTTAGCAACCGGATCCCCCCATTTATCCGTAACTTCGCTATCTAAAGAGACAAAGCAGTCATCGGTTGGTAACCAGTCATTAAACACTTCAAAACGCAGGGTTTTATAGCTAGTGAATTCGTGGAAAATTTTCTGCTTTAATTGTTCGCCCCACACCAGCTCGTCGTTATCATCCCATTGCTGGCCTTGTACTCGAGCAATCGGATTTTGGTGAAACAGAAAATCAATCGTACCCCCCTTTGCTTTACCTTGTTGATTAGCGCCAGAGAAGTCTTTATCGCTGATTTGATACCAGTCTTGCAATGCCCGGTTAATAAACGGACCAACCTGTTTTAATTGTGCCTGCTGCTGTTTGGATAACTCACTAAAGTAAAAATCCCCCTGCCCGGTACCGCCTGCGCTAAACACCAGATTTTTACCGACCTGGCCGCTATTGTTCGCCAGGCCATTTGGGAAATATTTACTTTTTGACGACAGCAATAAACGCGAAGTTTCTACCGCCTGACAGGCAACCACATAAATATCGGCACTTACCTGCTGCTTTC
This sequence comes from uncultured Thalassotalea sp., assembly GCA_964620605.1. Classification (GTDB taxonomy): domain Bacteria; phylum Pseudomonadota; class Gammaproteobacteria; order Enterobacterales; family Alteromonadaceae; genus Thalassotalea_E. The sequence goes on from CAZUHQ010000079.1 coordinate 4,282, forward strand.
GCCCCTGGGCATCATAATAATGCACCGCGGTCATTTGTCCTTTGTCATTATTGGCAAGATGAAACACTTTGGCATTGGCAACTATGGTTAAATTCCCCGTTGCAACAGCAGCATTAAGTAAAGCCGCACGGCCACTGCCCTTAGCACCGGAAGAACAGCCATAACTGCTGCAATAACCTGAATATTCACAGCTCCTGCGCCCCATTGCTGGTTTTGATAACACAGCTCTTGGAACCGGCATCGCATGAAAACCTAATGCTTGTGCGCCATTATCTATCCAATTTGAAACCGGATGTTCAGCAAGTGGCGGATAGGGAAAATCTTTAGTCGATCTCGGTTCCTGATTGGGATGATCAACCACCTTGCCGGAAACGCCAATCACCTGTTCTACTTTGGCATAATAAGGTTCAAGCTCATGGTAACTGATCGGCCAGTCAACAATATTGGCGCCTTTAATCTCGCCAAATTCAGATTTGAGCCTGAAGTCTATCGGCTTCATCCGGTGAAAATAACCACTCATAAAATTAGATGAACCGCCAACTACATTGCCATTCCAAAAGCTCCAACCTGATTCACTGGTCGCTTCACCCTGCCAGTATTCACTACCATCGTCATTTTGATATTGCTCTTCAATGACATGCTGCTCATCTGCCAAATCCGGGTTATAAGAATCACGCAGGCTGATCGCTAGCTCATCCTTAAAGAACTCTTTTTCGGTTAACCAGGGGCCTTTTTCCAGCACCAATACTTTAGCGCCAGCTTTTGCCAGGGTATAAGCGACGGGTGAAGCGCCCGCGCCGCTGCCAACGATGCAAATATCATAATTCATGCTTTGCTGTTCCCTTTGGTTAATCGCGTTCGCTGATCGGTAAGATCTAGCTTGTATAATACCTGGCTATTATCTGCTGAAACTCGGCTACGTGGCGGTAATTCATAATATCGCTGCCCGGCTTGCGGCAACGGAAATCCCGCTTGATGATCAAGCCAGCGCCAACCTATGCCATTCGGGTTACCACCATAGGCCGGTGGTGACAGCATGGCTTCATAAATGTTTAAAATCAGCATATTGAGCCAATTTCTGCCAGCCTGAGAACGGCTAATGCCTGTCAGTACCTGCTGTTTTTCGCCCTCAGTGAGTTCAATAAATGATTTCGCTAATTGCTTTTCACTGTAGCCATTAAGCCAGTTGACCCCCTTAAAAATAAAGTCAATTTCATCTTGCGCCGTCGGTTGTTGGTGCACTAGCTGATAAAGATAAAAAGTTGCCTGAATTTCTTTGGCGCCAGGGCCGGATTCAGAACTCGGTAATAAATGATTTAATACCGCGTCCAACGTTTGCCATTCCTTTGACTTTAATGCTGCCTGAAATTGGTTGTTGACCTCTGCTGGCATTGCCATCGCCAAACGATTTACCCCGACGATCGCCGCTGCCCCTGCTGCTGATTTTAATATTTGCCTGCGGGATAACCTTTGCGTTAGCCATTTGGGTGTTTGCCAGCGACTTCCCGGTTCAAAAAGGTTAGTCATTCACTTGTCACCGTATCGTTAAGCTTAGCCAGGTTTTCACTGTTATTTGCAACCTGCCATTGATTCAGGAACGCCAGCCAGGCTTGTCTGGAATAATCATCGCTGTCGTCACCTTGAGCTAATAACTCGGCGGTATCTTTTGATAACATCATCTTACCTTTTGCCGTTGACACATACATATGCGGATAACCTAACACTGGCGGTAAAGACTGCATAAATGCCTGGTTCTCATTGGTGTCACTAACATTAACTTTCAGTAAAACGAATTTTTGATGCAGGGTTTGATAAACATCTGGATTTTTTGCCAGAAACGCATCCATTTTATGACACCAGGCACACCAGTTACCGCCAATTTCGATTAACACATTGCGGTTAGTTGCCTGCGCCAGCTTGATTGCCGCCGCCGCATCTTTAAACGGATCAGCCTGATCGTCATACATTTTGCTGTATTTAGGTAAATCAGCAACAACAGCCTGCTCAGCGCTAACTTCAACACTAAAAGGTAAGGCTAAAAAAGCTAATCCAATCCCCAGAAAATATCCTGCTAATTTCATTGTCAAACCCATAATCTATAGCCTGCTAAACATGACCTACTAAACACTGACTATATTTCAAAATTCTTTAAAGCCATTATGTCAATATTGCCCTTATCCGACTATAATGCGCACAATTATTTTACTGATAAGGATTAAACCATGCGTCCAAGTGGCAGAACATTAGGTCAAATTCGTCCCGTAACCATCACCCGTCAATTTACCTCTCATGCAGAAGGCTCGGTATTAATTGAATTTGGTGAAACCAAAGTCATCTGTACCGCTTCAGTTGAAGAAGGTGTGCCTCGCTTTTTGAAAGGTCAAGGTAAAGGCTGGGTTACCGCGGAATATGGCATGTTGCCACGCTCAACTCACACCCGAATGAGACGCGAGGCCGCCAGTGGTAAGCAAAGTGGCCGTACTCTGGAAATCTCTCGCCTGATCGCACGTGCGTTACGTGCCGCCGTTGATTTAAACGCCCTAGGCGAAAACACTATTAGTATTGATTGTGACGTGATTCAGGCTGATGGCGGTACCCGAACAGCTTCTATTACTGGAGCCTGCGTTGCTTTAGTTGACGCATTAAACTATATGCGCGCTAAAGAGATCATCAAAACCAATCCGTTAAAACACATGATTGCCGCGATTTCTGTTGGTATTTATCAGGGCGCAGCAGTAGCCGACTTGGACTATCCTGAAGATTCAGCCGCCGAAACCGATATGAATGTTGTGATGACAGATACCGGCAAGTTAATTGAAGTACAAGGCACCGCGGAAGAAGAACCCTTTAGCTTCGATGAAATGCAGGAAATGATGACCCTGGCCAAGCACGCGATCAACGAATTGTTCGACATTCAAAAATCGGCATTAAGCTAAGGAGCAGATAATGAAAGATTATCAACGTGAGTTCATTGAATTTGCCCTGGAAAAACAAGTATTACGTTTTGGTGAATTCACTTTAAAATCAGGCCGCACTAGCCCTTACTTTTTTAATGCAGGTTTATTTAACACCGGTCGTGACCTTGCCCGTTTAGGCCGCTTTTATGCCGCTGCGCTGGTTGATGCCAATATCGAATTTGATCTGCTATTTGGCCCGGCTTACAAAGGCATTCCAATTGCCACTACCACAGCCGTAGCGCTATCCGATCACCATGATATAGATATTCCTTACTGTTTTAACCGTAAAGAAGCGAAAACTCACGGTGAAGGCGGCAATTTAGTTGGTTCAGCACTGGAAGGTAAAGTGATGCTGGTGGATGATGTTATCACCGCCGGTACCGCGATTCGCGAGTCGATGGAAATCATTAAAGCCAATGGCGCACAGCTGTCAGGTGTATTAATCGCATTAGATCGTCAGGAAAAAGGTAAAGGTGAACTTTCGGCGATTCAGGAAGTAGAACGCGATTTCGGCACTAAAGTGATTTCCATTGTCACCTTAGGCGATTTGATCCGTTATCTGGAAGAACAACCCGATATGGCTGACAGCTTGCAAAGTATCAAGCAATATCGCCAGGATTATGGCATTTAGTTCTGTTTTTTATACCAATGAGCTGCACAAAACAAAAAGCCCGCTTTAATATAAAGCGGGCTTTTTGTTTTGTGAAAATAGTTAATTTGGCAGCTAAGCGGTTAACTCAAACTGATACTTTGCCGGCTGCTCGTAGGCCTGGTTAATATTACCATAAAAGCTTTCGATACGTAATGCTCTTTCTTCAATTTCCTGTGTTCTGGTCGGTACAATTTCTTCTTGTGAAGCCAGAGTCTTATTAATAAATTGGTCAAATTCATTACCACTGTTAACGTCACTTTGCTGATCAAATTGCTCACGCCGACGCGCCTGTGATTGGCTTTTTTTCGATTCAACGCCTCTAGCTTCATTTAACAATTCACCTTGTGCCTCAACTATCGCACGGGCTGCAGAATTTGCCACTTTACGATCTTGAGCTGACGGATTTACCGGAGCCAATGCCGCTTTATAAACGTTTTGCATCTTACGAATAGTGGCGCGAGGATCATTGTTAACAACTGAAACGTCGACGGAGACTTCCCCCTCAACTGCGTATTTCTTACCATCGGGCCCGACTTCATAAGTAAAAGATGGCGACCCTGTAGCTGCGCCTCCTACTGATGCATGAGCCTGCTCATGAGTTCGTACTTCTTGATCTCTAAGCTTAAGCTCTTTAATTTTCTGCTCAACCGCTGGATCTGTTTCCTGCTCACTGGTATCTACTGCTGATTTCTCAGTATTTTCAGTCTGTTGTTTATTATTAGCGAACTGCTCTGAAGTTTGATCTTCTGATTCCTGATCATCATTTATCGTAGAGTTTTGCCGTTCCGCTTTTTTCTGAATGTCAGCAAAATCCACTTGTTCATTTTGCTGAGCCGGCGATTTAGCACGTTCTCGCTCAGAAGCAACTCCCTTCTCAGCCGCAGATTGTGATACCGCAGCAGGTTGAGTGATCACTTCTCTTTGATGATTTTCACGACGCAAGGCTTCGGTAGCGGGATTAGTTACCGTAGGAATGGGAATGGTTGGCGCATGCGGCGTAATGTTCATAGCAATATCACTTAGACCCTGACGTCAAGTAAGGTACCCAAGTTTTCATCCGCAGATTTTATCACTTCCGCAGACGCTTTTGCCTGATGCTCGGCGACTTTTAATTCAACAATTGATTGATTTAAATTAGGTGTTTGCTCTGCTGAAACGCTTGTTTGCGCCGAAGAACCGCTCACCTGAGAATCATCTTCAGCGTTAAAGGTCGTCGCTTCAACAATATCTACGGCCGCCTGATTCGCCGTTTCGGTCGCTTTATTAAAGCCTTGCACGCCTGAATTAAAGGCAGATTGAATTTCCACGCTTATCACCTCTTAATATCTTAACAATGCATTAGCAAACATTGTATTTACTACGGATATTGTTCAAAGTTACCTGATTAATTATTAATCAAAAGCAGGTAAATGTAAAGCTTTCACGCTTATCGCAATGAAGTTATCCACCGTCGCAATGACTGAATAAATAAGGGTAAATTGCTAATAAAAGGTGCATGTGATGCTTGCTCTATGATCAACTTTTCACTGTTAGGAACTAAATCATCAATTAATGGGATCGCCGCCTTAGGCACTAAGCCGTCTAACTTGCCATAAATGCGCAAAAATGGAGCGCTAATGTTTGTCAAAACAGCCCGTTGATCAACCCGCTCTAAAAAGCTTAGTGACAAATCCAGCGTTTGTGCCGATGGCATAGGATATTGCATCACTAAGTCGCGAATTTGCTTAATATCCTGACGAACATGAGGACTACCCATCGCCTGAATTTTTAAAAAACTATCGATGGTTTTTTTAATATCCTGATCCAGCTGGCGATGAAATAGTTTGAGTACATCAGGCTCAATACCCGGCCAATCCGCTTGCTTAACAAAATAAGGCGTACTGGCAACTGTCACTAGTCCTTTCACTCTATCTGGGTATCGAAGAGCTATTTCACTGGCAATTAAACCACCAAGTGACCAGCCGATAAAAATAGCAGGTTGAGCAATTGATTCGGTAATTTTCTGGGCGATATGCTCAATAGTGTATGGCGTCAGCTCCATGGCGGCATTACTACCAAAGCCTGGGATATCAAGGGTGATTACCTGAAAATCTGCTTGTAATTGCTCAACTAGTGGCTGCCATACGCCAGAATTTAGCCCCCAGCCATGAATAAAAACCAAGGGCGTGCCAGTTTCATTGCCGACATTCGCTATTTTTAACATTTCTGCCATGCTTTTCTTAGATACAAAAAAGCGCCAGTTTATAGAAAGGTCAAAGCAAATGGAATTGCTCAACCAACAAAAATTACGATATCCTACAGGCAAAATCACCGCTATTGAGCAGCTATTTTTGCAAACTAAACTGATGGCCAGTTGCTGCGAGTTATGCCAGGGTTCGGCATTAATTCATCCCTTACTATGCCAATACTGTGATGCCGATTTACCGCGCTTTCACTTAGCTGATTGTCGGTTTGACCTGCTGAACTGGCCGGTAATAGATAAATTATTTCCCAAGCGACACTTTGACCAGCTGTTAACAGTCACCCCTTACCTGTGGCCGATAGACTCATTATTAAAGCAGCTGAAATATCACAACCGTTTCGAACTGGCTGATTTACTCGGTTTTTTGCTCTATCAGTTATGGCGGCAATTACCTGATGATCATTGTGGCACTACACTAGTATCGGTACCAACTCATATCAGCAAATGGCAAAGCCGAGGCTATAATCAGGCGCACTTGCTGGCAAAATCATTGGCCAAATATAGTCAGTTGGATTATCACCCTGAACTGTTAACTCGTAGTAAATCGGCACCAAGCCAGGTTGGGCAAAGTGGACGGCAGCGGCGAAAAAACATCAATCAGGCATTTAGCCTCAACAATCACAAACAGCCATTACCGTCACGAGTGATATTACTAGATGACGTGATCACCACGGGAACCACAGTTAATGCCATCTGCAAATTATTAAAACGCGCCGGGGTAGAGCAAGTTACCGTGTTAACTCTGGCGCTATCTATTCCTACCTGATCATTGAACTGGCGTGTTAAAGGCTTTGGCAAAAAACAGGCTATTTGCCAGTATTTTTGCGCTGCCGAGCCAGTAACCTCGAAATACTAAATCATCCAGACTGACGATCACCCGGCCTTTGCCATAGTTATGAGCAACAATCGCCGGATTGCGCGCAATACGATTAACTAAGGTTTGATCGGTAAAACCACTCATCAAGGGTGTTGCGCTATAACTTGCAACGGTAACAAATGGTTGATTATAACTGTCAATGATCAGGCTGGAGTTGCGAAACAAGGGTAATTGGCTATCGGTGTAGCCATAAGTTAACGGATGAGATAAATCCAGTTCGCTCTCAAAAATGGCTCCGGCAATGCGTTTTCGTGCAGCCAACCGCTCTTTATCCTGATACCTTAAGCCATCGGTATCAAACAGCTCATTAATACCTTCTTTACTAACAAACTTGGCAGTGACAATTTCCTGTTCAGCTAGCCAGGCTCCTGCACGTTTTTGCGCAAACACCACACCACCATTTTTCAACCAGGCTTTTATGTTGCCGACTGTAGCTTTAGATAAGCGTTGATAAACGCCGTCAATCATCAATAAATGGCTGTATTGGGCTAAGTCAATCTCTGATAATCTGTTCTGTTCAACCACAGTCACCGGAATACCCAATAGCTCATCCAGATAATACAAGACTTCCGCCGCTTCATATTGTGAACTGTTTTTACCACCAATCAGCAAGGCTTTTACCGGTTCAATTTTTTGCATCGAACCTGACCCAAGGTCGATTCCTTTGCTGGTCAGGCCGGTAGTAATACTATACACCTTGATCTGGCTCTGCTGAGCAGTCTGGGCAACAATAGCTCGCCATTGTGCTTGCTGTTGAATAGCGGCAGGTATCAAGATACTGCCTGCAGCAAAACTTTTCTCCCCGGTTATGGTTTGCGCAGTAAATGAACGGTTGGCAACTTTCGCCTGTACGCCATGATTTAATAACTGATTCAATAATTTTGGCGCTAAAAAGTCATGCCATTCAAATGCATAGGCATATGCCTGTTGATCTATGTTGATATTGTGCTTTGCCGGCATTTGCCACGGTGTTTTCGCAATATCTAATCCCCAGGTGCGTTTAACCGGCTGAAAATTAATATCCATTGCCAACGGCATAGTCCAGCCGGAGACGTCATAAAATGTATTATCCTGAAATTGCTGCTCCTGATTAAACAGCGCCTGGATCACCCGATACTGTTTTTGCACCAGGGGCAGATAATAACTGTTCTCTTTTTGGAAAAGTTTACCGTCCGAGCGAAAATCTTCGGTTAATGGGTAAACCTCAATTTGATGCTGTTTTAACGTCGATAAAAAATGGTTAAAGCGGTAACTATCATTTTGTTCGGTTAACAAGTAGCCTGTTACCCTTTGCTCTCTCGCCTCATCCAGCGCCTCCTGATAAAACTTGCGGCGATATGCTTTAAACTGCTGTTTATTTTGCCAGGCACCGTTAATAGTAGATAACGAGGTATAAACATGATTTTGAATACCATATTCAAAGGTCAATAAACCATTAACGGATTCCTGAACAAAACCTCGACTACTGGCCTGTTCAAACAAGATCCCAACGCCACCGTTAATATCAGGATAAGTTGAGCCTTTGCCATAATAGAAATCATCAAAACTTTCCTGGCTATAGTACAGGCGATTGTCCTGATCTAATGCCTTGGCATGAAACGTCGCCAACAACTGAGTTAATTCGGTATTGCGTTTCGGGGTTAACGGATGAGTTCTGGTAGGAATTCCCGGCTGAAAAAAATAGCTGCCGTTCGCCCCCATTTCATGAAAGTCCCCTAAAACATCGGGCTGATATTGATGAAAATAACGCAGGCGATTTTTCGTTTCCTGCTGGGTCACTAACAGCCAGTCCCGGTTAAGATCAAAACCAAAGTGATTGGTTCGTCCGGTGCGCCAACCCTGATGATGTTCGATATGATTAGGATCAGCATTTGCCGTTGTGCCACGATAAGTATTCACCCAGTTAACAAAACGATCCATACCGTCGGGGTTAACGCTTGGCTCGATCACTATAATACTATCGCTCAGCATTTGCTCTACTGATTTATCCATACTCGCCGCCAGATAATAAGCAATAGCTAATGCGGCGTTACTGCCACTGGTTTCATCGCCATGGACAGAATAACCGAGCCAGATCACCAGAGGCTGAGCTGCATCGGTATTATTTCGATTCTGTAATAACTGAGGTAATTTCGCTAAATTTTCCGGCGCAGATATCGTTAACAGCAGCTGCTTACGCATTTCCTTGGTGTAACCGATATTAGTTAACTGAATACGTGGTGATTGCTGCGCCAAACCTTCTAAATAGTGTACCAGTTGATCATGACGGATATGACGTTCACCCAAACCAAAGCCCAAACTTTGCTCCGGCTTAATAAACTCTTGATCATATTGCTGTTCTTTTGGCAGATATTGTTCAACCGTCGCCGCCACGGCAGACAAAATAAATAATTGGAAAATAACAAAGACACGTATCATTAAGCGATAACCCATAAAAATTCCTGGCTCACAATCAACTTAGCTATTAATGCGGTCAAAATAGCAAACTCTTGAGCTGTCAGCCAGCCCTTAACATTGATCTAATGCGCAATTTCTGATGATATCGCGCTTTTTATTACCAGATCACTAGCACATCACTGCCAAGCGGAGTAAAATAGCCATACTTGACTAATTTGGTCAAGTATCTAAACACTAGGGGTGTTTAGTCAATTTTTAATGCAGTTAAGAGTGAATTTCTATCATGATCACAATTTCAGAATCAGCACAGGCTCATTTTGTTAAGCTATTAGCTCAACAAGCCGAAGGCACAAATATCCGTGTATTCGTTGTTAACCCAGGTACCGCAAGCGCTGAATGTGGTGTTTCTTACTGCCCGCCTGAAGCGGTAGAACCTGAAGATCTGGAAATTCCTTTTGAGCAGTTTTCTGCCTATATCGACGCCGACAGCAAACCATTTCTCGAAGAAGCAGAAATCGACTTCACCACAGATCAAATGGGCTCACAGTTAACGTTAAAAGCACCGAACGCCAAATTACGTAAAGTAGCAGATAATGCGCCGTTATTTGAGCGAGTTGATTATTTCTTAAAAGCGGAAGTCAATCCACAGTTGGCAGGTCACGGCGGCGAATGTACGCTAATGGAAATTACCGACGACGGTTACGCGGTATTGCAATTTGGTGGCGGTTGTAACGGTTGTAGCCAAATTGATGTGACCGTGAAAGACGGTATCGAAAAGCAGTTATTAGAAATTATGGGCGATGAAATCAAAGGGGTTCGCGATATGACAGAGCACCAACGTGGTGAACATTCATACTACTAAGCGTCGAATAATAAAGCACTAAAGAAAAAGCCAAACTCAACTAATAGTTTGGCTTTTTTGATCAACTACAGGTAGCACTATGCCAAAGTTTAGTCCTGAAATGCCAAGCCAAAGTGATACCCCGTGCAGCCATAAAACAGCAAAACGCCAACCATAAGCCGTGGTTACCCAAGTCCTGAAATAGCCACCATAGCGGGAAAAAACAACCAAAGGTTGAAACTATCATGCTATTGCGCATCACTCTCGCTTGCGTCAACCCAATATATATGCCATCAAACAAATAACTCCAACAGGCAATCAAGGGTAACCAGACGACCCATAATAGATATTGCTCGGCAAAATTCACCACAGCATCAATTGAAGAAATCAAACGGATCAAATAATGACCGGCAATAAAGAACAGCAAGCAATAAGCGAGTGCGAACACTAAAGTCCACCACAAACTCACATTCACTATCCGCTTAAAGCTAGCGTTATCCTGCGCGCCTTTCGCTTTACCTACCATGACCTCTGCCGCATTCGCTATGCCATCGAGGCCAAAAGAAATAAACAATAAAAAATTCATTAAAATGGCATTGGCCGCCACCACAGTATCGCCTAACCTTGCTCCCTGAAAGGTGATAAAAATAAAGCAAAGCTGTAGCGACAAGGTTCTCAGCACGATATCACGATTAAGCTTAAAATAGCTGATCAGCGCCTGATGCGCTAATAGCTGCTGCTTTAACTGAGCTAACAATCGGCTCGATAGTGGTTTAATTTTTCTGGCAATCAGCCAAAGCCCGACGATTAGGCTCGAATACTCGGCAATCAAACTGGCATAAGCAACCCCCGCAACCTGCCATTGAAAATAAAGCACAAACAGCAGATCCAGCATTAGGTTGACCAGATTAGTAAAAATCAACAGCCACATGACAACTTTGGCATTATGGTTGCCAAGCAGCCAGCCAAGTACCACTAAATTGGCGAGAGCAGCCGGTATTCCCCAGATCCGAATAGCACTGTACTGGTTAGCATAGTATTGCACCTCGGTAGAGCCACCAGAGAGTTCAATGGCAAATTGAAGAAAAGGCGATTGCACTATTAATACCAGCAAACCAATTAACAAGGCGACAATTAGCCCTCGTCCTAACACTAATGTTCCTAGTGTCAGATCTTGTTTGCCATAAGCCTGAGCAGCTAGCCCCGTAGTACTCATACGCAGAAAGCCACAAAGCCAGGTAACGGCAGAAATAACGGTCGCGCCAACCGTACTGGCACCTAAATAATAGGCTTGATCGAGATGGCCGATCACCGCGGTATCCACCAGGCCTAGCAAAGGCACGGTAATATTGGACAAAATCATCGGTAATGCGATGGCGAATAGCTGATAATGGAGATTATTCTTCAAAAAATGCCACACCGGTTTTTATAAACTTATATAATACCAAGTAGATTCAATAATTGATCACTTGCTATGAAAAAATACCTGCTGCTTACCCTGACACTGTTGTGTTTTTCCTTATCCACTAGAGCTGCTGTTATCTTGCAATATCACCATGTCAGCACTGATACACCGGCCAGCACCAGCATTTCACCACTACAATTCGAAGCGCATATGCAATACCTCGCCGACAATGGTTATCAGGTGGTTACCTTATCGGAAATCATGAACAGCATCAAAAAACAACAGCCAATTGTCGATAAAACTATCGCTATCACCTTTGACGATGCTTACCTGGATATATTACTGCAAGCAAAACCTATCCTCGATCGCTTTGGTTATCCGTTCACGATTTTCGTTAACCCCGGCATAGTAAACCAAGGGCGGGCAAATTATCTCTCGTGGCAGCAATTAAAAGCCATGGCAGACACTGGTGTGATCATCGCCAATCACGGCTTTCATCACGACTCGCTTGCCAGAACACCATCAGATACTACAGAGCAAGAATGGCTAAACAAACAAGGGAAGCTACTGCTCAAAGCAGAGCAAATAATTGAAGAAAAAACCGGCCAAAGCTGGCGCTACCTCGCTTATCCTTATGGCGAATACACACCAGCAATAGAACAATTAGTTTCAGAACATGATTTTATTGCGTTTTCTCAGCAAAGTGGTGCGGTTGGTCTGGCAACCATATTAACCCGGGTACCGAGATTTCCGGTTTCTCAACCCTACGATAAAATCACCAGTTTAAAAGACAAGTTTGCTTCCTTACCTCTGGTTATCGAAAACGCAGAGCACAATGCTGAAACGGTTTATCAATACGACTCACTGAAGTCTGTCAGCTTTAACATCATAATCGATGATTTTCACCCGACACAACTGAACTGCTATGTTACCCAGGGTAAGATCATGAGATTTCATTGAGACGCAATTTGTGATCAAATACTCAAA
>CAZUHQ010000080.1:0-16591 GCA_964620605.1 uncultured Thalassotalea sp.
CTCCGCGGAAGCACTGACCGAAGCGTTGGCCAATATGAGTCAAAGCTTTGTGCTCGCACTGATCATTCTTTATTTATTAATGTCGGCGTTATTCCGCTCGTTCAGAGACAGTTTATTGGTACTTTTTACCATTCCGTTAGCAACCGTTGGCGGCATTGCGGTCTTGCAGCTGACCAACTTAATAATCTTCCAACCCCTGGATTTACTGACGATGATCGGCTTTATTATCTTACTCGGTCTGGTAGTCAATAATGCGATTTTACTGGTCTATCAAACCCGCATGGGAGAAAGCGAAGGCTTGTCGCGTCATGATGCCGTACAGCAGGCGGTAAGATTGAGGTTACGCCCAATTTTAATGAGTACCTTAACCAGTATTTGTGGCATGTTACCGTTATTATTAATCCCTGGTGCCGGTGCAGAGCTCTATCGCGGCATAGCAGCGGTTATTGTCGGCGGCATGAGCATTAGTACCATATTTACCCTAATTTTTCTGCCAAGCCTATTGCAGATGGGTAAAGTGACCGATCATAGATTCAGCAATGAATTAGTCTCTGAAAAAGCCTGATTTATCTAACCTGCAAAACAAAACGACGCTAAGCCAAGTTCAGGTCAGCGTCGTTTTTAACCCCATATTCACGGTTAACTATTGCCAGGTAATAATTAACAAGGATAGTCAGCTTCGCGCAAATCTAAGGTTAAATACTACTGCAAACCGCCTTGTCTGACATACGGCTTAATAGTATTTAACCCTTGCCAGAAGTTGATAATATTAAACTTGTCCTGGGCATTAATCGCGGCCTTACAATTAACATTATCATTGCAGCGTTTGCCCTTTAACCTCGAGCCGGTACTGGATGAAGTATAAATACCCTGGCTCTTAATAAACGCCAGGTTATCAGTTAAAAAGCTATCGATATTATTGACGACTTCTATCCGCTCAACAGCTTGCTCATTGTTGATGAGATTAAAAATATCAATTACTTGCTCCTTTGATACCGTACTTTCAACATCGACAGTACTTAGTTCCTGTAACTGCCTAGCGGCTATTTCATTATTCTTTGCAATATGTTGATAGAGCATTTTTGCGTCTGCAAGTTTCGGCTCTCCGATTAAGCCATACTGATAGATTAAACCGAGCATTAAAATGGCTTTTTGCTCACCACCGGCAATCGCCTGCATCAACCATTGCTCCGCCATTTTGTAATCCTGCGCCACATATTGTCCCTGAGCAAATAAAATGCCAAGCTGGGTTGCCGCCTGAGGCACTTTATTGTTCGCCAGTTTTGCCAGCATATTGACACCACGTTCAACATCCTGTTTCTTCCCTTGCCCACGAATATACATAAATGCCAGCGATGCCTTAGCGCCTGCTTGCCCCTGATTCGCCGCCTTCTTAAACCAGCGACTCGCCATCTCAGTATCTACTGCAACGCCATAACCATTCAAATAGAGATAACCCAAGATTTCCTGAGCGTCCGGACTGCCATTTTTAGCAAACTTTTTATACTGCTTAAACTGGCTTTGACAGGCAGGTGTATCGCAGTTGAACACTTCAATCGCAAATAACTGGGTGCTAAACAACACAGTTAACCATAAGCTAACGATAATTTTTCTACTTCGCATAGCAGATCCTTAGTGATGGGGATTTAAAAAATCATATCGTGTTTTGTATAAAATTTAAGCAATTAATTAAGATTATTTAACTGCACCAACCAAAAGAAGTGTCACAAGATGTGTCTTAATACATCTTAACTTGCATTGTCAGGGATTCATCAAACCTGACAATCACATATGTCTAAAAATAGATGGTCAAGAATAGTAAGGTTAGCATCTAAGGAGATATTTAGTGAAATTCATTGCCGTGATATTTATCAACTAGCTTTTGAATAAACTGTTTTACTTTTGCGGGCAAGAAAGTTCTAGATATATATAAAGCATGAACAGGAAAACTCGTTAGTTTTACCTCTGGTAGCAATTGAATAATTTGTTTATTGTTTAGCTCTTGTTTAAATGCCCACTTAGGCCCTATGTGTATCCCTTTATCATCTAAAACGAGTTGCTTCACTGCACTAACACTATTCACAGTAAAGTTACCTTGCATCTCAATTTTATAGCCTTCTACCGAAACTGGAGTGCCATGCAAAGACTTTTTATAGAAAATAAAGTTATGCTTAGATAGAGATTTAATATCCGTAGGAAGACCATACTTATTTATATAACCTTTCGAGGCGATCATCACCCTTGGTACGTTACCAATCCTACGACAAATAAGGCTAGAACTAGGCAGTTCCCCTATTCTAATTGCCACATCAATTCCTTGTGATTTCAAATCTTCAAATTGACTTCCTAGCAATAATTCTACTGTTAAGTCTGGAAACTCGTCTGTCATTTGTTCTAGTACAGGCACCACAAAGTGGCATCCAAAGTCATGCGGAGCAGCGACTCTTAATATGCCAGAAGGCTCATTAACGGTGCCGCATATTAAACTCTCTAATGACTGTTTCTCGTCTAATAGCTTTTTTAATCCAACATAATATTGCTGGCCAGCCTCCGTAGGCACGGATCGTTTAGTGGAACGCGCAACCAATTTGATACCCAATCGTTTCTCCAAGCTAGAAATTCTTCTACTGACAGATGATGGATCTGTATTGAGTTGCTCGGCCGCTCTTTTAAAACTCCCTGCTTCGACCACTTTTAAATAAAGTTGTTCATTCGTTATCTCTTTCATAACTCTACTTATTGCATTTTTTGCACCTATTAAATGAATTTTATATACATTCCCAGATTATATGCAATAAGTCTATATTTGAATCGTCATAAAAACTACGAGGACTCAATCATGACTAATCAATTTAACGGTAAAGTTGCTTTAATTACAGGTGCTGCTCGCAATATGGGGAGAGCATTTGCCGAGGCGCTAGCAAAAGCTGGTTGCGATATTATAGTTCATTACAATAGTGATACGTCAGCAAGTGATGCTGAAACAACCGCTGGCTTGGTTGAACAAGCAGGACAACGAGCGTTATTAGTTCAAGGCGAATTATCACAACCAAGTAATGTGCAAAACTTATTCTCTCAAGCTAAAGAAGCTTTTGGGCGTATTGATATTGTTATTAACAACGCAGGTAAAGTAATCAAGCGTCCATTTACTGAATATACAGAAAATGACTTTGACCAATTATTTAATATAAATACCAAAGCAGCATTTTTTGTAATGCAAGAAGCCGCTAAACATATTGAAGACAACGGCAGAATTATCAATATGGGAACTTCACTTTTAGGTGCTTTTACTGGCTACTACTCACTTTACGCTGGCTCAAAGGCTCCTTTAGAAGATTTCACCAAAGCACTCGCAAAAGAAATTGGTTCAAAAGGTGTAACTGTAAACACTGTCTGTCCGGGACCTGTCGATACTGAATTCTTCCACGGTGAAGAAAATGAACAATCAGTTGCTTATTTAAGCGCTGCAAGCGTAGCTAACCGGTTAGGTAAAATCGAAGATATTGTTCCATTTGTTAAGTTTATCGCTTCAGAAGAAGCTCAATGGACTACTGGGCAAACACTATTTATTAATGGTGGCTTCGTAACCCGTTAATCATTAAAAGGTGGCCAAAGAGCCACCTTTCCCGCAGGAGGGTTCCGCTATGTTTACCGCAAGTAATTTCAATCCTCATGGAAATTTTATATTAGCCCAGCAAGAAAGGATTCTTTCATGCAAAATCTTTGGAGGATGGAACGATGAACAGGCTAGATATTTTGTAGATACCATGAGTTATATCATTACAAAAAACTTCATAAGTAAAAACCTTAGATGGGCGCGAATCATGGATATGAATGAATGGCAATTGTCTACGCCAGGAGCCAATCAAATTATTTCCTCCTTTATACACTGGGAAAATGAGCATAATTGCCAAATGCGTTGTTTTTATCATTGTAGTCGAGCTCAGATAAGACTAATAAAGCAGAAATACCGTAATAGCCAGAATGTTTTTCTATTTAATGATCTGGAAAGCTGCCAAAGAGCTTGTGATAAAAGGTTACGCTGAAGCCTCAAATTACTGATTGCTGCCCCTAGCAACAGTGATCGCTAATTGACCAAATCTTTATGCAGTTTGGTATTAATAGCCGCTATAGCTGAAAATGTTCCACAACGAATTAAAGCCGCTTTACTACACAAATAAACCGAGTAGAGAAATTTAGTGGTTATCACAACGACTGCCGCGTTGAAAAATATTCAACAATTCGCCTGACGTTTCAAATTCAATTAACGCTAAATTAATATCTTCAAGTAATGGCTTCCACTTGGAATATTTAGTCGAAATCGCAAAGTATAAATGGTTATATTTCAATGCCGGCTGCAGTTCAATCATGCCCGCCCGCAACATTTGCTTTTCCTGGATACTAAAGTCAGATGACTGGATCTCATAATGAAAAACCTGCGAATCACCTATGATTAAATCCACCCGCCGAGCCATTAACAACTTAAGTAATTGCGCATCATCGACTGCTTCAATCACCTTAATCAGCCCTTTATCCATCATGGCATCAAATTCAGGAGTATTTTGATATCCTCTGACAACCCCGACTACCATGTCCTCAATGACTTTTAAATTGCCATTAAATTCAAAGTCACTGGTATGCCATTTAAACAGCGAAATATTACCGCCAAGCATCTCATTAGACTCAACTAACAACTCGCGACGCTTAATATTAGGATAAATATCTGAAGGGGCGCCGTCTTCAATAAAATATTCGGGAAACAAAATTTCCATCTGCCCGGATTCCACCATGGCCACCGCCCTAGCCCAGGGGAAAAAAGAGACTTTTACTTGATAATTCTTAGCGGTTAACAATGCAACCGCGAGTTGCAAACTCCAGCCCAGATTACACAATTTTTGTCCAACATAAGGTGGCCAATCAAGCGTCGCAATGTTAAGCACCTTATCGCTTTTAGCATTAAATACATAGGTGTCACCATCGAGCGTTGCCGGAAAAATATAGCGTTTTCCCTGATAACTATAGCTGACTTCAAATGAGTTATTATCCGATGCAATTAACGACAAAGCTTCTGCACCAAGAGCCTGAGCAGATATCAACAAACATAACAGATAACAGCTAACTGACTTTATCATCACATTACCTATTAATTTGTAAAAGCATTGTCTATTAAACTGCAATATATTGCCTAAAGATATCAATACAACCATCTCCAGCTAGCTAATTGGCATACCTGTTTTAAGTATAGTGAAGCATTTACTGAGCAACTAAAAACAGCAGTTAAGCTTGGGCGAGATCAAAAAACAAGCAATAACTAATAGAGGCTTCTATGCAAAAAGTAAAGATATTAATTGTTGTGGCACACACTCGAGGCGATCAAAGCGCTGGAATTGCTGTTTTGCTAAGCGATGATATTCTGCGCGCTCCGCATGATTAACTGCGTAGTGATAAAACCATAAACCATTAATCAGATAACAAGCTTTCAAATAGTGATTCACCAATGGCTTGTCGATAACCGCGCTACCAGATAACTGATAAATTTCGGTCAATTTATCTAGTTGCTGTAATGGCAACTGATTGATCGCGAGCAACATCGCCAGATCAAATTCCCGATAGCCGATAAATGCACATTCAAAATCGATCAACCTGCCCTGACCACGGCTATCGACCAAAATATTGGAGAAATTAGCATCACCGTGACACAACACCTTATCACCAGCTTCCTTAAAACCTGTCACTCGTTGAATAACCGAGACCAGGATCTGATGCAGATCATTTGTCAGGTGCAGCTGCTGTAATTGCCGATGAATAATCTCACTAATAGATAAGCTGCTAATCGTATGATTTAGAGTAATCTGGTGACAACGGACTAATAATTTTGCGCCAAGCGCAAGCTTATCTGCAGGTGTAAACGAGCAACTCAATAACGTTTCACCCTGAATAAATTCAGTCACCAACCAGCGGCCATCACTATAGATCAGCTTTGGACTGATCTGCGCGTTTGAGGCAAGCTGCATTGAGCTGCGCTCGTTTGCCGCGCTGTGCTGATGATCACCAAGGTATTTAACGAAATAGCGTTCTACTTGCCCGGTTTTGATATCCTGGCATTGCACCTGATAGCAATAATGGCTTAGCCCTTGGGCGATATCAATTACCTGAGAGACTTTGCCGTGAAAACAGCCAAGCTGTGAAATCTCCGCAGGTAATTGGCGACCAGTTAAACTCATTTTGAGGCCAGGGCGTGGCTGCGTTCTGTATCTTGTTGAAGCCTTACTGACCACTGGAGATAACCATAAACCGCCATCACCACATATAGCACAAAAAGCACCGCTGTCGGTTGCAGATCTTTTGCCAGATACAAATAAATGGATACCGCATCAATAGCAATCCAGTATAGCCAATTTTCCAGTACTTTTTGTGCGACTAAATAGGTGGCAAACACCGCAAACACAGTAGTAGCCGAGTCCAGATATGGAAAATGCGTCGGGGTATAAGTTGCCATCAACCAGCCCAAGCTCACAGAAATTAGCGATAAGACAACCAGTACCTTAACATGGCGTTGCCATGACCAGCGCTGAATATGCACGGCGCGATGATTAAGCTGCCTCAGACTTTGCCAGCAATACCAGCCATATAACGCCATAATTAAATAATAGAGCTGCAGCAGGCTGTCCATCCATAGGTAAACATCATAGAAAATCACGGTATAGATAACCGTGCTAATCAGAGCGGCTGGCCAACACCAGATACTTTCTCGCGCCGCCAGTAGCACATAGAGCAGCGCACTAATGACCGCGATCCATTCCCAAAGCGGCAACTGGCTAAAATAGGCTATAGTATCCGCCATTAATGCTCCGCTTCCGCCTGGCTGCGGTTACCACCGATAAATTTACAAACAAATACCGCGGCATCTAACGTCTCATGCACTTGTTTAATTTCAGTCATCACTTTAGCTACCGCTAAATCATATTCACCAAACACCTGAGTACTCATGCCATTCGTGATCACTTGTAAGCCATCAACCGCTCTTAATCGTTTGATAAACGCCCAAATTTCCGCCTTAAACTGTTGCTCAGCTAAAGGGTATAAACTGATCTCAATAGAAATATCCATTTCTGTTCTCCTTACGTTTATTAAAATTGATAGTTAAGGGTAGCACCAAATACCGCAGGTTCACCTAACTGATAATAACCTTTATCGCTGTAACCATCTCGTGGATCGTTGCCAAAATAAAAACCTCGGGTCTGATACTCTTTATCAAAAATATTACGCGCCCAAAGTTTCAACTGCCAGTTAGCTTGCTGATAATTGAGTGAGCCATGCATTAACAGATAACTGTCGGCTTTTTCACTATGGCTGTCTGAAAAATAAAAATGATCCTTGCCATCAAGATTAACATTAATATGCCAGTGATCCGTTAAGTAATAATTCACCCCAAGATTAAACTGATATTGTGGTGCATGAGCCTGATCTCGTCCCTGTTCCACTGAACCGTCCTGATAACGATAACCGCTAAATTCAGTTTCCAATAACCCCAGGCTGGCATAATATTCCAGCTGCTGAGTCGCCTGCCAGGCCGCTTCCAATTCTACGCCATAGTTATAACCTTTCGCCGCGTTATCCCAATAGCTGATGAATTCCGCGCTGCCGTCATCGCGTTGCTCTAAATGATAACTACTGATCTGAATGTCATCACGCTTCATATAAAATGCCGCCGCCCGAAAAAAGCCATCACCGTTTAACAAGGAACGCTTAAAACCAAATTCATAGTTCCATAAATACTCAGGTTTAAAAGCTCGCTGTTCTTTTGACAAACTGCCACTGCTATTAACACTACCAGCTTTAAAGCCTTTATTAATCGCGGCATACATCATGGCACTGTCGCTCATTTGATAAGCAAGCACTAACTTACCACCTGTCATAGTGTCATCCGGTGCAAAGGCGATACCGTTAGAGTTATGATAGTCACTGTTACGCTGCTCAACGCGAATACCTGCGGTTAAGCTGATTTTCTGCGTTAACTCACTGTCTAGTTGGGCAAAAAATGCGACATTTTTCGCAGTAAAATCAGAAGAAAAATCTTCAGTTAAATAAGTGTACTGGCGGGTTAAATCTTCGCTGTCGCGCTTAAAATAAGCACCCAGCACCCAATCAGTGGTGTTAGCAAAAAGCTTGGCTTGATTGTTAGAAACTAGACGAAATTCTGCGGTGTAGTTAGTACGATCACGTAAGTAATAATCGGTTGATGAATACTCATACGGATGTAAGCCAAGATAACTCCAATCTTCATCATAACCATAAGCCAGATCTGAGTCGGCAACACTGAAAATCGACACCAGGTCAACACCACTAAACTTGCTATAGGTAAACTTGGCACTGGCGGCATTGGTTTCTTGTTTATCGAAACCCGGCTGATCAGACAAAGTGTTACGATTATTATCTAAAGAAAACGCATCATAGCCATTGTCAAAATCCGCATGGATAAAGGCTAAATCAATCGCCAAATGCTTACTGGCGGCAATCGCCAACTTGCCACGCAAGGTCAGTTCATCACGGTTATTGCTATCTTCTTTATCAAGATAAGTATTTTCAACAAAACCGTCGCTTGAATATTGCTCGGCAGAAAATCGATAGTTAACTTTATCCGACGCAGGACCAGAAAGCATTAAGCCCGCACCATAACTATGATAATTACCCGCGGTTAATTTCAGCGCCCCTTCAAACTGATCGCTCGGCTGATTACTTGATAAATACATCAAACCAGCAAGCGCATTAGCACCAAATTGCGTGCCTTGTGGCCCACGGAAAAATTCAACTTGAGCAATATCAAAAGTAGAAGCAATACTGCCGATGCCGGATAAATCGATATTGTCCAAGATAATACCAACCGACGGATTTATCGGTTCCTGAAACTGGCTGCGCTCTCCGATGCCACGCACTTGATAATAACGCGCCCGCTGCGAACCGCTGGAAAAGTTAACATTGGCGGCAGCGCCCACCACTTCTTCGAGGTTTTGCGCATGACGGGCTGCCAGTTCTCGCTCGGTTAACACAGACAAAGACGCGGCGGTTTGCTGCAAATTACTCGAGCGATAACCCGATTTCACCGTGATCACTTCAATGGCCTGCTCATCAGCCGCCTGGGTATTTTCCGTTGCAGGAGACTGCGCAAAACTCGGAGTAAAATGTAGTAATAAAGCGATAGAGATTGGGGTTTTGACAAGTTTCATTTGGCTCTCACGTTGATACCAATTAATGGTGCACTTAAGACAAGCCAACGAAGATAAATAAACTAGCCATCCAGATCACAGAGCATTGCTGCTAATTGATAAGCTAATTCAACCATCCCTACGCCGGCATTATCCGTTTCAGGTAATAAGGGTATAAATTTCTCAGCGCCACCTTTAAAAAGCGGCACACCCCTTGGTTTGAGCGCGATCCTACCAAGTTAACAGCAAAAGTACAGTAAACTTTTGCTTCTTTATTAGAATAACTTTAATAACTAATGGATAGCTAAGTAAATATCCGTCACCATTTCCTGCTCAGCCACCTCAGGAAAAAGCTCACTCGCTGGAAGAACAGCGGAAAATCACGCAGCTCGTAGTCACTTTCTTACAGCCAGTTTGCACAGAGAAAATTCACCGACGCCGCCACCTAACACTACTATTTTCACTAACACTCCTTGGTAAAAATTGACCTTTAGAATTTAAACTAACCGATAAACAACTCACAGCTTATATCAAGCCGACTATTGGAATAATCAGCGAATTGTTAGTAAATATTAACCGCCTGACCAGTGCCTGGAATTCACAAAACTAGAGCTTTAACACTAACAATTAGACGGTTGTACAAACAAAATTCTTGTGCTAAAACTGGTACGATCAGATAAAAAACAACCAATAATAAATAGCATCGGAGAGCTGATTTTGAAACCTATTACAACTCGTTTAAAAAAACCAATCACTCTACTGGCATTAACCAGTGTATTAATCGCTTGTGGTGATGATTACAGCTACAGCGTTACAGAAAGCTATCAACCCCCGGAACCAGAAACACCAACGACACCAACAACACATGATCCTATTCCGGCATTTGACAATGATGGAATATTAAGTGCCAATATTCGCTGGACTGACTATGGTGTGCCACATGTCACCGCCGATAACTTGCAGAGCTTGGCCTATGGTGTCGGTTACGCGTTTGCAAAAGACAATATTTGTGTATTAGCGGATCAAATCCTTAAGTTTAACTCTCAACGGGCAAAATATTTTGGCCCCGACATGGTACCGGGTTCTGGTGATTCAGAGCATTTGATCAGCGATTTTGGTTATCTAGCGCTGGATATTAGAAAACAAGCAGAAGCTAACATTCGCGGCATGTCTGCCAACAGTCAGGCGCTATTAGCAGGTTACGCTGAAGGTTATAACCGCTATTTAGCCGATACCGGTGCAGAGATCGACGCTTCCTGCGCCGGTCAGCCTTGGGTGCAAGCGATCACTGATGTCGATGTATTAACCTACTCGCTTGGTGTTGCGCTGTTACCGGGTGCCGCTAACTTTTTAGCGCCGATGTTTGTCGCCGCGCCCCCTGGCGAAAGCTATCTCCCTTATGCAAAAGCCGGTGTCGCGCCTGCTCAGGCAATGAAATTTAACCCCAAAGTTAAAATGCCGGAGAAAAACCCCAATGATTTAGGCTCTAACGGCTGGGGCTTAGGTAAAGATAAAACTGAAAATGGTAAAGGTATGGTGCTGGCTAATCCGCATTTTCCTCACTCGGGTAATTTACGATTCTGGCAATTTCACAGCACTATTCCAGGCTATATGAATGTGATGGGCGGCTCACTGTCTGGCATGCCGGGAGTAGTTAATATCGGCTTTAATGAAAATGTCGCCTGGACTCATACTTTCTCCAGCGCCGAACATTTCGTCGTTTATCAGTTAACCTTAGATAGCACACGTAGCGACCACTTAAGCCAAGTAATCGACGGTGCACCTCGTCCAATAGAGATGCGCGAATTAACCATTGATGTTGCGGTTGCCCCAGGGCAAACTATCAAGCTTGCGAAGAAAAGTTATCATACCGTTCAAGGCCCTATGATAGTGGTACCGGGTAATTTTGCATGGGACGCTTCATCAGCTTACGCCATTAAAGATGCCAATACTGCGAACTTCGATATTATCGATCACTGGTTGGCAATGAACTTGGCTGGTGATATCGAAGAATTTAAGCAAGCATTTCAAAATTATGACGGCGTGATTTTTAACAATACCATGTCGGCAGATAAAAACGGTGAAGTGTTTTATATTGACGATTCCACCGTGCCTAATTTAAGCGCTACGGCGATTGAGCAACTGACCACTAACCCGTTATTAATCGGTGCCAAGCAATTGGCAGGTTTTACCATTTTACCCGGGCATTTATCGGCTTTTGCCTTTGAAGGAGCGGTGCCTTATGAGCAAGCACCTAAATATCAAGGCACTGATTACGTACAAAACTCTAATGACAGTTTTTGGCTAACCAATGCTGGCATGCCAATTACCGGTGTTTCACCGCTTTACGGCCAAGTTAATAACCAGCAAACTTTGCGCTCTCGCATGGCTCATACTTTGTTAACAGATGCGGCCGGTAGCGATGGCCTGTTTTCACCAATGGAAGTAGAAGCCGCGTTAATGAGTAACCGTAATTACCTTGGTGAAGCGGTATTGAATGACTTACTGAGCTATTGCACCGCACAAGGCAGCACCTTAGTTAACGGTAAAGACATCAGTGCTGGTTGTAGCGCCTTAGCCAAATGGGACGGTACTATGAATAAAAACAGCGCTGCCGCTCATTTATTCAGAGAATTCGCCTTCCAGTTTGCGCTTGATCCACAATGGACTACGGCATTCGATCCGGCAGATCCTATTAACACCCCGAGCGGTTTGTTAAACAATGAAACTACACTAGCGCAATTTGCCACCGCGATTACTAAAGTAGAAAATGCCGGTATCGCCTTAGATGAAATGCTAGCCAATGTGCAATTTGTCGAACGCAGTATGCCAAACGGCGCGCCATCGGGGGTGAAGATTCCTTGGGCGGGAGCACATAATATTGAAGGTGGATTTAACGTCTTTACCTCACGTCCTGGTAATGATGGCACCTTGTTACCACGCCATGTTTATCAGCCACAGGACAGCACTTCAATTCTTAGCACTGAAGCTGGTGGCTACCATATCGGCTATGGCAGCAGCTGGATGAGTGTAGTGAACTTTACTGACGATGGCCCGGTTGCCCGTGGTTTATTAAGTTATTCACAATCTCGCACTTATGGTGATGAGCACAATACCGACCAGTCAGAGCTGTATTCCCAGCAGCCGCAACTACGTCCTTTGCGTTTTACCGAAGCAGATATTGAAGCGCATAAAATTGCTGAGCTGACTATTTCAACAGCAGATGAATAACCTCTGTCAATCATGTTTAAAACAAAAAGGCCAGTGATTAAGCTGGCCTTTTACTATCTTCAGCAAAGGTCAGCCTCCCGCAGCCGTTGTTAACTGAGCTTGCTGCTGCGCCCAGCGCTGCAATAATTCAGGCTTTAATACCCCACTGACCCCAATAGCATCACGCCCTGGAATAAAGAAATAACTGCGTGGCAATTCACCATGCCAGCTAGCGTCCAGTTGCTGGCGAAAGTCATTAAGCTGACGATCAGCAATGTAATAATGCTCAAACTGCTGCAAACTAAACTCATTGACCACAGCTTGACGTTCATCATGATACTGAACACCGATATCGGTATTGACTAGCACTAAAGGCAAATTCGGATATTGCCGAGCTAATGTCTGTAATGACGCTAATTCATCAAAACAAGGCGGACACTCAAGTGACCACAAAACCATCAGCCACTCCTTATCAACATGGCGCATTTTCAGTGTGGCAACATCTTTAGACGTTAGTGCCTGTAGCGCAGCAGCATCAACACTCGGCGCTAATAATGCTGTTAACACTAACAAGCTGGCGATCAGTCGTTTCATAATGCGCTAATCCAGTGTTGCTGACTCGCACTGTGCCAGGAAACAAGCGGCGTCTTGGCACCAGCAATCACAAAAGGCCTGTCAGCCGAACCGTTCACATTATGTAACTGCTTTGCCGCAGTGAAAGTTTTACCATAATCACGGGAAGTACTATGCCATAAGCTATAACCTTGATCGTTTGCTTCGAGCCAGACGATATCGACGCGGTTTTTCCAGCTCAACATATGCGGGTGAGCGGCATTATTGGCGTTATTGCCAAAGGCTAACGGCTGACTGATATTGCTGCCCTGATCATCGGAATGGGCATAAAAAATCCCTTTGCCTTTTTCTCCCTGATTATACCAGACCATGTGATAACGGTTATTGCTGTCAATACTCAAGGCTCCGCCCTGATGCGGGCAGCCGTCGATATGCCACCTGTCATCAGAAACTTTCACTGGCACTTTTTCATTATCCAAAGTCAGCAGCGCAAATTCACGGGTATTTTGCTGATAAATGTGTCGCCACAATAACGCCGCCTGACCTTGCTGATTCACGTCAAACGCCAGACGACAACACTGGCAGGTGCCTGAAACTAGCCTTTGGTTACTAAATGCCAGCTCGTTTTTTCTTGGCCAGCCTTTGGCAAAATATATCGAAGAACCTTTCACTGTGCTTTTATCCGCGGCCAACAGCTTATCCCTGCTGTCCAGCCAGATTAGCGAGACCTTGCCGTCAATTGATACTTGCATTTCATTAAAGCTATGGCCTGCCAGCAAACCGTCGTCATTAATAGTGGTTGTCGCGCTGAACGATTTGCCGTTATCCAGCGAATAGCTAAAACGGATATCCGCAGTAAAACGCTTTTCCCGTGGCGATGCCCAGGACAGATAGACCCCGCCCTGACGATCAAAAGCAATTTTTACCCGGTTTTCACCACGCGACGATATTTCCTCAGGAGCAATATTCACTTTGACAGCTGGCAAGAAATGTTGGCCATCGTCTGATGATACCTGATAATAAAGCTGCTGCTGTTGACTCCACACCCGCCATAGTTTGCCATCATAGGCAACTGCGCTAGTAACCGTTTGACCACATTCAACAGCAATATTCTGACAATCAGCTGCTTGCTGCTCAGTAGTCACTTTATGCTGATGCGCCTCTACGCTCGCGATTAAGAAAAAAAGTAAAAATATACGTATTACCATTGATAATGCACTCCCAGATAAAGCGTACGCAGCGCCGCCGGTGAAAATTGCATCTTGCCATAACTGATGCGTGCCGAAGATTCATATTCTTTGTCAGTCAGATTAATCACCCGGGCATTAATCGACAGCTGTTTGCTGACCTGATAATGCCCTTTGAGATTAACCACCCGATAACCGTCAGCCTTGGTGGTATTAGCATCATCCATCCAGTATCGACCCAGAGATTGCATTTCAATCATGCCGGTTAATTGAGGCTGCCAGCTTGGGTTATAACGCAAACGAATATTGGTAATAGTGTCGGGCGCGCTCATCATCTCATTACCTGAATAATCCTGATAATCATCAAACTGATGTTTTGAACGGGTATAGGCAAGGGTGGCATTTAACTGCTCGTTAAGCTGCCAGTTGGCAGCTAACTCAAGCCCCTTGTGAATCACTCGGGTGGCATTGACCAAATAACGCTGACCATCCTGGTTGTAGCTATAAACAATGCCGTCATCAACATCCATATAATACAAGGCGGCATCAAAGGTTATCGAATCGCTGTTAAACTTGTAGCCTAGCTCATAAGTATCTGAAACTTCAGGCTTAAGTGATGAAATACCTTCGGCACTGTCTTTGGTGGTGATATGGTACAAACTGCCGGCACTTGGTAAACGAAAACTATTGGCATAACGCAAGAAAACACTGCTATCAGGGGTCAATAAATAATTAACGCTGGCCTTGGGGCTAAAATGATTAAAGCTGTCCTGACGATCTTCCATACTGAGTTTGCCGTGGCCGATATCGCCAAACTGGGTTAAGTGATTATCAAAGTCATAATGCGCATAGTCATACCGGCCGCCTAAAGTAAATTGCAACTCGTCGGTCGCAAGATATTTATACTGCATGTAAGGCGAAATACCGGTATATTGAGTTGTGTCGTGATAAAACTTCTCACCCTTAACAAAAGTATCCGCTCCCCAGCCTGTAGTGGTAACATCTAGCGGTTGATTGGAAAGCTGCTCGCCTTCAGAAAGTTCAATATCCAACCCTATGGTCGCTTCGGCATTATCCGCTAACGCAAAGTTACTCATCGCCAGCACCCCTAACGAAGTCACCGAAGATTCCACTTTTGGCGTATTGGTGTTCCAAGTCGCCGTGTAGTCATTGGTACGATAACGAAGATAGGGGATCACGGAATATAAGGTGTTTTTATCAATTTTATCCCACTGAGTAGAAAGTCGTAGATACTGGGTTTTCCTTAACGGATCGACCACCAGCACGTCTTCAGATAATCCTGAATGATTTCTATCCTCTTGTAATTGTTGTTCAGATAAATCAGCAGCCATATCCTGCTCAAGGTCTGACATCACCAACAAGCTGGTCAAACGCTCGTCCGGCGCCAATTTAACCTCATGGCGCAGGCTTAACTCGCCTCGCTTACCGGCAGTGTGATCACGCCAGCCCTGATTATCAAATAGCGACCCTGAGACTCTAAACCCAGATTGTTCATTGAGCATATTGCTATGGCTAAATTGCAGTTTGCGGTACTCATCTTGACCAGCTACTAAGTTGAATTCGCTTTCTTTTTCATCGGCAACGGCCTTAGATAAAATATTAATAGTAGCGGCTACCGCACCCGAGCCATAAAGGGCAGTACCTGCACCTTTTAACACTTCCATGCGCTCGACACCGGCATTAAAGCTCGACCACCACAAAGCATTGTGATTAAAAAATGCCGGAGACTGTAATGGAATATTATCTTGTAGATACAGGTAATAGCCACTGGTATTATTAGGCATGCGAATAGCCGCTTTATGCCCCTGGCCGCCTGCTAGCTGGTCAATAAACACCCCCGCAATACTATTTAACGAATCGGCCGGATGCTGACCATTGTCCAGCGCCATTTCCTTTTCACTGACACTATGCACAGACATTGCCAGTTCGGTATCGAGGTTTTCCTGACGATTAGCGGTGACGGTAAGACGTTCGATATTGGCCTCTGGGTCACCACTGTCATCTGCCAAAACATAGGTTGCAGGAAATAGCGGAAATAAGATAGCACTAATTAATAGTGATAAAAACTTCTTGGTCACTGTATTATTTCTCCAATCAAAAATTGCAGAAATAATACAGTTAAAACAATAATTTGAGATGTGACATAATGTCGCAGTTTCGCCAATTTTTTATATTAAAATGCAACACTGGCAAAGCACTGCTATTTGGCGATTAGCTATAGATTCGCTCCGCCCAGCGAGTTAAACCACCGGTAACACTGCCGAACAAGTCGCCAACCACTAACGGTACACCCGGTAGCTGTTGCTGCAAAAATTCGCTGATCACCGGTGATTTTGCCGTACCGCCAGTAACAAAAATAACATCCGGCTGACAATTTGCCTGAGTGATAGCCTC
>CAZUHQ010000081.1:0-13063 GCA_964620605.1 uncultured Thalassotalea sp.
TTGAGTATTTGATCACAAATTGCGTCTCAATGAAATCTCATGATCTTACCCTGGCTCAGCACAGGATTTTAGCCCAAGTTTTTTAAATACCATGGTAGCAGGACAAAAACCGGTATAAGTTGATTGAAACATGTTGGCGCCAATGAATACAGTGAACCAGACAAAACCCGGGTCAAGGTAAACCGTTAATAGCACAGACAATAACATCATGATGCCAGCAAATCTAAGCACTGCGTTTTCTAATGTCATAATAAACTCCTAAATTATTTCATTAAAGATTAAAATTGTGCCGTGACACGCAGCCAGGCATTACTGTTTGACTCATGTTGAGCAAAAAAATTATGCGCCTGACTGCCCCAAAACATATTGCCGCCTAGTGCTACCGACCAGCGGTCGTTATAGCGATAATTAACCGAGGCTTTAACGTAGCCATCGTCATCTGATGGCGAATAAAAATTAAACAATGACCAGGTTAATTTTTGCTGCATTGCGCGATAAGTTAAGCGCATGGTCAGTACTTTGCGGTTTTCCTCTGCGGTGCGCTTAGGCGCAGGGTGAGTGTTTAAGTACGCTCGATAATTTTGAGTTTGCTCTAGATAAAATTGCCCGCTTAGTGTCAGATTTTTCATTAACTCTGTTTCGTAGCCCACTAACCAGCGTTGCTGACTATTGGTGATAAATGGATTATTACCTTGGCGATCATCGACACTGTTGTACTTAGCGAACTCTGCATTAAATAAACCGTTGGCTAGTGGCATTCGAATACTGGCACCCCAGGCATTCAATCGGGGAAAATAAGGTTGCATTTGACCATGTTCGTTTACTGTTATGCCTTGAGGTGTTGGCCAATAGCCTTTGTAGCCATAAAGCGCATATTCAACCGAGTCGATAGAGCTGGCGATACGCATCGACCATTGAGGGTTATTTGTTTGCTTAACGTTAAACTGTTTCGCTGGTGCTACCTGGCTTTGACTTGCCGCTGAATAAAATGAAAAGCGTTCGCCAGTGAGATAATTGTCGGAAGTAAATTCAGGCGTCCACACTAAATCAAGAGAAAAGCCTGAACCATACCAGGTACCCTTTACGCTATCGGAAGGCGCTTTAAGGTATTGATCGTCGCGGCCTGAAAAAAACGACTGCCAGTCTTTGGCAAATAAATCATTAAGAAACAGGTAATCACCTGTCCCCCAGGTCAGTATTTGTCGTCCGGCTTTTATGTCTATGCTATTCGTTGGGCTAAAGGCGATATTGAGCTCGCGGGTTTGCCAGCTATTATCGTCAGTGACCTGATCGAAAAGCAGATCACCTTTTGCCGTTAATTCAAATAATTGATGGCTATAATCAAGGTTGACTCTGGTTCGTAGCTCTTTTAGAGAGCTATCTGAACGGACAATGTTTGATTGTAAAAACTCACCATAGGCGGCTTCGATAAAGCCGGTTAATTGCCAGGGAGACGCTTGCTCTTCGCCCCAATCATCATCTCCCCAGTCTTCGTCACCCCAGTTATCATCACCCCTGTTCTCATCATTAAGTCCACTGTTAACGCTATTGTTCCATTGCGCATCACTGCTGCTAATAGCCTGTTGGCCTAGCACAGAAAAATGTGCGCTAAGGGTGAATAGTAAACTAATGAGTAATTGTTTATTCATGGCGTTGTCTTATCTCAACTTACTTCAACCAAGCTTTTGGTGGCGTGCGTAGGCTGCGCTCAGAGAAAATATCGTCCGGTAAACCAATGTCGTATTTAACGTTGCGAAATTGCATCTCGGTATAGCCGCCAGTATTAAGTTGGCTGATTCTGGCGTGTAAAACGGTAGGAAAGCCTTGAATATTCGCCAGTTTTAATACTTTCATTTCGCGAATCGCTTTACCTTGTTGATCAAAGTATTGCACTTGCATCGGGATAAAGCTTTGCTTATCAATAGTGACTTGGTAGTAAGCATACTCGACAGATTGCGGATCTTTCGGCTCAGCTTTTATCAAGTATTGTTCGTCGGTGTCGTCTAACAGGGTGAAGTTATCTTCCGCAGGGTTATGCCCGGAAACATCTTCATAATAAAAATGGGCGCCAACAAATGAAGTACGTTTATCACCAGCAGAAATACGCTTGACCAGATCGAGCGCTGGAAGATATAACCAGCGGTCATCGTCAGAGGTCATCTTTTTAGTGACGCGGAATACCGTGCCTTTAACATCGGTCGGACGGGAGAAAAATACCAGCATCTCTTGATCGCCAAGGTCTGCCTGATCTTTACGCAAAATGGTGAATTGGCGCATCTGTTTATTGCCTTGTGGATCAACGATGATCATCCGCGCCTCAGCTCTCCCATCATCTCCTGCATAGTAAGAAGCAAGGTTACTTTGTTTGATGATCTCGTTAACGTCCATGGCCTTTGCTGGCACTACCAGTACGAGCAAAGCAAATAGTGTGTGAGTAAGTATTTGAGTAACAGTTTTCATCATAACTCCTAAGCGGCTGACTCTTGTGTTGTTGAGCGATTAAAGCGTATTAATAGTGCCGGTAATAATACTAGTGTCACTATCGCTGATACCATCATGATGCTGGCCAGGAAAAAGCCGACGGTAATATAAGGCATCAAAGGCGATAGCAGCAGCGGGGTAAAACCGATCGCGATTACTATTGCGTTACGGGAAATTGCTCGGCTAGGTTCTTCAAACATTAATGTTAGTGCGCGGGTCAAACTCTGAGTTTCTTTTTCCAACTCTCTGACTCGCTGTAAAAAATGAATGGCAAAATCAATTGATAAACCAAGGGTTAACGCTGACAAAACCGCGATTGGCATATCGTAAGCTTTCCCAAACCAGCCAATTAAACCGTAAATCATGCTGATGGTAAAAGTCAGTGGCAGCATTGCCATTACGCCGTATTTAAAGGAACGAAATAGTGCAATCATCATTAAAAATACAATCACAAATGATGACAATAAACTGTTAAGCATGCCGTTAACCATGGCGTCTTGCCAAACGATATTTAAATAGGATTTTCCTGCCCAGGATACTTCAACATTTGCTGGCGCAGGATGTTCGCTAATATATTGATTAACCCAATTCACTACCGCGCTGGTGTGCTGATTATCACCACTGGTCATTTGTAACCACACTAAAGATTGCTGATAGTCTTTTGTGACAAAATGCCATAAATCTTGTGGTCTATGCGATGATTGATACTGCAACAGGGTTTGCGCAACGCCATTGCTGGTCGCTGGGATAGCAAAATCTTTATCTTCGCCTGAATGAAGCTCACGGTTCACTGTACGCACAATATCACTTAAGCCGTTGCTTTTGCCGACTAAACCCGTGTTATTCATCGCTTGTTGTAAATCAGCGAGCCAAGTTAACATCTCCGGCTGAATAAAAAGTTTTTGCTTAGCGATTTGTTGTTCAACCAACTGTGTTAGTTGCTCCATTATAGGAAGCTTTTCGCTATCGACACTAAAACTAAGGTCGTCGAGTGCGATTAATAATTCTTGATTAAAAACACTTTGTTCAGGCTTAGCACTATTTATCAGTGTTGAAAGTGCAGAGGTATTAACATCTGCCTGATTGGCTTGTTCAATCAGAGCGGTTAATTTATTAACAGCATTTGATGTTTGTTGCTTAGCTTTAAACACTAACCAGGCATCGTAAGTACCGGCAAAATGTTGATTTAACACTTTATCGGCAATGCGAATTTCATGATCCGCTTTAAACCAGTTGACCGGATTATCGTTAATTTCAATTTTTGTAATACCGACAATACTAAATACCAGTAATAGCGAAAATACCGCTAAAATGGCTTTGTTTTTTTGCGTGGCAACACCTCCTAACCAATTAAGAGCAGCCGACAATCGGTCTTTTTGTTCCATTTTGGCAACTGCAACTTGCAGGTTTGTTAGTGCCTTAGGGCTTAGGCGGGAAATGTAAACTGGAAGGTAAAGCACTGTTAGGACAAAGGCTAATAATATTCCTGTACCAATAAAAGCGCCGAACACTTTGACCGGTGGAATTGGGGTTAGTAATAAAGAGTAAAAACCAACTGCGGAGGTGATTGAGGTATAGAGCATCGGAGTAAATAGATGCGACATCACTTTTTTTAATACTGCTTTTACTTCATCTCCCGCTTTATAACGATCGGCAAATTCTGACAAAATATGCACTGAGTCCACTACGGCGATTGGCATCAAGAAAATCGCGATCATCGATGACATGATATGGACGGTAAAGCCCATGCCAATTAATGACCCCATAATGATCAGTACCGTTGCCATGGCTACGGCCATCGGCGCTATGATTAACGGAATATTGCGAAAGAAAAACCACAATAAAGCAAAAATAGCACAACCGGCTAAAGGTGCCGCAATGCCCATCTGAACAAACATTTCATAACCAAACTGATCTTCGGCAATTGGCAGACCTGTGATATGGAATTTGACTTCAGCGTTATTAAATTGCTGACTTATCGCTCTGATTTGCTCGGCAATCGGATAACTGAGATCTTTGGATGTTATCGGTACATAAATCGCTGCCGCCTTGTTATCACTAGAGACCAAAGTATTATTTAACATCGGCAGGCGCTTGATCGCCTGGGCAATGGTTTCACTACCGGCAAGCGTTGTCGGCGCTTGCTTCATTAAATATTCAAAACGAATACCGCCATTTGCTTCCTGGCGAATATTATCGACCACGCTAAGAGATAATAAATCCTGACTGATCACGCCATCAATCGTTAAGATTTTATCTGACAGTTGCTGCAATATTGCCAGGGTTTGTGGCTGATAAATGCTGGTTTCGCTGACGACACCAAGCACTATCATATCCGGCATATTAAAGTTTGTTTTTACCTGATTATGAAAAACTCGATCCGGATTTTGCTGACTGAGCATGTTTTCCGGATCTGTATCTATACTAAGTTTTGGCAACATCGCCAGGCTGGTTACCACCATGAATAGCACTAGGGCATAAATCGTTTTAGGTTTGGCGAGCGCAAATTGTAGTAGCTGAGAATAACGCAATGTTTAATCCTCTTATATTAGGTTTTGTTAATATACTTTTATATTAGCATGTTCTAATGTAAAATCAATCATAAGTTTACATTCTGTATGTGGCAAAATCATAATGAACAACAAAGCAACAATAGATATTGAGGAATTGCGCAGTAATGCCAGTCAGGCGGCTGAGTTATTAAAAGCAATGAGTAACGAAAATCGCTTATTGATCTTGTGTCATTTAGGAGCGGAAGAGTTATCGGTCAGTGAATTAAATGGCTATATCGATTTAAGCCAGTCGAGTTTATCTCAGCATTTGGCGCGTTTGCGTAAAGATGGTTTGGTAAAAACGCGCCGTGAATCACAGACGATTTATTACAGTATTGCCAATCAATCGGTAGTGCGCTTGATTAGTTTTTTACAGCAGGAGTTTTGTGGATAAAGCATCGGCTCTCTATTCTTTTTGACTAAAGAGTTTACGCTTGACCATCACCCGATATTCCCTTGGGGTGGTACTTAACTCCTGTTTAAGCAGCTTGGTTAGTTGTCCTTGATCCTGATAGCCGATTTGAAAGGCGATCTCTTGAAGTGTTAAGTTACTCGATGCAAGCAATTCCTTTGCTAATTCAAGCTTTAACTGGCGCCAGTATTTCATTGCATTAATACCATTGGCAGCCTTAAAACGCCTAGTAAAAGAACGCTGGCTGATGCCAAATTGCTGAGCAAGCTCGGCAAGTGTTAAATTCGAACTTAGATTAGTACGCATCCAAAACTGAATTTGGGTAATGAGCTCATCGGAGTGTCGGTCAACCGCACCTTCCAAATATCTTTGTTCTTCATAAGGTTTGCGAATTTCATGAGAGAAATTACGCTGAACTTGCTGAGCGGCATGTTTTCCGTAAATTTGCTCAATAATATGGACGATAATGTCGGCGAGTGCATTTAAACTGGCGGCGCAGTAGATGCGATCGGACTGAGTGATAAAAAAGTCAGGTTTAAGCTCAACCTTAGGGTAATCGCGTTTAAATTGCTCAACATAATGCCAGTGGGTAGTGGCCGAATGGCCATCAAGTACACCTGATTCCGCCATAAAGCACACCCCGGTACCACCACCGATTAAGGTAGTGCCCCGGTGCCAGATATCATTTAACCATTTGACTAACTTAGGCTGTTTTCTAATGCAAGGACGGGGATTACGCCACAGGCTGGGAATAAAGGCAAAATCTGGTTGTTCGGCGCTGCTAACGTCAACATCAGGATGGAGTTTGATCAAGGCGCGTGTTGTGACCGGAGTTTTGGTTTCCGCCACCATTTGAATATGTAACCGTGGTGCTTGTTTATTTTCTTGTAGTCCTGCCGCTTCGCCTGCTCGTAGCATTTCAACCG
This sequence comes from uncultured Thalassotalea sp., assembly GCA_964620605.1. Classification (GTDB taxonomy): domain Bacteria; phylum Pseudomonadota; class Gammaproteobacteria; order Enterobacterales; family Alteromonadaceae; genus Thalassotalea_E. The sequence continues at coordinate 6,372 of CAZUHQ010000081.1, forward strand.
GCAGGCTGACGCTGGTTGCCAGCATATGATCATATAAGATCAAAGCGATAGTGACTTTATGTCGATTGAAGTGATCCGTTTTATTCATATCAATGTGACTTTAGCAGTAATTTGGCTATTTTGGCATAAAGTATGGCCGAAATTAACTGTTTTTTGTTTGGAAAAATTTTTACACTAACATTAATTAGCGTTTTAATCGGATTGAGAGAAAATTTATGACTGCATTACCGGTAATTGTTGGTATGGGTGGCATTAACGCCGCTGGACGCACCTCGTTTCATCAAGGGTTTCGTCGCATCGTTATTGATAAGTTAAACGCAGAAGCGCGTCAGGAAACCTTTGTGGGGCTGGCGACCTTAATGAATTTAGTGAGTTATAACGATGGTCAGTTAGTAGATCAACAAGGTAATGTTGTCGCGGCCAGTGAAGTTGAATCTCGTTTTGGAGAGCAGATTTTAGCGGGAACTTTGATCCGTAAAATTGAAGCCGAGCATTTTGATCCAGATGCAACACCGTGGCAGCAAAAATTAACCATGCAAGCCAGTGATAATAGTGTCATGTTTGAAACCCGTGCCCGAGATTTACCAACGCCATTGCCACGTTCATGGAAAATTACCGAGCTGGAAGATAAACGCGTACGAGTTGAAATTGCCGGTGAGCTGGAAGTGATGCATGCGTCGACTCGTGATAATCCGATTAAGGCGGCGGGGCAGTTCCCAACAGGTTTTAATCCGGCAGTGCTGTATAACAGTCGTTATCAGCCAAGAGGCTTGCAGGCAACTATTTTTGGCGCAGCAGATGCGATTCATTCAACTGGTTATTCATGGCAGGAGATTGCCAGTCATGTTAGTCCGGATGAAATTGGCACTTATTCCGCTTCCGTGTTTGGGCAGGTGCAGGCGGAAGGTCATGGCGGCATGATGCAAAATCGTATGCGTGGTGAACGGGTATCTACCAAAAATCTGGCATTAGGGCTAAATACCATGTCGACGGACTTTATTAATGCCTATGTTACTGGCAGTGTCGGCACGACGTTTACTTCAACCGGTGCCTGTGCCACCTTTTTATATAATTTAAAGGCGGCGGTGCAGGATATTCAGGCCGGGCGCGTGCGTTTAGCGATAGTTGGCAGTAATGACTGTTCGGTAACGCCGGAAGTGATCGAAGGCTTTGGTAACATGAGTGCCTTAGCCAATGAAGAAGGCTTGAAAAAGCTTGATGGCATTACCAACGGTGAAGCAAATCACAGAAAAACCAGCCGTCCATTTGGTGAAAACTGCGGTTTTACCATCGGTGAAGCAGCGCAGTTTGTCGTACTCATGGATGATGCATTAGCGTTAGAACTTGGCGCGAAAATATTAGGCTCGGTAGCGGATGTTTATACCAATGCCGACGGCATTAAAAAATCGATCACAGCTCCTGGTCCTGGTAACTATATTACCATGGCAAAATCGGTTGCTTTAGCAAAAGCCATTGTTGGCGAGCAGGCGGTACAAGAGCGCAGCTTTATTTTGGCTCACGGTTCCAGTACGCCGCAAAACAGGATCACTGAATCTTTAATTTATCATAGAGTCGCAGAAAGTTTTGCCATTGAGGACTGGCCGGTGGCTGCGCCAAAAGCTTACTTAGGACATACCATAGGGCCTGCGAGTGGCGATCAGCTTGCTTGGGCACTTGGAGTGTTTGAATACAATATTATGCCGGGCATTACCACTATTGATAAAGTCGCGAACGATGTTTACAGCGAGCACTTGAATATTGCCACCGATCACTGGCACTGCCAGGAAATGGATGTTGCCTTTATTAACTCGAAAGGTTTTGGCGGTAATAATGCCACTGCAACGGTATTTTCACCTAAGGTTACTTTAAGCATGATGAAAAAGCGCCATGGTGAGCAGGCATTTTCAGCCTATCAGGACAAACTAGTCTCGGTGGAACAAGCACAGCAGGTTTATCAAGCTAAAGCAGATAATGCACAATTTGAACTAATTTATAAGTTTGGTGATGGTGTGTTAAGCGATGAAGATATTTCATTAACCAACAGTGATATTGAGATGACTGGCATGAAAAACGCGATTGAATTGCCATGCGAAAATCCGTTTAGCGATATGGTGTGAACCGCTCATTTTTAGCAAAAACGCGCTATTGAACGCGTTTTTTACATCTGCCATTTTTCTTTAATTTTAGCTAATATGCCATTATTTGAAATCTCCTTAAAGGCTTGGCGAAATAATGCAACTAATTCCAGATCGCTGCCCTTACTCATGGCAATATTTAGCGAACTGTCTAATTCTGCTATTCTCAGCAAAGGAGTTAAGGCATTAAAATCTAAGTTAAGCTTGTGGGTGCGTGCCTTTATCGCCCGTGTTGTACCCACGATCAAGTCGACCCTTTGGTTATAAAGCATAAGAAGTATCAGGCTCTCTTTAGTTGATAAATGGAGGTGATTAAAGCCATTGTTACGTAAAAACGCCTCAGCGTAAGAACTTCTTGTTGTCGCCACCTTAAATTGCGTTAATTGTTGAATATCGTCAATTGGTTGAGGAAAGCTTTTTTGTCTCCCCAAAGAAACAAATGTTCTTCGGTTATTTTTCCTATCCAATGAAATTTTTGTTCTCGTTCTTCGGTACGAGCGAGAGAAAAAATCATAATATTTGGCAGCCTTAATGCGATGTCATAAGCTCTGGCCCAAGTCATCACATTAATTGTTGGTGTTTGCTTAGCCTGTAACAGCATGGCATTAACCACCTCGGCACAATAGCCATCAAGCTGACCCTGATCGTTAATAAATTGATATGGGGAAATATCTTCGGTGACAACTCTGACTTGGCTTGCTTGGCTATTCTCGAGAAAAGTACTAAGTAAGCAGAATAAACAAAACTTCTGCACAAAACGGAAACGCGAATACTGCAGGAATAATGTCATGCATTGCCTCTGATTAACTTGTTGATGTAACAAGCTATTTAACAGCTTATACCAGGTTGACTAAATAATTAGTCAACCTAGTATTAGTTACTTAAGCGATTAAGGTTATTATAGCTCATTGATAGAAAATGAAATATGAGTCGATAGCAGAAGCTAGATTAAAAGATAAACACGCTCTAATTGATCTGCCACTTTTTCTTAAGGCTATCAATGACGCCTTTGCTATTTATTTCGGTAAACGCCTGCTGAAAGTGTTGCACCATCTTAGGATCAGATTTGAGACTAAATGCAATGCTTAGGTCGTTATTGAGCGCTTTAACTTCGGCAATTCGGGTCATTTGATCAAAATCAACGCCAAGTTTTTTTGCTCGTTTTCTAAGTGTTAACTCTGTAGCGACGATTAAATCGACTCGATCTTTATATAGCATTAGCATATTTTGGTCTTCTTTAATCAGTTGATAAACATTAAAGAAATCATTTGCTATTAAAAACTCAGCAACATTGGAGTCGCGTGATGCCGCAATGCGGTAACCTTTTAGTAAGGCAATGGTGTCTATTGGGTAAGGGAATTTGGTTTTTAAGCCCCAGAAATACAAACGCTCTTCTTTCAAGCTGCCAATCCAATGAAATCTTTTATCACGGGTTGGAGTGCGGGCGATGGAATAAATGAGTGTGTTTTCGTGGTTCTGCGCTATTTCATAGGCTCGCGCCCAAGGCATGACACTGATGGTGGCTTCACTATTAGCCTGAGCAAATAGCGCGTGAATAACCTCGGTGGAAAAACCCGTTAAAGAGCCGTCTTGGGCTGCTATTTGATAAGGTTCTAAGTATTCGGTAACAACTTGGACTTGGTACAAGGGGGTCTTAGTTGCAGCAAATGGCTTGAATGATAAGGCTGTTGTAAAAAAAAGTATCAGAAACAACCTGATAAAACTAAACAAGGCTTTTTACTCTACAATGTTAATTGGTTGACCTGTTGATAATACCACGTTTGAATCGTGATATTGGTATAACAAGTGCTAAGAATAGAATATAAAAAGATAGCCGGAGCTATCTTTTTGAAATGGTTTTCTTTTATTTATCCCGTTTATTGGAGCATGGCATAATCTAAGATGCCCAGTGCCGCTTTGCGGCCTTGATCTATCGCGGTTACTACCAAGTCAGAACCAAGCACCATATCACCACCGGCGAAGATATTATCTTTCGAGGTTTGCAGGGCAAATTCACTGTTATCTACAGCGATCACTCGGCCTCTTGAATCAAGTTCGACACCGGCATCTTTCATCCATTGCGGTGGGCTTGGTAAGAAACCAAAGGCGATAACTACGGCATCGGCTGGCATGACAAATTCACTGCCTTCGATAGGTTCTGGGCTACGACGACCATTAGCATCCGGTTGACCAAGCTGGGTTTTAACAAATTTAACCCCGCAGGCTTTACCGCTACTATCAACGGCAATGTCCAGTGGTTGCAGGTTAAACTGAAAATTAACCCCTTCTTCTTTAGCGTTTTGTACTTCACGTGGTGAACCCGGCATATTCGCTTCATCACGACGATAGGCACAAGTCACTTCAGTTGCTCCTTGACGAATTGAACTACGAACGCAATCCATCGCGGTATCACCACCACCTAATACCACTACTTTTTTGCCTTCAAAGTTAACATAAGGCTTAACATTTTCTGTTAATCCCATGATGTGCTGAGTATTGCCAATCAGAAAATCCAGTGCGTTATAAACGCCTTCAGCACTTTCATGGTCAAAGCCGCCACTCATGTCTGTGTAGGTACCAAGCGCTAAAAATACTGCATCGTATTCTTCGCTTAACTGATTAAACTCAATATCAACACCAACGTTAGTATTTAAGCGAAATTCAATTCCCATACCTTCAAAAATTTCACGGCGTTTTTGGATCACTGACTTTTCCAGCTTAAATGATGGAATACCAAAAGTTAGCAGGCCGCCGATTTCAGCGTGTTTATCAAATACTACACTGCTGACACCGTTGCGAGTTAACACATCAGCACAGGCAAGACCTGCAGGACCGGCGCCAACAATTGCGACTTTTTTACCGGTTGCTACCACATGGGATAAGTCCGGTTTCCAACCTTGGGCAAATGCGCTATCGGTAATGTACTTTTCAATATTACCGATAGTAACCGCGCCAAACTCATCATTTAGGGTACAGGCTGATTCACATAACCTGTCTTGCGGGCAAACGCGGCCACACATTTCAGGCAAGCTGTTGGTTTGATGGCACAACTCTGCTGCTTCAAAGATTTTGCCTTCAGTCACTAATTCCAGCCATTGCGGAATATAGTTATGCACCGGGCATTTCCATTCACAGTAGGGGTTACCACAGTCTAAACAACGATCTGCCTGGCCGGCGCTTTGTTCATTGCTTAATGGTTCGTAAATTTCAACAAAATCGATTTTGCGCTGATCGATTGGCTTTTTCGGCGGATCGATACGCTTAACGTCGATAAATTGATAGACATTTTTACTCATCTTAATTCTTCCTCAATTCGCGTTATTTATTGTGCCTGAACGCGAAGTTCGGCAGATGAACGGCTACGATGGCCTAGTAAGGTTTTGACATCAGTGGCAATAGGTTTCACTAATTTAAACATTGGCGCGAAACGATCAAAGTTTGCGAGAATTTCTTGAGCACGCAAACTGCCGGTTTCTTCAAAATGTTGATTAATAATACCGCGCAAATGCTCCTGATGTATGGTCAAGTCAGCAATCGCCAGGCTTTCAATTGACTCATTGTTTAGGCGAATCGCCAGATCGTCTGCCTCATCTAAAACATAAGCAAAACCACCTGTCATGCCGGCGCCAAAGTTAACCCCGACCTGACCAAGTACTGTCACAATACCGCCAGTCATATATTCACAAGTGTGATCACCCGTTCCTTCAATGACTGCGTGACAACCTGAGTTTCGCACCGCAAAACGTTCACCAGCGCGGCCACAGGCATAAAGCTTACCGCCAGTTGCACCATATAAGCAGGTATTACCCATGATCATGGTTTTATGACTTTGATAAGCAACGCCTTTTGGTGGCTTAATGGTAAGTTTACCGCCAGTCATGCCTTTACCGACATAGTCGTTGGTATCACCGGTTAAGGTCATTTCCAAACCGCCAGCATTCCAAACACCAAAGCTTTGACCAGCAGTACCCGTTAAATAAATTTTAATCGGCGAAGTTGCCATGCCCTGATCGCCGTGTTGACGGGCGATTTCACCAGATAATGCCGCGCCAACCGAGCGGTCAGTATTTTGAATGGCAAAACGGAATTCGCCGCCGGTGCTATGAGCAACCGCGTCATGACAAGCTTTAACTAATTGCTGATTGAGCTGGCCTTCATCAAACGGCGTATTAGCTTCTGTTTGATACAGCGCTGTATTTTCTTTGGCAACTACTGGCGCAATGATTGGCGATAGATCCAGTTTTTGCTGCTTCGCGCTGATCCCGGCTAAAGGCTCCAGTAAATCAGTGCGGCCAATGATCGCCGTTAGACTTTCAACTCCAAGTTGTGCGAGAATTTCTCTTACGTCATGGGCGATAAATTTAAAGTAATTCATTACTTGATCCGGCAAGCCTTTAAAGAATTGCTCACGTAACACTTCATCCTGAGTGGCAACACCGGTTGCACAATTGTTTAAGTGACAAATGCGCAGGAACTTACAGCCGAGGGTTACCATAGGGGCAGTACCAAAACCAAAGCTTTCAGCCCCTAAAATTGCCGCTTTTACTATGTCTAAGC
>CAZUHQ010000081.1:13073-16454 GCA_964620605.1 uncultured Thalassotalea sp.
ACCGCCGTCTACCTGTAAGCGCACTTTATGGCGCAGGCCATTTTCTACCAGTGACTGATGCGCTTCGGTTAAACCTAATTCCCATGGGCAACCGGCGTATTTGACCGAGGTTAACGGGCTGGCACCGGTACCACCGTCATAACCCGAAATGGTAATAAAATCAGCGTAAGCTTTAGCGACACCCGAGGCAATGGTACCAACCCCAGGCCCTGAAACCAGTTTCACCGATATAATAGCTTTTGGATTAACCTGTTTTAAATCGAAAATCAGCTGGGCTAAATCTTCAATTGAATAGATGTCGTGATGAGGTGGAGGTGAAATTAAGGTTACGCCAGGCACTGAAAAACGCAGTTTCGCGATCAGTGGCGTTACTTTATCGCCTGGCAGTTGACCTCCTTCACCTGGTTTTGCTCCTTGTGCAACTTTGATCTGTAAGACATCGGCGTTCACCAGATAATGTGGCGTAACGCCGAAACGCCCAGAGGCAATTTGTTTAATGCGAGAATTTTTCACTGTACCGAAACGGCGTTCGTCTTCACCACCTTCACCTGAATTGGAGAAACCGCCTAAACGGTTCATGGCAATTGCTAACGCTTCATGAGCTTCCGGGCTTAACGCCCCAATCGACATTGCGGCACTGTCAAAGCGTTTAAACATTTCAGTTTCCGCTTCTACTTTGTCTAATGCAATCGCTTGCGTGTCTGTTTTCAGTGCCAGTAAATCGCGTAGTGCAGCAACAGGGCGGTTGTTGACTTCATTCGCAAACTTTTTGTAATCGCTATAATCACCACTACGTACTGCCTGTTGTAGATAACGAACAACATCAGGATTATAGGCGTGATATTCACCGCCATGAACATATTTTAACAAACCGCCGTGATTCACTTTTTGATGGGCTAAAAATGCTTTACGCGCCAAATTAATATTATCTTGTTCGATATCACTAAAATCAGCACCTTGAATACGGCTTGGCAGATCTGGGAAACACAGCTCCATGATGTTTTGATTAAGACCAATTACTTCAAACAAGCCGGCACAACGGTAGCTGGCGATGGTTGAAATCCCCATTTTCGATAAGATTTTAAGCAAACCTTTATTGATGCCGTTGCGATAGTTAATTACCGCTTCACGCGCGGTTAAATCAATTTGTCCCTGCTCTACCAGTTGCTCAACGGTTTCTAGCGCCAGGTACGGATAAATCGCCGTTGCCCCTAAACCAAGCAGTACTGCGAATTGGTGTGAATCTCTGACCGAGGCGGTTTCGACAATAATGTTGGAATCACAACGCAGTTGTTCGTCGACCAGACGTTTTTGCACTGCACCGACTGCCATCGCCGCAGGAATTGGTAATAATCCCTGATGAATTTGGCGATCTGATAACACTAAAATAACAGTGTTTTTATTACGAACTAAATCAACCGCTTCATCAGATAAGCGGCGAATTGCCGCTTCCAAGCCTTCATCCGGATCATAGTTCAGGGTGAGGGTATCGCTGCGATAATGCTTAGGGTCTAATTCGCGTAATTGTTTTAATCCTGTGTACATCAGCACAGGTGTTTCAAATAAAATGCGATCGGCATGGCCGGTTGTTTCGTTAAAGACATTGTGTTCACGACCAATACAGGTGCCTAGTGACATCACATAACGTTCACGCAGTGGATCAATCGGTGGGTTAGTGACCTGAGCAAACTGCTGACGGAAATAATCATACAAGGTGCGTGGCTGGCTTGATAACACAGCCATTGGGGTATCATCTCCCATAGAGCCGGTAGCTTCCTGGCCATTTTCTGCCAGGGTTTTGATCACTTGTTGAATCTCTTCATAGCTGTAGTTAAACAGCTTGTGATATTGGGCGATGTGATGATCGTCGAATACTCGTTTGCCGATTTGTTCGGCCGCTAATTTGCTAAACGGGATCAAACGACGGGTATTTTTATCGAGCCATTCGCGATAAGGATGACGAACTTTTAAGTCGTTATCGATATCGCTGGAATGAAAGACTTTGCCTGTGTATGTATCGATTGCCAGCATTTCGCCAGGTCCAACCCGTCCTTTTTCTACGACTTCATCTTCGCCATAATCCCAGATACCGACTTCTGAGGCTAAGGTGATAAAGCCATTGCGGGTGATAACATAACGTGCAGGACGTAGACCGTTACGGTCTAAGTTACAGGCAACGTGACGACCATTGGTCATCACCACGCCAGCCGGACCATCCCAGGGCTCCATGTGCATGGAGTTAAATTCATAGAAAGCTTTGAGATCATCGTCCATTAATGGACTGTTTTGCCAGGCTGGTGGCATTAACAAACGCATCGCACGGAATAAATCCATGCCGCCGGCTAAAAACAGTTCCAGCATGTTATCCAGTGATGAAGAATCTGAACCACTTTCGTTGACAAAAGGCGCAGCATCACGCAGATCTGGCAATAATGGCGACTGGAATCTATAGGTACGGGCGCGCGCCCATTGTCGGTTACCGTTTATGGTATTGATTTCACCATTATGAGCCAAGTAACGGAACGGCTGTGCCAAATGCCATTGCGGTGACGTGTTCGTTGAAAAGCGTTGATGGAAGACACAAATTGCGGTTTGCATGCGAATGTCTGCTAGATCCAAATAAAAATTCGGCAGATCGACCGGCATCATCAAGCCTTTATATATGGTCACCAGACATGACAGGCTGGCAATATAAAAACGCTGATCTTCGATGCGTTTTTCTGCCCGGCGACGTGCCATGTATAAACGGCGTTCTAGGTCGCGGTTACGCCAGCCTGGAGGAGCATCAACAAATACCTGCTCGATGGCTGGAACATTACTGGCGGCAATTTTACCTAAAATAGATTTGTTGGTAGGCACGACACGCCAGCCAACAAGCGTTAGCATTTCACGCGCTAATTCTTGCTCTAAAATTTCTTTTGATTGAGCGGCAATTTCCGGATCAGGATTAAGAAAAATCATACCTACGGCATACTTACGGCCAAGTTGCCAGTTGTTCTCTTCGGCTATGGCACGAAAGAATGAGTCCGGTTTTTGCATTAATAAACCACAACCATCACCGGTTTTGCCATCGGCGTTGATACCACCGCGGTGCTGCATGCGGTCAAGCGCGGCAATTGCCGTTTTTACTAGCTTATGACTGGTTTCCCCTTGTTGATGGGCGATTAAACCAAATCCGCAATTGTCTTTTTGAACCTTGGGATCATAAAGCTGCATGTTATTTCTCCTAATAAAAATACCGACTTAGCCACTCTTGCTGCATAGAGAATAAAGTAATGCTAAAACTGCATAATTAATCTAATTCTAGCTAAGGGGAATTGATAACATTAACCAGATATTAGTGAAAGGTCAATAAAAATAGAGTTTTTGCTCGTAATTTTT
>CAZUHQ010000082.1:0-16343 GCA_964620605.1 uncultured Thalassotalea sp.
GGTCGCGGGTTCGAGTCCCGTCCACTCCGCCACGTTTTTCTCCTTTCTTTATTCAAGTTAACATCTTTTTTAAGCAATTATTCCTGTTCCGTTTGGTATTTATTGACTAAAGCCGTGAGTTCACTGCGGGTATTAATGCCGAGTTTTAAATAGATACGGTATAAATGATTGGCCACGGTTGATGGTGACAGTGCTAGCTGTTTTGCCACTTCTTTAAATGTTCCGCCCTGACATACTTTACTGACCACTTGCAGTTCGCGTTCTGTTAATTGATCGAGCTGGTTTTTCACCCGTACCGATATTTTATAGAGCTCACCATAGGGCTGCACAGTAAATTGCAGGTTTTGATGGTCAAAGCTGGTACCTTGAGAGATAAATTCCAGTGGAAACTTTTGCTGTTTATGGTCGCTAAAATACTGCTCGATAATATCGAGAAACTTTTGCGTGACGCTGTGATAGATCCCTTGAGCGTCACATAAGGCGCTGCGATTTTCTAATAAACCTTGGGCGCCGTTTTCGGTTAATTCGATGAACTGGCGATGCGAGGCGCTGCTTAATAGATGATAGAGCAGGCGGTTTTGTATGTTTTGCTCCTGTTCACTAAAACTATCGTCACGGTTAAAGCGATATAGCGTTAGTAAAGTAAAAATACCGCTGCGTTCATCTAAATGAATCGAGCTTAAAATTCTTTCTATGCCATAGGGCTTAAAGCATTTTTGATAGAGCTCTGACTGGTAGAATTCATTGTCATTAATGACATCACTCATATTAATCGCCTGGCCTTGCTGTTCAGTCAAGGCGGTGAAAATTGGATTAATATCCAGATATGTTATTAATTGTTGAAAAATATTAGTTGAGACATCGACAGAACATTGGGTATGAAATTTTCGGGTTGAAATATGACCTGTGCCCCAGATAGCACCGTCAAATGGGATCAATTGCCGTACTTGCTCCAGTGCCCAACTGGCAAACTGATCGAGTGCAATATTCGGCGCTTCTTTATATAACTGGCTGATCAGTTGTTCAGCAGCCAATTCATTGAGCTGTTTGTTCATTATGGTTTTTATTTTTAACCTTAAGTTGTAAGCGTTAGGTAATTTTTACTATAGCTATTAGATCGTTATTCGCTGATAGTCATAGTTATTCTAATTGTATTAGTCGATGCTATCAGTAGGTATATGAATGAAACAAGCGGAAAATATTAAGTGTGATACTGTGATCGCTGGCGGCGGCATTGCTGGCTTGGTCTGTGCATTAGATCTTCTAATAAAAGGCCAACAGGTAGTGATTGTTGACCGGGATACGCCTGAGCGACTCGGCGGCCTGGCACGTTGGGCATTTGGCGGCATGGCGCTATGCGGCACACCTGAGCAGCGGCGAATGAAAATTCCGGATAACAGTGAGAGGCTGTTAATCGATTGGCATAGTTTTGCCAATTTTTCCGAGCAAGATCATTGGCCTCAAGCCTGGGCGAAAGAATACGCGACACATTGTCATCAAAAAGTCTATCTATGGTTAACTGAACTGGGATTGAAGTTTTTGCCCGCGGTTAACTGGGTGGAACGTGGGCTTTATACCCCGGGCAATTCATTGCCTCGTTATCATGTACTTTGGGGCACCGGCTGGCAGTTAGTGGCAACTGTTATTGAAAAGTTAACGCCGTATTTAGCGAATCAACAACTCAGCCTTTTTCATCAACATAAAGCGCTAGCCATTAGCCAGGGGCAAACTGAGCATAGTTTGCGGGTAATTAATGAACAAAACAGTCAGGAGTTTGCCATTAGAGCAGACAATATCGTTATTGCCTGTGGCGGCATTAATGGCGGCCTGGAAAATGCGAACAAACACTGGCTGTCGCAGTTTAATAACCCCAATGCCGAAATGCTTAACGGCGCGAATCCGATTTCCGATGGCAAGCTTCTCCAGCATTTGGCAGAGCAGGGGGCAAGGCTCACTCATCTTGATAAAATGTGGAACTATGCTGCTGGTATATCACATCCACAACCTGAATTTGAAGGTCATGGTTTAAGTTTAATTCCCTGTAAATCGGCGCTCTGGCTGGATCACCAGGGTAAACGCATTGGTTCGATGCCGTTAATCACTGGCTTTGATACTAATGATTTATGTCAGCAGATTGTCAAACAGCCTAAACCTTGGACCTGGCAAGTGTTGAACTGGCAAATAGCTACAAAAGAGCTGGCGGTTTCAGGTTCAGCCCATAATCCGTCAATTCGCGATCAAAAACTTTGGTCATTTTTATCAGAAATTTTATTGGGTAATAAGCGCTTGGTACGCCAGTTACTGGATGAAAGTATTGATGTGATTTGTGCTGATTCAATCGAAGAATTAGCGAAAAAAATGAATCAACTGACGGATGAACCATATATTGAGAGTTCAGTGCTAGCAACTACCTTAAATGCCTATGATCAGCAATTTTCTAACGGGGAAAGCCTGGAAAATGATGATCAGATCCGGCGCATTCGCCATGCCAGGCAGTGGCGTCCGGACAAGCTTAGAACCTGTAAGCCTGCACCGATAGTTAACAATCTGAAGAAAAACCCTTTGATTGCGATTCGTCTGCAGTTAATTGCCCGTAAGAGTTTAGGTGGCATTCAAACTAACCTGAGCTCTCAGGTGTTAGATAATCAGGGGCAAGTAATGCCTGGCCTTTATTGTATTGGTGAAGCAGCCGGTTTTGGCGGCGGCGGCGCTAACGGTGAAAAGTCATTGGAAGGCACGTTTTTAGCTGGCTGTATTTTAACCGCCCGTAATGCCGCACAGGCGATAATTCAAAGTAAAGAATAATAATTACAGAAGAATAACGAGAGAAAAACAGTATGAATAAAACTGCAGCCTGGTTAGTACGATACGCACTGGAACAACTGAATATCAAATTCACCTTTGGTATTCCTGGCGTCCATAACACTGAAATTTATGATGAGCTGGAAAAATCGGACACTATTACTCCGATATTAGTGACCCATGAAGGTTATGGCGCCTTTATGGCAGATGCTGTCAGTCGCAGTAGCGACGGTACTGGCACACTGGTGATAGTGCCAGCCGCCGGTGCAACCCATGCCGCGAGCGGTATTGGTGAAGCGTTTTTAGACGGCATCCCAATGCTGGTGATCAGTGGCGGGGTGAGAAATGATTCACAGTTTCAATATCAGCTTCATGACATGGATCAGCACAAAATGCTCGAAGCTATCACCAAGAAAACCTATAAGGTGACTTCACATCAGGAGGTGGTCAGCACGATATTTGATGCTTATAAAGTGGCGAATAGCGGCGAACCTGGTCCGGTGTTTGTCGAAATACCGGTGAATTTGCAATTAGATAAAGGGCAGGTTGAGCATTTACCGATGTTAACAAGGGAGCAGCTGTTACTTAGTGAACAGGCAAAATCAGCAATTAGCAAAGCCGCAAAAGTATTAGCGCAGGCAAAAAATCCAGCGATTTTTGTTGGCTGGGGCGCAGTGGAAGCCGCTGATATTACGACTGAAATCGCTGATTTACTGGATGCGCCGGTGGCAACCACTTTGCAGGGCTTAAGTGCTTTTAATGCCAGGCATCCACTGCATACTGGCATGGGTTTTGGTCCGGCAGCGGTGCCTGCGGCCACCAATGCCTTTCAAGCATGTGATTGTCTGTTAGCTGTCGGTACCCGATTTGCTGAAATTTCCACCGGCAGTTTTGGCGTTACTGTGCCTGAGCATTTAGTGCATATTGATATTAATCCTAAGGTGTTTAATGCTAACTATCCGGCGAAAGTCGCGATTGAGGCAGATGCCAAATTAGCATTAATAGAGCTACTAGCATTGTTGAAACATGAAACTATTGTCAATAAAGAGAGGGAAGCAATACGAAAGCAGATTGCAAATGATAAACAAGCTTATATCGACAGCTGGTTAGCTTATGGCAGTGGCGATCGGGTTAATCCTGGTTATTTTTTTCAGCAGTTAAGGTCGCAATTAGCCGACGATGCCTTTGTTATCGCAGACGATGGTAATCATACCTTTTTAACCGCCGAGCTGATGCCTTGCTATCAGCCGAAACATTTTTTCAGTCCAACCGACTTTAATTGTATGGGCTATGCGATCCCAGCGGTGATTGGTGCCAAGCTGGCTAATCCTGAACATCAGGTGGTGGGGATTATCGGCGATGGCGCATTTTTAATGAGCCAAACCGAACTTTTTACAGCGGCGCATTTAGCTGTTGGCGGAATTTTTATCGTCTTTAACGATGGCGAGCTCGCACAAATCTCACAGGCGCAATCGACTCCCTATAATAAGAAAACCTGTACGGTATTGCCGGATGTTAAGTTTCAGGCGATAGCACAGGCCAGTGGCTGTCAGTATTTAAGAATTGACAATAACGATCAGGTGGTTGGTCAACTGACACAGGCGTTAAAGTTAAGTGCCGAGCATCAGCCTGTGGTGGTGGATGTAAATATTGATTACTCGAAAAAAACGCGTTTTACCCAAGGGATCATTTCCACCAACTTAAAGCGGATGAAGCTGCCCACTAAAGTGAGGATGATATCAAGGGCACTATGGCGGCGTATTTAACCTATATTTATCTCTCGGCTAATGGAAGATTAGATTTAAAATAAGTGGTTAGACCAGTTGCTTTTAATAAAAAACTTGCATAGTATTAGGGCTATTATAACAGGTCGTACCATTTTGGAGTGAGCTATGCTGACATATAAAGCGCCAATCGCCGATATTAAATTTCTTTTTGAAGACGTCTTAGATTATTACAAGCATTACGAAAAATATCCTGAGTTTGAAGAAGCGACGCAGGATCTGGTTGACGCTATCATGCAAGAGTGCGCCAAGTTCAGTGAAAATGAGCTATTACCATTAAATCAAAGTGGTGATAAAGAAGGTTGTCAATTTGATAATGGTAATGTGACCACGCCAAAGGGCTTTAAAGAAGCGTATCAGCAATATATAGCAGGTGGCTGGGCGGCGTTATCTCACGATCTCGAACACGGCGGTCAAGGCCTGCCTTCTTCTCTTGGCATGATCAAGTCTGAAATGATGGGCACGGCTAACTGGTCGTGGGCCATGTATCCAGGGCTGAGTCATGGTGCGATGAATACTCTGGATGTTCACGGCACAGAAGAACAAAAACAGCTGTATTTAACTAAGTTAATTGAAGGCAGCTGGACCGGTACCATGTGCTTAACTGAACCGCAATGTGGCACTGATTTGGGACAGGTAAAAACTAAAGCTGTACCCAATGGCGACGGTACTTACGCCATTAGCGGAACAAAAATTTTTATTTCCGCCGGTGAACATGATTTGACGGAAAATATTGTTCATATCGTGTTAGCCCGTTTACCTAATGCACCAGAAGGCACTAAAGGGATTTCCCTGTTTATCGTGCCGAAAATGGATGTTGACCAACAAGGCAATATTTTAGGTGAAAATAATGTCACTTGTGGTTCGATTGAAGACAAGATGGGCATTAAAGCCTCGGTTACTGCCGTGCTTAATTTTGATAATGCCAAAGGTGTGTTAATCGGTCCTGAAAATAAGGGTTTAGAATGCATGTTTACCTTTATGAATACCGCGCGTGTTGGTACGGCATTACAAGGGGTATGTGCGGCTGAGCTTTCTTATCAAAATGCCTTGGCTTATGCCAAAGAACGTTTATCGATGCGCTCACTGAGTGGGGCTAAACAGCCGGAGAAAGTAGCAGATCCTATTATCGTTCACCCCGATGTCAGAAAAATGCTGTTAACGCAAAAAGCCTTTGCCGAAGGTGGGCGGGCGATGATTTATTATGCGTCGCAGTTGGTGGATGTTATTGAAAATTCCAAAGACGAAAAAGAACGCAAACGTGCGGATTATCGTTTAGGTTTTATCACACCAATCTTAAAAGCGTTTTTAACGGAAGTTGGTTTAGAAAGTGCGAATTTGGGGATCCAGGTTTTTGGTGGCCATGGCTTTATTAAAGAGTGGGGCATGGAGCAAATTGTGCGCGATACCCGAATTGCCACCTTATATGAAGGCACTACCGGGATTCAAGCGTTAGATTTATTAGGCCGCAAAATTTTACTGAGCAGAGGTAAGTCGCTGAAGAGTTTTACTATGGAAATCTTAGGTTTCTGTAAAGATAAGAGCATGATTTCCGGCAATCCGCATAAGCGTCAAATGAACAAGTTTATCTGGCCATTAAGTAAAGCGGCAGCAAACTGGCAGCAATATACCTTGCGACTGGCACTTAAAGCGAAGAAAGACAGGGATTTTGTTGGCTCTGCTTCCGTGGATTATCTGATGTATTCAGGTTATGTCACTATGGCGTATTTCTGGGCAAAAATGGCGCAATCTGCCTATGAAAAATTAGCCGCTGGTGTTGAAAATCGTGATTTTTATCGGGCAAAAATTAAAACGGCAGAGTTTTATTTCGAACGCATTTTGCCGAGAACTAAATCTCATGCCGCGACTATGATGGCAGACCCTAAGTCTTTGATGCAATTAGATGAAGAGTTATTATCTTTTCTATAACGTTTGCTTTAATTGAGCGCAAACTTAAGTTAATAAAAAAGCTGCCTCGGCAGCTTTTTTAATGTTCAGTATTTCCCCATGATAGCGATTTAATAAGTAGCATAGGCCATCCTACACGTAGCGAGGTACAAAATATTTAACGAAGTAAACTTTGAAAATTTCAAATCATAAATATCAAAGGCTATGTTTAATTGTGGTTATTAGTTAATCCATTGATAAATAAAGATGTTGCTATGGTAATAAAAGCAAGCATCACCAGCAGGGATGCTGGTGTTGAGCTTCCATGGA
This sequence comes from uncultured Thalassotalea sp., assembly GCA_964620605.1. Classification (GTDB taxonomy): domain Bacteria; phylum Pseudomonadota; class Gammaproteobacteria; order Enterobacterales; family Alteromonadaceae; genus Thalassotalea_E. The sequence goes on from CAZUHQ010000082.1 coordinate 6,804, forward strand.
AGGACTGGCAGCGTCTTGCTTGTTTACCTAGCAACAGCTATCGGGAACATAGCCATCTCAAATTACAAATGGCGGATCAGCCGTAGCAAGTTAAATTTCAGCTTAGTATAAGGGGCAAAGCGCACCGGTAAGTCTTTGATAAAAGGCCTGGTTAGTACAGACTTTAAATGGCTGAAATTATCAAAACCTGCCTTGCCACTGTATTGGCCGATACCGCTTGGTCCGACACCGCCAAATGGCAGATCCGGCACCGCATTAAACATGATAACATCATTAATGCACTGGTTACCTGAGCTGATTTCTTTGACCCAGCTCACTATCTGCGCCTTATCTTTGGTAAAGATATAGGAAGATAAAGGCTTATCCCTTTCTTTAATAAATTGTTTTGCCTGGTTAAAGCTTTCGATACTGACGATGGGTAAGATGGCACCGAAAATTTCATCCGTCATTAATGGACTGTCTAACGGCGGATCTACCACTATGGTCGGCTCAATATATTTTTGTTCGATATCAACTTCGCCACCAAAGGCAATCTCGCCACAGGCTAAGTAGGAAGCAATACGCTCAGCATGACGCTGGTTAACGATTCTGCCGTAGGATTTACTATTTTTAATATCATCACCGAACATCTGCTTAATTTGCTTTTTCAGTGCGCTTACTAAACCTGGGATCAGGCTTTTTTCCGTCAGGATATAGTCGGGAGCGATACAGGTTTGACCGGCGTTCATCCATTTGCCCCAGGCGAGTCGCTGGGCAGTAATATCCAGGTCGGCAGTTTTGTCTATATAGACCGGGCTTTTACCGCCTAACTCTAAAGTTACCGGCGTTAAATGCTTGGCGGCGGCTGTCATTACGATACGGCCAACCTGACCATTGCCTGTGTACATGATGTGCTCAAAGGGCTGGGCGAGTAATTCAGTGGTTTCTTCAACGCCGCCTTCCACTACGGAAACTGCCTGAGTATCTAAATATTGCGGTACTAGTTTAGCTAAGAGTGCCGAGGTAGCAGGAGAGAGCTCTGACGGTTTTAATATTGCACAATTGCCGGCGGAAATTACTGCCACTAATGGCGCTAATACCAGTTGTAGAGGATAATTCCAGGCACCTATGATTAATACTGTACCTTGAGGCTCAGGCTGAATATAAGCGCGACCCGGCTGGGCGACGATAGGGGTGCGAACTTTACGCTTTTTTGCCCATTTATTCAGTCGTTTAAGGACATGGTCAACATCGCCGGATAAATAAGAGACTTCGGTGATCCAGGCTTCAACTGCCGGTTTGCCCAAGTCCTGTGCTAGCGCATCTAGCCAGGCTTGTTCATTTTCTTCAACCAGTTTTTTTATTTGCTTAAGCTGCTGCTTGCGCCAATTAAGATCATGGGTTACTTGACTGTTAAAATAGTCTTTATGCAGCGCCACTTGTTGTTCAAAGTTCACCAGGCGTCCTTATTATTATTCATTGGTCGGATGTCTTAATTTACCTTATCTAGAACTTTTGTACAAAACAAGTTTTAACTTATTGCTTTACCTGTAAAATCCAGTAAACCAGACGCTTGACCACCGCATGGATCTCTGCCTGATTGACGTCTTCTTTTGCTATGACTATGTTGCGGTATTCGATTTGGCTAAACAGTGTCAGCATAATATCGGCATCTATCGTGGCGTTTTGCGGATTAAAATGCTGGCATAGCTGAGTGCATGGCGTTAACAAATCTTCTCTATGACTGCTTGCCAAATCTCTTAATTGTGGCGTGCTTTGGATCTCGGTAAATAGCAAACGTTTAACTGCAAGTTCCGTTGCGTGGTTTTGGATATTATCCATCAGATAACGGGTCGCCATAGTGGCTAATAACTCGGCGAGCTCGGTGCGTACCGTGAGTTTTTTCAGTTGCGCTTTTTTATAGGACGAAAGTAAGTCAAATGCCGGCAACCAGGCGGTATTGGCTCTGGCGGTGATTTGAGCGCAATTTAGCGCAAAAGCCTGGTGAATAAGCTCTTGAATGTCCTTAAAATAATAAGTGGTTAACGATAATTGTAACTGGGCGTGACCAGCAATGGCTCTATGGGTCGTACCCTTGATCCCTTGGCTGGCTAATACGTCAATTGCCGCTTGTAAAATTTGATTTCGAGTTAATTCGCCTTTAGTTCTGCGTTTAACAGGGCGAGAAGGGGTAACGGTTATCATTGTTTAGAAAGGTTAACTATTAGTTAACGCTAAATTAACGTAATGCCGTGTGCTTTTCAATGTATCAGCTGGCTTTATCATAGATATTTACTCAAGTAGTGCGTGATTTTTGTATCATTTTTTTGCCAGGTATTCGTTAACCAGCGATGAAAGTTGCGTTTAAAGTCGAGATCTTCACGATAATCGCCCTTGAGTTCGTTTAAATCATCGATTTGTTCGATATCGATGATCACTTCTTTTAACCTGCCTTTGAGCATGTCTTTCATTATATGCCCAGGATTTTGTGGATAGACTAAGGTAATATTGAGAATTTTATCGAATTGTTCACCCATAGTCGCTAAAGTGAAGGCGATACCACCGGCTTTTGGCGTTAATAAATGGTTAAAAGTGCTGTTTTGTTTCTGATGTTTTTCTGTCGTAAAGCGAGTGCCCTCAACAAAGTTAATGATGGTGGTTGGTCTGTTTCTGTATTTTTCGCAGCTTTCTTTAGTGGTTTCCAGATCCGTACCGATAAGGTGGGGGTTTTTCTTTAAATATGATTTACTGTAGCGCTTCATAAATGGCATATCGAGCGCCCAGCAGCCCATGCCGATAAACGGCACTTTTTTTAATGACTCTTTTAAAAAGTATTTCGGCTCAGGCATCCTGGTACGGGTGAAATGCGATAAGACAAAAATGTCGAGCCAGCTTTGATGGTTGGCAATTAACAGGTACCAGGAATCTTTATTGAGGTTTTCATCGCCTTTTATCGTCCATTTGATATTGTTAAATAAGGTCATGATCAGAAAGTTATTGAACGCCCAGCAACGATAAACCGCATGCATTGGGCGATACAGCAATTGATGAAATGCTGTAAATGGCAGTAAATATTTTAATAAGCCACCGATGAAAATTAATGAACCACAAAATGCGAGATTAAGGCAAAACAAGGTAAAAGTGATAGGCATTAAAATAAAAGCAGGTAATACAGACAACATAAATTAACAATTAGAGAAAAAATTTAATCAAGATATTTTACTGTCTTTTAACCTGCTTTGGTAATGCTTTATTGGTTACAGTTGTACGCTGAGTTGTTGAATTTGATAAAAAAAGCGAGCAACCATGCTCGCTTTTGGTTGTTGTATGCACTAAAACTAGCTGGCTTTTGCCTTGCTCTTACTCTTGGTTTTAGTGTCGGTTTTGACAAAACTTGCCGAGGTTAACTCGCTTGGGTCAAAGTCATCGACATTGATCACCGCCAAACGTTGCTGCTCTGTGGTTTTGAGCAGCTGTGCCTCTTCTTCCGTTAATACCTTGGCTGCCAGTCCTTTTTCAGCGACCAGATCCAGCTGATAGAATGGCAGTTTCTCGCCAATTGCCAGACAGACCTTGTCAAACAGTGGCTCACACAACAAGATATTACTTAAGGTGGTTTCCAGTTGCCCCATCAGGTTCTTGCCGTCATCGCTGAGATATTGCCCTTTGCCTAAACGCCTTCTTGCTTCACTTGGCGTTTGTAATAAGCGCGACACTTGATGGTCGGTAATATCTGATGGCTTAGTGAGCCAGGTGCCCAGCGGGAAGATCACCGCACGTAAAATCAGGGCAACTGCCTTATTAGGGAAGTTAGCTAATAATTCATCAATTGCCTGCTGAATGCGATAGAGAGAATCTTCCACCGCCCAACGAACAAAAGGCAGATCGCTGACTTGACGGCCTTCATCATTAAAGCGTTTCAGTGTTGCACTGGCTAAATAAAGGTAGCTTAGGATATCGCCTAAACGCGCCGAAATACGCTCTTTGCGTTTTAAGTCGCCGCCCAGGGTTAGCATGGCAACATCGGAAAGCATTGCCAAGTTTGCGCTAAAACGGGTCAGCAACTGGTAGTAACGTTTGGTTTGATCGCTATAAGGCGCACTGACAAAGCGGGCACCGGTAAACGACATCCATTTACTGCGAACGATATTGCTGATGGTAAAACCAATATGGCCAAATAACGCATGATCAAAATCATCCAGCGCCTTGATAGCATCAGCTGTGTTGGCAGCTTCTAGCTCTGCCAACACATAAGGGTGACAGCGAATCGCGCCCTGACCATAGATGATCATGCTGCGGGTGAGAATATTCGCGCCTTCTACCGTGATCGCAACCGGAGCGCCTTGGTAACCGCGGGCAAGGTAATTATTTGGCCCCATGCAAATCCCTTTACCGCCGTGAATATCCATGGCATCGGTAACACATTGGCGCATTTTTTCGGTTAAGTGGTATTTTGAAATCGCAGAAATAACCGATGGTTTTTCTCCTAGATCAATTGCACCTGTTGATAGAATGGTGACTGAATCCATCAAATAAGCATTGCCGCCAATGCGCGCTAACGCTTCTTCGATGCCTTCCATTTTACCTATCGGCAATTTAAACTGGCGACGAATGCGGCTGTAGGCACCGGTGGCTAACGCCAGCGATTTGATGCCGCCAGCGCTGTTTGATGGCAGGGTGATCGCCCTGCCAACCGATAAACATTCCACCAGCATCCGCCAGCCTTGACCGGCCATCTTCGGGCCACCGATAATATAATCCAGTGGTACAAACACTTCATTACCTTGGGTCGGGCCATTTTGAAACGGCACGTTTAAAGGAAAGTGACGACGGCCGGTGATCACGCCGTCAGTATCTGTTGGAATTAACGCACAGGTAATGCCTAAATCCGGCTGATCGCCTAATAAACTATCGGGATCGGTGAGTTTAAACGCCAGGCCTAACACTGTGGCAACCGGTGCCAATGTGATATAGCGCTTGTTCCAGGTCAGTTTCATGCCCAGCACTTGTTCACCGTTAAAAGTGCCTTGACAAACTACACCAAAATCTGGAATAGCGCCGGCGTCAGAGCCTGCTTCTGGACTGGTTAAGGCAAAGCAGGGAATTTCTTCGCCCTTGGCAAGGCGTGGCAGGTAATAATCCTGTTGCTCTTTAGTGCCGTAGTGCTGCAATAATTCGCCCGGTCCTAAGGAATTAGGTACACCCACAGTACTTGATAGTACGGTGCTTACCCCGGACAGCTTTTGTAGTACTCGTGATTGGGCAAAGGCGCTAAATTCGAGACCACCATATTGTTTTTTGATGATCATGGCGAAGAATTTATTGTCTTTTAAGTATTGCCACACCTCAGGGGATAGATCAGCGCGTTCGTGCGTGGTATGCCAGTCATCCACCATACGGCAGACTTGTTCGACCGGGCCATCTAAAAATGCTTTTTCTTCCGCGCTTAATCTAGGTCGTGGGTAGTTATGCAACTTCTGCCAGTCAGGTGCACCGCGGAACAGATCGGCTTCAAACCAGGTGGTACCGGCATCAAGTGCCTCTTTTTCCGTTTTTGACATTTCCGGCATGATTTTTTGAAATGCCGTTAACAGCGGTTGGCTGATATATTTTTTTCGTAATTCCAGTAAGTTAAAGGGGAATGCTAATAAAGCAAAGAGTAACCAGCCGAAAAATGATACTGCGCCGAAAAATGTCCCTAATACCATGAGTACGATAAATGACAGGGTAAAGGTTGACAACGACGCGCGCTGATACGTCATAAAGCCAATTAAGGCGATGGCGAAAAGCCACCAGGTTAATAGTTCCACAAATCTTCCTTATATAGAGGTCTGACCACTAATTTTAAGCTTAAAATGAAATTAGTTAATTTTCAATTGTTAGTTTAACTATAACTGAAATTTAACATGCTTAATGATTTGCCTTGTCGTTAATTTGATTGTTAATATAAGTAAAATTAATCGTTAGTCAGTAAATGATAGGTATTAGCTATGATTAAGTTACGCGACCTTGAATACTTAGATGCCATTGCCAAGTATCGCCATTTTGGTAAAGCAGCACAGGCGTGCTTTGTCAGCCAGCCGACCTTAAGTGGTCAGATCATGAAACTGGAAGAGCAATTGGGACTGACCTTAGTTGAGCGTCAAACTCGCAAGGTGATGTTAACGCCGATGGGAGAGCGTTTAATTGAGCAAGCACGTAAAGTGCTGCAAGCGGCGGAAGATTTTGAAAGCTCGGCTAAGGCCTTACTTGATCCTTTATCTGGCGATTTGCATCTAGGTTTGATCCCGACTTTAGCGCCGTATTTATTGCCGCATATTATCGCAGACTTAAATCAAGCACTACCGAAAATTAATTTTTATCTTTATGAGGATAAAACCCATAATTTGTTAAGTCAGCTCGCCGAAGGAAAACTCGATGTTTTGATTTTGCCTTGGCTCGATAGCATGGCAAAGTTTGAGCGCTATGATTTATTTAATGAAGCCTTTGTTATGGCGGCGCCGAAAGCGCATGAGTTTGCTAAGCGTTCAAGTGTTAAACTCAGCGATTTATCCAATCATAAAATTTTAACCTTAGAAGATGGTCATTGCTTACGAGATCAGGCGATGGGTTATTGTTTTAGTGCAGGTGCTAATGAAGATCAAAGCTTTCGTGCTACCAGCCTGGAAACTTTACGTTATATGGTTGCGAGTAATATGGGGGTTACTTTATTGCCAGAGCTGGCAACGTTAAACCGTAGCGATCATGAAAATATATGTTATACCCGGTTTCAGTCACCTGAGCCTAATAGACAAATATCATTATTGATCAGGCCCGGCTATTCGCGCATGGCGTGTGTACGCCAGATAGTGAGCTCGGTAAAAATATCGATGCAAACGGTGTTTAACGATTAATAGCAAAACCTTATTTACTTTATAAGGTTTTGCTTTTTGCCTTAAGCCTGTAACGGTATTAGCGGCATTATCATATCATTAAGCGGCCTGTTCACGTGCCGCTAGCGGGTTGGGAGTGCGAATTAAATAGTCAAATGCTCCCAGTGCTGCGGTTGCGCCACTGCCCATGGCAATAATGATCTGCTTATAGGGCGAGTTGGTAACATCACCGGCTGCAAATACGCCCGGCATACTGGTTTCGCCATTGTCTTGAGTAACGATTTCACCAAATGGTGTTAGCTCGATATCGCCTTGTAAAAATTGCGAGTTCGGTACTAAACCGATTTGCACGAATACGCCGGCAAGTTCAAGTTGCTGCTCGGTATTGGTGGCGCGGTCAATAAATTTAAGCCCGGTCACATGTTTACCATTACCGATAATTTCCATAGTTTGCGCGTTGGTAATAATATTGATATTTGGCAATGATTTCGCTTTGTTTTGCAATACTGCGTCGGCACGTAACTTGGTATCAAATTCTAATACCGTGACATGTTCGACTATGCCTGCCAAATCAATCGCTGCTTCTATCCCTGAATTACCACCACCGATGACGGCAACGGATTTGCCTTTAAATAAAGGACCATCACAGTGCGGGCAATAAGCCACGCCTTTGCCGCGATATTCCTGCTCACCGGGAACATTAATTTCTCTCCAGCGGGCACCGGTGGCTAACAATATCGAACGGCTTTGCAAACTAGCGCCGTTTTCCAGCTCGACAGTGATCAAATCTCCCGCGCTTTGGGCTTCAATAATTTTTTTCACCCGCTGGCTGTTTATGATATCGACATCATAATCTTTAACATGTTCTTCCAAACTGGCAACCAGTTTTGGCCCTTCGGTCGCTTTTACTGAAATGAAATTCTCAATTGCCATGGTATCTTGCACCTGACCACCAAAACGATCGGCAACCAAGCCGGTTTTAATGCCTTTACGAGCACCATAGATAGCTGCTGATGCGCCAGCTGGACCGCCACCAACCACCAGAAAGTCAAACGCGTCTTTGGCATTGATTTTCTCTGCCTGACGAGCGTCGCTATTGGTATCAAGTTTAGCCAGAATTTCAGTTAAGGTGATGCGACCTTGTGCGAACACTTCGCCATTTAAATACACTGATGGCACCGCCAGAATATCGCGATTATGCACTTCTTCACTAAACAGTGAACCATCGATCATCACATTAGTGATATTCGGGTTGATTGCCGCCATCATATTGAGTGCCTGAACGACATCCGGACAGTTTTGACAGCTTAATGAAACATAGGTTTCAAAATGGAAATTACCGGGCAGGTCACGGATTTGTTCAATGACTTCTGTTTCAAGTTTGAGCGGATGGCCGCCACTATGTAATAACGCCAGCACTAAGGAAGTAAATTCATGCCCCATGGGAATACCGGCAAAGCGCATTTCACTGTTGGTGTTGACCGAGCGTACTAACATTGACGGTGTGCGCTCTTTTGACTTGTCTTGTTCTGGAGTTTCATTAATGGTGATCAAAGGAGATAGCGCTGCGATATCTTTTGCGAGATTTTTTAATTCGATGGATTTTGGGCCGCTGTCTAAAAAAAGTGAAAGCTCAACGGCAGATTGTAATTGTTGTAAATAAGTCGATAACTGATTTTTTAATGTGGCATCTAACATAGTGAACTTCCTTAAATAAGTAGGCTGAATAGGGCTAACTTGATTGAAACAGGGAAAAATTCCGACTTCACATGCTATAAATTAGTGTGAAGCCGGTGCTTAGTGGCAAACTTTAGATTTTGCCAACCAGGTCAAGAGAAGGTGCTAATGTTGCTTCACCTGGCTGCCATGCCGCCGGACATACTTCACCGTCGTGTGATGCAACATACTGAGCAGCCTGAATTTTACGAACTAATTCGCTGGCAGCGCGGCCAATACCCAGGTCGTGAATTTCAGCTACTTTGATTTCACCTTCAGGGTTAACAACAAAGGTGCCGCGAAGTGCTAAACCGTCTTCTTCAATCATCACACCGAAGTTGCGAGTGATGGTACCTGTTGGATCGCCGATCATCGGGTAATTGATTTTATTGATAGTATCTGAGCTGTCATGCCATGCTTTGTGAGTAAAGTGGGTATCGGTTGATACCGAATAAACTTCTACGCCCATTTCCTGTAATTTCGCGTAGTGATCCGCTAAATCGCCCAATTCGGTTGGACAAACAAAAGTAAAGTCAGCAGGGTAGAAGAAAAATACCGACCATTTGCCTTTAGTGTCGGCGTCGCTTACTTCGATGAAATCACCGTTGTGAAATGCGGTAGCTTTAAAAGGTAAAATTTGCGTGTTGATAATTGATTGATTCATGGTTTTCTCCGTTTGGTTTTTAATCTTGAGTGACTGATGTCACCTGTTGTTTAACTTGGAGCTATGATAAACAGCCTGAATCAATTAGAGAAATTGGTTGTTTTTATCAGTTTGATAGGTTTTAACTATTAAATGATGTGGATGCTCTCACGTTTAAAAGTTAGTATTATGTAAATGCTCTAGGAATTAATATTAACTCGGAATAGGGAAACAACATGAAAGAGCAAGTAAAAATGTTTAGAAGTAAGAGTAAGAGCAGGGTAAGATCATGAGATTTCATTGAGACGCAATTTGTGATCAAATACTCAA
>CAZUHQ010000083.1:0-16308 GCA_964620605.1 uncultured Thalassotalea sp.
CATTATACCTTGTTGCTATGTCGATTATTTTTAATACAAAGATCAACAGCCTCTACTTTGTCATTAGTTTTTGCTGTTTGTACCAATGTTTATGCAGTTTGGTGTTTATTAAGCCTATTTGAGCTTTAAATCGTATTATAGATAATTAAGTGTTCATTTTATGTTATAAAAAAGTTAATAGTTTTTAGTGTGCTCACTTGTTATATTTGCAGGGTAATATATAAATATTGCTAATAATTTATAAGGAAATATTGCTATGAAGAAGAATAAATGTACTTATTGGTTATCTTTGTTGGTTGCTATGACTATTAGTGCTTGTGCCACGAAAGAAACGGATTATCAGCAGATGTCGGTCGATGATATTATTGAGAAAGTGCAATATAAAAAGGACACGCGCTTTTGGGCGGAAACTGAATTTTCTGTTAAAGCAACGGTTAATGGTGTTGGCGGGAAACGAGGCTACTGGTTCTTAATGTCTGATGAACAATATCAAAATCATTCTCATCTTGTTATTTCTATCCGACCTCAATTAGTCAGGCAGTTGAAACAACAATACCAAGTAGAAACTGTAGCTCAGCTAAACGGCAAACAAGTAAAAGTAAAAGGCATGGTGGAGTACGAGGTTATTTGTAAAGTGCAAAAGGGCTGTGCGATAACCGGGGCAAAAGGTGATCGTCCGTTGGCAAATAGTTTAGCTATTATTAGAGCCGAGACGTTAGAACATTTAACTATTATCTGAACAATAGATAACCTTATTACTATTAGTTTAAGTAGCCGCGGTTAATGGGCGGCTTCTTCGTTAATACCTTAATTTAGACTGATCCTATATTCTACAAACTCGTGCTATGTCCACTTTCTAGCTAACGGTAAAACTCGCGTTTATTACTTGCTTTTCCAGCAAAAAAGCGTAGAATACGCGAGCTTTTCTGTCACCCCGGTGTCAGAAAGTGTCTGGAAAATTCGTTTTAACACTTAAATATATAGAGGACGATATGGTTACCATTCGTTTAGCTCGTGGCGGCGCTAAGAAGCGTCCATTCTATCAGGTTGTTGTTGCTGATAGCCGTAACTCTCGCGATGGTCGTTTCATCGAGAAAGTTGGTTTCTTCAACCCTACTGCACAAGGTCAATCGGAAAAATTACGTTTAGACCTAGATCGTATCAACCATTGGGTTGGTCAAGGTGCAGGTGTATCTGATCGTGTGGCCAAATTAGTTAAAGACGCACAAACTGCAGCTTAATTAAACAGGTTAGTTTTCGGAGTCACAGTGGAAGAAAATAAGCAAATAATCCTTGGTAAAGTAGGCGGCGTCTACGGCATTAAAGGTTGGTTGAAAATTCATTCTTTTACTGATGAACAAGAAGCGATCCTTGACTATTTTCCTTGGTCATTAAAATTAGGAAACACTATTCAATCAGTAGAAATTACCGATTGGCGTAGACACAACAAGGGGCTGATTGTCAAAGTAGGGCATATTGATGATCGTGACGAAGCGCAAGCGTTAGTCGGATCGGAAATTATTACTACTGAAGACGCTTTACCAGAATTACCGGAAGGTGATTTTTACTGGCGAGATTTAATCGGCATGCAAGTTGTGACTGCTCAAGGTTACGACCTTGGAACGGTTTCTGAAATGCTAGAAACTGGCGCTAACGACGTACTGGTTGTAAAAGCGAACCGTAATGACGCCTTTGGCAAAAAGGAAAGGTTAATTCCTTACCTGGTTGACCAGGTGGTGACATCGGTAAGCGCGGAAAACAAACAAATTTGTGTTGACTGGGACCCAGGTTTTTAACCAGTGAATGAGCGCGAGCATGTAAACCTTCTTAGTAATAAGAAGTGGATCGGAGTAATATCTCTGTTTCCAAAAATGTTTGATGCCATCACCGAATATGGGGTAACCGGCCGAGCGATTCGTAATGGCTTGATTGAATTTCATAAGTGGAATCCAAGAGATTTTACCCATGATAAACATCGCACTGTGGATGACCGACCTTATGGCGGCGGCCCGGGGATGTTAATGATGGTACAACCGTTACGAGATGCCATTAATGCGGCGCGACAAGCGGCCGAACAAGATGGCCAAAAGGCTAAGGTTATTTATTTATCACCGCAAGGTCGAAAACTCGATCAGGTAGGGGTAAAAGAGTTATCACAGCATGACCGACTGATTTTTATAGCAGGACGTTATGAAGGCATCGACGAGCGACTGCTTGAGTCAGATATTGATGAAGAATGGTCGGTTGGTGATTATGTATTAAGCGGCGGTGAATTGCCGGCGATGAATATGATCGATGCTATCGCACGCTTTGTGCCAGGTGTATTGGGTCATAACCAATCCGCAGAACAGGACTCCTTTTCTGCCGGATTGTTAGATTGTCCGCACTATACCCGGCCAGAGGTACTTGACGGTAAAGCGGTACCTAAAGTGTTGCTCAGTGGTAACCATGAACAAATTCGGCAATGGCGTGAGTATCAGTCATTAGCAAGAACATGGACTAGGCGACCAGAACTTTTAACTGACCTAGCTCTGACAGCGCAGCAGTTAACAATGCTAGAAGCGATTAAAAGCGCCGAAAAGCAGAAAACTGTTGATGACTGTGAACCCTAGGAAGAAGGTAATTATGAGTAAAATTATTGAAATGCTCGAGCAAGAGCAATTAAAAACTGACGTACCAGCGTTCGCCCCAGGTGACACTGTAGTCGTTCAAGTTAAAGTAACAGAAGGTGACAAATCACGTCTTCAAGCTTATGAAGGTGTTGTTATCGCTGTTAAAAACCGTGGCATTAATTCATCTTTCACTGTTCGTAAAATTTCGAGCGGTGTAGGTGTTGAACGTGTATTCCAGACACACAGCCCAATCGTTGACTCAATTGAAGTTAAACGTCGCGGTGATGTTCGTCAAGCTAAGCTTTACTACTTACGTGAGCGTTCAGGTCGCAGCGCGCGTATCAAAGAGAAGTTGGCTAAGAAGTAATTTTCATTTAGAAAATTTACTCGCTAGTTTGACTAGAAACATTAAAAGCCTGCATGAGATTTCATGCAGGCTTTTTTGTTTATCTGTCCTTTTATTTTCACTTTTACTGAATTAACTTGCTATTTAACTTAAATTTTTAACTATTTTTGAAAATTTGTTCTACATTTTAGTTAGATATAAGTGGAGAACCTGAAAGTATGAATTTTCTAAATCAGTTATCAATTACAAAAAAAATCTACCTTATTCCAGTTATCGGCTCCTTTAGCTTTGTCATCTACTTGACGCTCACTACGTTAACCGCTAATGAGAATGTTGCCTTATTGTCACAAGCTAAAGATGTGCAGTTTCCTGTGGTGCAATACTCCAAGGAAGTGTCGGTATCCATAGTTCGGATTTCTGAAATGCTCAACAGTGCAGTAACTACTGGTGAAATTGAGGCGATAGATAACGCTGACCAGTTGGCAGCTGAAATTAATGAATTGATCACTAAAATTGGCGTTATTTCGCCTAAATTTTCTGGGCAAAAACAGCAAATGGCACAGCAGTTTCAGGATTACTACAGTCAGGCGAAAGCACTATCAGCCGGTATGATCAATGAAACCTTAAATTTTGAAAAACTTCCCGAAATGGGTAAATCGATGAACAGTGCGTTTGAGAAAGTAACCACTACAGTTAAGCGTTTTAACGAACAAAATGTCGCTCAGTTTCAAAGCGATATATCGACTGCCAATGAATCGGCACAAGATTTGGTGACCACAGGCTATGTTATGGGCTTTGTCACTATCTTTTTACTCTTTGGTGCGGCTGTGCCGATTATTTCCGGTATTACCTCTTCCTTGGCGAGTGTGATTGATTCATTGCGTGATCTGGCTGAAGGTGAAGGGGATTTGACGGTTAGACTTAATGCTAAAACGAAAGATGAAATTGGCGATTTGGTGAGAATTTTTAATCGTTTTATCGAGAAACTGCAAATCACTATTAAACAAGTAGTAGATTTAGCCTTGCCATTGTCAGAAATGGCATCAACTGTCAGTACTACCGCGGAGGAAACCAATAACACTACCATGGTGCAACAGCAAGGGGCGCAAAATGCCAAAGCGGCGGTGGAAAGCCTAAATGTTAGCGTTCATAGCGTGGCAGACAATGCTGCGCAGGCGGCTTCTGCGGCCACCGAAACCTCGCAAGTGTCCAGTCAAGGGGCAGATGTGGTTGAACAAACGGTATCAACTATTCACCAGCTGGCGAACACGGTAGAAAAATCTTCTGATGTTATCGATCAACTGGATAATGATGCCAACCAGGTTGGCGTTATTCTCGATGTGATCCGCGGTATTGCCGAACAAACCAACCTATTGGCATTAAATGCCGCCATTGAAGCGGCTCGTGCTGGAGAACAAGGGCGTGGTTTTGCCGTAGTTGCTGACGAAGTAAGGACTTTGGCATCACGCACCCAGGATTCTACGGTAGAGATTCAAACGACAATTGAAAAATTACAAACTGCGGCAAAAGAGGCTGTTAATGCCATGAGTAGCGGTAAATCACTTGCCGATAACAGTGTTGAGCAAGTGAGTGCCGCTGGGCAATCACTAGAGGCAATCACTTCTTCTGTCGCGCAAATTAATGCTATGACCAATGATATTGCCAGTGCTACTGAAGCGCAGTCGGATTCGGCTAAACAGATTGTCGATCATGTTGATGAAATAAGTCATAGCACAGAGCAAACTCATAGTGCGTCGGAAGAATTAGCCAATGTCAGCGCCGATTTGGCGCATTTAGCCAATGATTTAGAAGTCATTGCCAAAAGCTTTAAAGTATAACAACCAAAATACAATAACTATTTAGAAAACAACAAGTAGTAATAAATAAGCTAGGAGTCTCTATGAATAAGTGTCAATTTGGCGTTATGGGAGCATTGCTGCTGTTTATACCGAGCAGTTTTGCCGATATAACTTTTAATGGTTTTGCTTCGGTTAGAGCATCACATGCAAGTAGTGACGGTGGAACTGAACCTTTTCCTGAATTTAAAGAAGGTGAAATCTCTTTTAAAAGCGAATCCTTGTTTGGTTTGCAGGCGCGTGCCGATCTAGGTGACGGATTATCGGCGACGGTGCAATTGTTTGCCGAAGGAGCAAGTGATTTTGAAGTGGATGCCCGTTGGGCCTATGTTAGCTATGAGCTAAGCGACGTTCACCAATTGAGCATTGGTCGTTTTGCCAACCCGGTATTTCATCAATCTGAATATGAAAAAGTAGGCTTTGCCCATAATTTTTCTCGATTGCCTAAGGCAGTATATACCGGCTTTGAATTTGCCACTATCGAAGGGATCACGCTCGATAGTAGCTTTGATCTAGATGATTACATGTTGACGACTAAGCTGCTGTATGGCAGTTGGAACGGCCATGTATTTATTTCTGCCATTGATCAAGAAGTGCCTTTGGGCTTTCAGGACTTATTTTCCTTTAATGCTACTTTAGCCGGCGATTGGTGGAAAATTTTTGCCGGGGCTTTTTTGACTGAAATCGATGGTGAGTCTTTTGATCAGGCGGCCATTGCACCATTTGCCGCTCCAGGTATCAGCTTAGCGACATCTTTAGGGGCAACGACAAGCGATATTGCCAGCTTTAATAAGGCGATTGGCTGGCATAAAAAAGATGGCATCTATAAGTTTATCGGTTTTGGCATCGACTATAATGATTGGTTACTAGATTTTGAATATACCCAGTATGGCGTTGAAGATTCGACTGATGGTGAGAATGATACCTGGTACTTGGCCTTGGGCAGGCGTTTTGATGGTGTTGTAGTCACAATTCACACCGAAGAATTTACCCAGAGCACTGATTATGGTTTTCTAGATAATGTGTCACACCCCGTGTTGCAGGCAACGGGGCAGGCGATTCAGCAAGCGCTTGTTGCTCGAGAGTTTGATGGCTATGGGCTTTCCATTCGATATGATTTTCATTCTAATGCAGCCTTTAAAATGGATTATTTTAAAGGTGAAGATACTCGAGCTTCGGTTGGTGATTATTCAATAATGTCAGCAGGCATAGACATCGTCTTTTAGGGGGATTTATGAAGAAGTTTACAACTGCACTATTTGCGATGTGTATTGTTTGTGTATTTAATGCCAATGCGGTCAATGTTATTGTTCATCCTTCAAATGGTGATACGTTCAGTAAAAATACGATTAAAAAGATATTTTTAGGAAAAAGTAAGGTATTTCCAAGTGGTGAGCAGGCAATACCAATTGATTTAAGCGCAGGTGATGCGAGAGATGAGTTTCTCAGTGCCGTGGTTGGTAAGTCGGAAAGTCAGCTAAAAGCTTATTGGTCAAAATTAATTTTTACTGGTAAAGGTCAAGCGCCTAAGGCAGTAGATAATGAGACTGAAATGGTTAAATTAGTGAGTCAGAACCCTAACTTAATTGGTTATGTGAGTGACGCCGCTCTAAATGACAGTGTTAAAGTATTAATAAAGTTTTAGTATTTCAAATTACTGATAAGAGCTCGCTTAAGCGAGCTTTTTTGTTTCAGGATGAACGGCCAGCTTCCGCGTCCTGCTCACGCTAAGTACCTACATCCGTGCAGGCAATGCCGTTGGTGCATGGATGCACAGGACGGCGGTATCGCTCAAAACCACATGTTTTGTGTATTGGTAGCCCGCTAGCTAAATTTTGTGCAATTGAAAAACGATTTTTGACAGCGTTGTCATTTTGGCTTTTCAGTGTTAAGGTAATTTGAATTATCTCGATAATAGTAGCTAGTTAGTGCTTTTATTCGACTTTAGTTGAGTAGGCGAAGGCAAAAAGATGCTATATGATGATGCTATGCAATAACAATTATAATGAGTCAGGTTGAATAGTGATGTGTTCGACTTGTAGTTAAGTAGAAACTAGATTATTTCAAGTAATAAACGAAGGATTTATCATGCAAGAACTTAAAAGTCGATATCCTATTCTTGAGCAAGCTAAAGCTCAAACTTACATAGATACAGCAACTTATCAGGCAATGTATCAGCAGTCTATTGAGCAGCCTGATATTTTTTGGGCTGAGCAGGCGGAAAAGTTTCTCGATTGGTACAAGCCTTGGGACAGTGTCTCTAAGGTAGATTTAAAGTCAGCTGAAATTAAATGGTTTGCAGGTGGTAAGCTCAATGTCAGCTACAACTGTATTGATCGTCATTTAGCGACTAAGGCAAACGATACTGCGATTATTTGGGAAGGGGATGATCCAAGCCAAGATAAAAAGATCACTTACCAACAGTTGCATGATGATGTTTGTCGTTTCGCTAACTTGCTAAAGCAACGTGGCGTTAAAAAAGGCGATAGGGTTTGTATCTATATGCCGATGATCCCTGAGGTTGGTTATGCCATGCTCGCCTGTGCCCGTATCGGCGCTGTCCATTCTGTGGTCTTTGGCGGCTTTTCAACAGAGTCAATTCGTGCCCGTATCGCTGATGCCGATTGTCAGGTGGTGATCACTGCAGATGAAAGTTTACGTGGTGGGCGGGTTATTCCTTTAAAAGCGAATGTCGATGCCGCGATTGCTGAGTGTCCGAATGTGCATTCAGTGATCGTGGTTGAACGTACCGGTGGTGATGTTGCCTGGAATGAAAAAATCGATGTTAATTATCGTCAGGCGGTAGCTGAGTTACCTGCGGTTTGTGAACCGGAAGTGATGGACGCCGAAGATCCATTATTTATTTTATATACTTCAGGTTCTACCGGTACACCAAAAGGGGTGTTGCATACTTGTGGTGGTTATTCATTGTATGCGGCGATGACTCATAAATATGTCTTTGATTATAAAGATGGTGAAATATACTGGTGTACAGCTGATGCTGGCTGGATCACTGGTCACTCCTATATTTTTTATGGACCGCTTGCTAATGGTGCAACCACCTTAGTATTTGAAGGAGTGCCAACTTACCCGGATGCTGGGCGTTTCTGGCAAGTGTGTGAAAAGCACAAGGTCAATATTTTTTATACCGCACCAACGGCAATCCGCGCGCTAATGAGCCTTGGTGATGATTTAGTAAACCGCTCTGATTTATCTTCGTTACGTCTGTTAGGCACAGTCGGTGAGCCAATTAATCCAGAAGCTTGGCATTGGTATTATGAAGTTA
Organism: uncultured Thalassotalea sp.; assembly: GCA_964620605.1. Taxonomy (GTDB): domain Bacteria; phylum Pseudomonadota; class Gammaproteobacteria; order Enterobacterales; family Alteromonadaceae; genus Thalassotalea_E. The sequence goes on from CAZUHQ010000083.1 coordinate 8,101, forward strand.
TCGGCAAGTCCAATTGTCCAATCGTTGATACCTGGTGGCAAACAGAAACTGGCGGTATTTTGATAACTTCTTTACCGGGTGCAGTCGATATGAAGCCGGGTGCTGCTGGTAAACCATTCTTTGGTGTTAAACCGGCACTATTTGATAAAGATGGCAATACCTTGGAAGGTGAAAATCAGGGGCTGCTAGTGATGACGGGCAGCTGGCCAGGACAATTGCGTACTGTTTATGGTAACCACGAACGCTTTTATGAAACCTATTTAAGCCAATATCCAGGTAATTATTTTACCGGCGATGGTGCGAAACGTGATGCCGATGGCTTTTACTGGATCACCGGTCGGGTTGATGATGTACTCAATGTTTCGGGTCACCGTTTAGGCACCGCTGAGATAGAAAGTGCCTTGGTATTGCACCCGGCGGTAGCTGAAGCTGCGGTAGTTGGTTATCCACATGAAGTCAAAGGCCAGGGCGTTTATGCCTATGTCACATTAATGGCCAATGCCAGTGAGTCGGATGAGCTTAACCAGGAATTAATCGAGTTCGTTGCTAAGGAACTTGGCCGTTTTGCCAAGCCTGATTATATTCAATGGGCACCAGGGTTGCCTAAAACCCGTTCTGGTAAAATTATGCGTCGTATTTTACGCAAGATAGCTGAAAATGATCTCGATACTTTAGGGGATACATCAACGCTAGCTGATCCTGCGGTAGTTGCAAACCTGATTGAGAATCGTATCGTTCACGGCTAATAATAATATAAAATGCCAATCTAAAAATGGTCATGAAGGATATTTCGTTCATGGCCTTTTTTTATTCTACCTTTTGAATATGTTATGTTTTTATAAGATCAAGATAAGTTAAATAGCTATTCCCTACAAATTCAGTCTATCTTTAATCGCTTATTGTGCTTAATATTGGCGAACATAAAAATTATATAACGGGTTTTAATCATTAGGGTGTGCTATGTCAGATGTAAATCAAATTAAAAATATTGTCATTGTCGGAGGAGGATCTGCTGGCTGGATGACTGCTGCTATGTTGTCCAAACAACTTTCATCCAACATTAATATTACCTTGGTTGAATCAGACGAGATAAGTACAGTAGGAGTAGGTGAGGCAACTATTCCGCCTATTAGAGCTTTTAATGCTAAGTTGGAAATTGATGAAGCTGAGTTTGTAAGTTATTGTAATGGTTCATTTAAGCTAGGAATAAGTTTTGAAAATTGGGGAAGAAAAAAAGATCAATATTTCCATCCTTTTGGCCGTTATGCGGTCGACTTTGATTATATCCCATTTCCTTATTTTTGGAATAAACAACGAGTAGCAGGAAATAAAAGACCACTACAGGATTATTCCAGTGCCTGGCAGTTAGCCAAACATGATAAATTCTCAATACCTTCTACGGATAAAGAGTCACTATTTTCATGTTTTGATTATGCCTATCATTTTGATGCCGGTTTATATGCTAGTTTTCTGCAAAATTACGCTAATAACAGAGGAGTCAACAGACAAGAAGGAACGATTGTTAATGTTGATACTCATAAGGAAAATGGGTTTATTAAATCCGTTACTTTAGCTAGTGGCAAGGAGATAGCCGGCGATCTTTTTATTGATTGTAGTGGTGGCAGAGCGCTACTTTTGGGGGATACCCTAGGGGTAAAATTTATTGATTGGTCTGAGCATCTATTATGCGATCGTGCCGTTGCGGTACAGACATCTCATATTAAACCTATTAGCCCATATACACGATCAATTGCCGGAGATTTTGGCTGGCAGTGGCGCATTCCTCTTCAAACTAGAATGGGCAATGGTTTAGTTTATTCTAGTGAGTTTATGAGTGAACAGACCGCTATAGAAGAATTGATAACTAACGTAGATGGCAAGGTATTAACCGAGCCTAAACCTATAAAATTTAAAGTTGGGCGACGAGAGAACTTTTGGTCTAAAAACTGTGTTGCAATCGGACTTTCTGCCGGATTTTTAGAGCCTTTAGAGTCAACAAGTTTACATCTTATTCAAAGTGCGATTATGAGGTTAGTCGATTTATTTCCAAATAAAAATTGTGATGAAGTTAATACTAATCTTTTTAATAAGCAAACGATAAACGAATACGAACATACTCGAGACTTTATTATATTGCATTACAAAGCGACGAAAAGAGATGATAGTGAATTCTGGCAATATTGTCAGCATATGACTGTTCCTGATTCATTACAAAATCAGATTGATTTATTTTCTACGCATGGACATTTAGATATTTCTCATAAAGATTTGTTTAAACATGAAAATTGGTTAGCTGTTTTGACTGGACAGCGAATATATCCCAAAGAAGTAGCACCGATCTTACATTATAAACAGGCAGTTGATTTAAAAGGAGCATTGGACTCGGTACAAAGCAGTATGGAGCAGATCGTAAAACAAGTACCGACACACCAGGATTTTATCAAGAAGCATTGTCAATTTGTTCAGAAATAATTAATACAAGCAATCTTCAGGTTTGCCAAAACTCGTTTGGTAAAATTATGCGTCGTATCTTACGTAAGATTACTGAACACGGTTTGAATACTTTAGGGGATAGATCAACGCTAGCTGATCCTACGGTAGTTGAAAGCCTGATTGAGAGTCGTATCGTTCGTGGTTAACAAAGTATTGAATTTACAAAGCGCCATCAGGCGCTTTTTTTGTTGTTAGATCCAGGAGTTATAACAAGTAAGAGAATTGCATGAGCCTGTATGGATAAAAAGCTTTTACTTATATTTATTTATGTGTAAGATAATAATTACAAATTGAGTAAATTAAACTTTACAAAAATAAAAGTGAACACCAAAAACGACCTTGGTCGATATTACTATTACCTGCCTTTTTATTGCTAAACCCTATTTTAGCAAGCCGTTTACTTATTCTTGTTTAACTCGCTGTAACTTTTGGAAACTACAATGTCAGATTTAACTAATGCAAATGCCAGCCACAGAAGTGCCTTAAATGATGTCCATGTTAATGCAGAAGAAGTATTAATTACGCCACAGCAATTAAGAGATGAGCTACCTTTGCCGGATAACGGCCGTGAGTTTGTTATCCAGTCGCGCCGTGAAATTGCCAATATCATTCATAAAAAAGACCACCGTTTACTGGTCATCAGTGGCCCATGCTCGGTGCATGACGTCGATGCTGCCATTGATTATGCTCATAAACTCAAAGCGTTACATGATAAATACAAAGATACCTTGTATATTGTGATGCGAGTATATTTTGAAAAACCTCGAACTACCGTTGGCTGGAAAGGTTTGATCAATGACCCGGATATGAACGGCTCATTTGATGTCGAATCCGGTTTACGCAAAGCGAGAAAATTATTACTGACATTGACAGAGCTCGGTTTGCCGCTTGCTACTGAAGCGCTGGATCCGATCAGTCCTCAGTACCTGGCGGAACTATTTAGCTGGTCAGCAATCGGTGCTCGTACCACTGAATCGCAAACTCATAGAGAAATGGCTAGCGGTTTATCAATGCCGATAGGTTTTAAAAATGGCACCAATGGCAGTTTGGATGTTGCAATTAATGCGATGCAGTCGGCGGCATCTTCACATCGTTTTATGGGGATTAATCGCCAAGGCCAGGTAGCGTTAATTACCACTAAAGGCAACCCTGATGGTCATGTGATTTTACGAGGCGGTAAGAAGCCAAATTATCAAGCGGACAGTATCGCGATTTGTGAACAGGAATTGGCGACACATCAATTAGAGCCAGGTATTGTGGTTGATTGCTCTCATGGTAACTCCAATAAAGATTATCGTCGTCAGCCTGAGGTTGCTCGCAATGTCTTTGAGCAAATTGTTCAGGGTAATACTTCCATTATCGGTATTATGCTAGAAAGTCATCTAAATGCCGGTAATCAAAGTGCCGAACTGGCAAAATCTGAACTAAAATATGGAGTATCAGTCACTGATGCCTGTATTGATTTCTCAACGACAGAGCAGCTATTCAGTGACAGTGTCGCATTACTTAAAGATATCTTAGTACAACGAAGCGGACGTTAATTATTATTCATGGATAACAAGGATATAGCGCCAGAATTGCAAGCACTGCGCGACCAGATAGATGATATTGATAGCCAGTTGGTCGACTTGCTTGCCCGTCGACGAGCCGTTACTACCCAAGTGGGAGCGCTGAAGAGTCGGGTCGGCATGCCGATTTATGCACCGAAGCGGGAAGCTGAATTACTAGCGATACGTCGAAAACAGGCGCAGGATGTTGGGATCTGTCCTGAACTGATTGAAGATATTTTGCGTCGCCTGATGCGAGATTCTTATGTCAGCCAAGATGCCAGCGGCTATCGCTGTGTTAACCCTGAGTGTCGTAAGGTAGTGATCGTTGGTGGTGCGGGTCAGTTAGGTCAGGTATTTGTCGACTTATTTCAGCGTTCTGGGTATCAGGTAGTAACTTTAGAGCAGGGTGACTGGTCACAAAGCGAGAAAATTTTAGCTGATGCCAATTTGGTAATTGTTGCCGTGCCGATCCGAATTACTGCCAATATTATTCAGCAACTGAAAAACTTGCCGGATGACTGCATTTTGGCTGATATCACCAGTATTAAAGAATCGCCGCTTTATGAGATGATGAAAACTCATAAGGGCCCTGTGGTTGGCTTGCACCCTATGTTTGGCCCGGATGTCTCGGGTCTTATCAAGCAAACCATTATTGTCTGTCAGGGGCGGCAAACAGAAAAATATCAGTGGTTACTAGAACAGTTTCAGGTTTGGGGAGCGAAAATTTATCCGGTCGATGCGCTAGCTCATGATCAGGCAATGTCTATGGTACAAGTAATGCGTCACTTTTCTACTATTGCCTATGGCTATCACTTAATGACCGAAGGTGCGGATATTGCACAGCTGGTTGAAATGAGTTCGCCGATTTACCGCCTGGAATTGATCATGGTTGGTCGTTTATTTGCCCAGGATCCTATCCTTTACACCGATATTATTTTTGCTAATCAGGATAATATTGGCATGATGAAACGCTTTGCCTATCGTTTTCTCGAATTACTCGAAGATGTTGAAGCCGGCGATAAAAATGCCTTTGTTACTATGTTTAATCAGGTATGCCATTGGTTTGGTGATTATGCCGATATATTTTTACAAGAAAGTAAGTCTATGTTATTAAAGGCGAATGAACTTAAAAAACATTGATTGATAAGATGAAATTTTCTTTAGCTGTTTTACTGATATTGGCTTGTTTACATTTGAATGCCTGCTCGAATCATGTCCAGGCTGAACCTTTGGTGGGTCAGACCAATCAGGCTGAATTGCTAAGCCGGTATAAGGGGTTTGCGCAGAGCTATCGGCAATTTACTGTCAGTAAACAGCAACAACGGCAAGTACAAAACTGGCCGGATGATATTAAAATAGATGTGTTTTTTGGCACCTGGTGCCACGACAGTCAGCGAGAAGTGCCCCGGCTGTTAAAGTTGTTAAGTTATAACACTAAGATTGAGATAACGTTAATAGCGTTGGACTTTCACAAAGCCGATCCGTTAGGTCTAGCTCAGGCCAATAATATTCAGTTTACCCCAACCTTTGTCATTTATCGTCAGGGGCGGGAAGTAGGGCGAATTATCGAACGGGCGCATGGCTTGCTAGTTGATGAGATTAGTCAGCAGTTAATGTAATGCCAGGAAAGTGCATGCCACTTTCCTGCTAAAAGGCTTACTCTTCTTCATCGCTTTTGAACAGGCAATGTTTAGTGTAATCCGTTGCCTCATTGGCGGTCCAGTCGCCTTTTGGTTTTTCCTTCATTTGTTGACACCAGTCTTTACTGCCTACTTCAGGGGCACAGGCGCTCACTAATACTAGACAAGATAACGCAGTGAAAAATTTACGCATAATTTTACTCTCTTATTTTTTCTTTGGAATAAAGGTATTTGCTACATTAGCAATGTCTTCAACACTTTGCTCTAGTGCCGACATTTGCTCAGCAACGACGTCGGTTTGCGACCAGGTGTGTTTTAACGCCTGGTGAACTTCATTGATATGGTTATTGATGTCATTGGAGACCACGTTTTGTTCTTCTGCAGCGGTGGCGATTTGATTCGCTGAATCCATGATATTTTGCACGCTTTGCACTACAGTTTCAATTTTCTTGTTCGACGTTTCTGCGGTTTCAACACAAAACTCAGCATCTTGTTTGTTTCGCGCCATCAGCTTCACCCACTCATCGATAGTGGCGAGCATCGCCGATAATCTGTCGTGAATTTCCTTGGCTGAGTCTTGGGTGCGAGAAGACAGGTTACGTACTTCGTCTGCAACCACGGCAAAGCCTCGTCCGTGCTCACCGGCACGCGCCGCTTCAATGGCGGCATTTAATGCCAATAAGTTAGTTTGATCAGCAATCGATTGAATATCTTCCATTAATGCGCCGACATTATTTGCCGATTCGGTTAATGAATCTGCCGATGCTGACGCGGTTTCTACTTCCTGGGCTAATGCTTTAATCTTGTCTGTGGTGTGATAAATACCTTGCTGTGCCTCTTCACATTGGCTAAAGGTGTTGTCGAGATCTGCGGCGGCAGTAACGGTACTATCAGCAATTTCAGTGGTCGAGGCCTGCATCTGGTCCATCGCCACTGACAGTTGTTCCATTTCTTGTTTTTGATGTTCAAGGTGTTCTCGGGTTTGCTCTATACCTATTGTGACTTTACTCATCACTGAGCGGATTGGTTTCGCAGCATCCAAGGTACGTTCTAAAATTGCTTTAAGTTTGGCCTTAATCATCGAAAAATTAAAGTCAAAGACGCTGGCGGTGCCTTTACCAAAATAGACGTTTCGGGAGATAGAATCGTAAATAGTTTGCAGTTTTTGTGCGCGCATCGCGGTCGGAATAATGTCCTGCCAGAAGATAACAATAGGGGCTATTGCGCCAAATGCCACCAGTAATGAAGTGGTTAGCCCAAGCTTGGTAAAAATAAAAAATTGCGTGATTAAGGTCAGTAGTACTAAAAAGATAAATTTATGGTTTTTTGTTAATTCAAAGCTGGCTAAACTGCTTTGATTATTGAGGGCGCTGTAAAGCTTTTGTGCCCGCTGAGTCAGCTGGTTATCCGCAAGTTGACTGATCGACTGATAGCCAATGATCTCGCCATGCTGATATTGTGGGGTAATAAAGGCATCGAGCCAGATGGTTTTGCCATCACTATCATTGATGGTTAATACCCCTTGCCAGGAGAAGCCTTTATTCAGAGTCTGTGAAAGCTCTGTGAGCACCTGCTTAGGCATTTTCCCGTCGGTTTGTTGATGGCTGTCAAGTGCCAGCAACTCCTGCTCGCTGTAGCCTAGTAGCTGGCAAAATGCATCATTAACATAAATATACTTGCCTTGCTGATTGGTGATATAAATTAATCTTTGCTGCTGATTTGCCATAAGTGTCGTCATTTATTCTTATACAAAGGGGCTAGGTTAGCTGATTTGTAATCGGGAATTATTGATTTTGATCGTAAAATCATCCGCTGGCGTTAAAATTTTATCGCCACGCCGATCATTAAGTTGGTTTCTAACCACAGACTGTCATCAAAGTTGGCATAACAGATTTCTGCTTTACAGAACATTTGATCTTTTTCGTCGACAATGGCGCCATAACCCCTAAGTTCTGTGATAAACGCCAGATTATCTGAAAACTCATAGCGGGTTCCGATGGCAATAGTAGCGGAAGGATAGAGTTCTTGGCCCATATCACTATCAAAATAGGCACCGCCTAGCCCTAAGGAAACTGTAGTGACATAATTTTGCTGGCGAAATAATGCAACGCCATTGAAATGGGCATAGAGAATGTCGAGTGTATAGCTTTTATCGTCAAGATCACTGGTAAAGTCGTGGCTGACGGCATTTAGCATGATCTGACCCTGACCGCTCGGCGAGTCCTGCCAGGATAACGCCAGGCCATAGCTTATGGCATTGTCGACGGATAATTCCGCATTATTGTCAGCGCCCTGTAAGTCTGAGCTATACATTTGCCCGAAAAATGGCTGAATTTCAAACTCTGTTGCTGTAGTCGAATAACAGCAGATAACCGTAGTAGTCACCAGGGCTTTTGAGAGGATTTTTAACCAGTTCATAGCCTTTACCCTTATGGAGAGGTTTTTATCTAGTTTATTAAATCGGCACTTATACAGCTAAGCTTAGGATTTATTAAACAATTCTGAAAGTTTTTTCTTGGCTTTTT
>CAZUHQ010000084.1:0-16279 GCA_964620605.1 uncultured Thalassotalea sp.
AGCGCCTTTATTTTGCATTAAAGCCAGTAATGCACGATTGTCGATTTCTTTCACAGACATAACCAAACCAGATGGGTTATTTTTAAATTGAGCTATTGCTTGCTCAAAGTATTTAGCTGAAATTAATGCCGCTGTAGGCAGTACAAATAATACATATTTGCTAGCAAAATATTCAGAGAAACGAGGAATGTCATCCCTCACCAAGTCCATAAAGGTTGCTTGATCATTAGCAAGTTCATGGTCACGTAACGCTAGTATTTCAACATTTTGGTAACCTTTAACGAGCAGGGCTACCTCTTCACTATCGGTGGAAACTGCAATCCCCTTAAGTTCTGGAAGCTTACTTAAACTTTCAATGACATGACAAATAATAGGTTTACCAAAAAAGTCCCTAATATTTTTCCGAGGGATACGTTTTGAGCCAATTCTTGCGGGAATATATGCAAACATTATGCACCTAGTTGTTTTAAAATATTTAACGCTTGCGTTATCGTCGGTAAATCCGTGGCAAACGTCATTCTAATATAAGCATTATCATCTAAACCAAATGCTTCTCCTGGCGTAAAACAAACTTTATATTTATCAAGCAGCTGGTTAGTAAAAGTTATTGTATCATTAGTTAAATGCGCAACATTAATTAGGCAGTAGAATGCACCCTCAGGTACCATTAATTCGCGTTCCAGCCAACTGCCTTTAATATAATCTAAAATAAAACGTCGACGACTCGCATAGACCTCAAACATTTCAAGCTTTTCTTGGGTAACTTGTGGGCTAGTTAACGCTGTTATCGCAGCAACCTGATTAAAATGACAGATTGAAGTAACGATATACTGGTTGAGCTTATTAACTAGACTTACCAACTGATGATTCGCATGAAGGTAGCCTATACGCCATCCAGTCATCGCATAACCTTTCGACAGGCTAAAAACGCTAATTATACGATCATTATTTTCAACTAATGCCGCAATAGAGGAATGAGCCTCGGTAAAGCAGATATCCTCATACACCTCATCCGATATCACATAAAGTTGATGGCTTTCACATAATTTAGCTAAGCTAAGCAAGCTCTCTTTTGAATATATTGCACCACTCGGGTTATTAGGCGAATTAATAATAATAGCTTTAGTCTTGGCAGTAATGTTCTTTTCAATCTCAACAATCGGTATTGCAAAATTACAGTGACTACTATCAACAATAACCGGCTTGGCTCTAGCCATTTCAATACAGCTTTTATACGGCATCCAATATGGAGCAATAACAATAACTTCATCCTGCTCAGAAAGTAACGCCTGTGAAATTAGGTAGATAGCATGCACAGCGCCATGGGTGATTAATATATTCTGAGCAGATGCATGAATATGATTTTCACGTACCAGCTTGTCAGCTATGACATTCTTTAACTCAGCTAAACCAGAAGATGCACAATAATGGGTGTTGCCTGACAACATTGCCTGATAAGCGCTGTCAATAATGCTAGTTGGCGTATTAAAGTCAGGTTCCCCCGTTTGCAACTTGAATACTTTTTCACCGGCAGCTTCCAATGCTCTTACCCTATTAGCAAGCTCAACATTAATTGATGCAGATAATTGCTCTATAACAGGGTTCATTTTGATTTCATTACTTTTAATTGTTCAATATGCACCATAGATAATAGCTCTTTTTCCTCAAAATAGGCTTTATCACAAACAATTTTTTCGGTGTCCCATTTAAGCGTATCTAAACAATAGAACCAGATATCTTCCTGCATTTCTATTCGCTGCAAATTTTCTAACAACTGTTTGTTTATTTGCTCTTTGCTGATCAAAATAACACCGCCATCATCACATACAGCAATACCACCTTGATAGTTCGACGTAATTTCATCTCTTTTATCTAAAGGAAATGGTGCTCTTTTGTCATTAAAACAACCTATAGGCGTAGTGCCCTGACACCAAACAGGAAACCTGTGACGTTTAATCGCGGATATATCTCTAACCAGACCATCAACAATTAATGCTTTTGCGCCTTGATATAACAAAGAAAATTTCGCCACTAACTCGCCAAGTATCGCCCTTTCATTGCAGTTTTCAACAAAGACTACAGCAATAGTATCTTCTTTCACTGTTTTCATTTCCTGATGAACTTGATAGTTCGTTTCATTAGCAGCAAAAACGCAATTTATTTCCCCGACGACATGTCCACCTTCATTAACCGGAAACACCTGAGGCAATACCCCAGTTTTACCTAAAGCGTCTGCAACTTCAGTAGTAGAGACTCTGTTCTTCTTGATATAGGAAATAATTTCTTGTTTAAGATTCATAATCGCCGTCCTACTTGTGTAATCGAATAGTAAATTCCCATAAGGGATAGTCTTGATAAAGATTGAACTTTCTCGTTAATTTTTTAACCCAGGACAACACCGAAGTAACATCATAATGAAAATTTTTATCTAATTGGTAATCAACCTGATCAGATAAAAAGTTCAGACTCGCACCATCAGCAGCAATATTAAACATTTCTGTCATAATTTTTTGCGCATAAGCCTGATTATCACTAATTTTAAAACTTAGCATCCCAGATTCAACCGCGTAATCAATTTGCTCACTACATTGTTCAGTAAACGAAGACAGATCAGACACAAAAAATTGACAGTTTTCCTGGTTATGTTGACGAGTAGCTCCCTCTATTAAGCTACTCGAAATATCAATACCGATATAGTGAAAACCATTACCATATTTTTCACTAAGAAAAACATATAAGTCGCCTAAGCCACAACCGACATCGAGAATAGTTTTGCCTCTTGCATCATAATCTCGAAACAACATATCAAATCTTAAAAACTGAGTAGCTTTGTCTTTCCAACCCACGGACTTTATTGAGTTGCCTTCGATGGCAAATCGTTCATTATAAAATTTAGCAACTTTGCTTAGCTCGATTTCAAGCTCTGCGTTGATTTTAGATTCAACTACCACGACATAAAGTCCTTAAAATTACTATATAGCAACTTCTCTTGTTGTTCGTCATTTACCCCGTATTGATTCAAGACATCCAGGCTTAGCTCTACACTCTCTTTTATCGAGCGATCAGGGTAGTCAGAGCCATAAAATATTCGTTCAAACCGCATGCTATTCATGGCATAAACCATATTTTGTGGTATAGAGCTGCCGCGAAAATATAATAATGAGTATGAGCAATCGAAATAGACATTTTCTAAACGCTTGGCAAGCATCATAAAGTCAATAACATGATGTCCTCCCATATGCGCCCAGATAAATCGGGTATCTGGACAATCTTTCGCTAATTTTGCGTATGCCAACGGGTTAAAGCCCTGCATTAATCCAGTACCATCAGGAAAGGCATCAAGCAATACCGGCACATTTAACTCGCCAGCATATTTACACAAGCTTATAACCGCAGGCTCGTCAGGTTGAAATTTTTGTAAACGTGGATGTAATTTAAGCCCGCTAAAAAACTGCTCTTTAACCGCTTTTGCCAAAATATCAGGCGATTGGATATTTTCAGGGTGAACATTGACAAAAGCTTCTATACGCTCAAATTTAGCAATAATTTGGCTCATCTCCTCAATAGACCATGGCTGGATTTCGAGATGAAGTACTAACGCCTTTTCAACATCAGCATCAACCAGTTGCTTATTAAGCGATTCGGCCGACTGATTAATATCTGGATTTTTCCAAGAATTTAAATGCACATGTGAGTCAACATAAGCCATATTAGCCCCCTACCACATCACGTTCTTCGACATCAAAACGAATTAATGACTCTGCTTGCTCCGCCAGCTTGAGCGCAGCATCTTTAGTTTTGGCATGGCAAAGGTAGAAACCCATTCTATCGCCGTCACTTTTCGGCCAGCCAAGTTCATCGCCAACACTAACAAAAGCTCCTGCACTAATACCTGCAACGTTATCAGCGGCATCAATGCCAGCTATCTGAGTTACTCGACCCTGTCGAGTAGGAAAGAATCTTAAAATAGTATGATTCTGCTGCTTAACTATTTTATCCGTAGGCCAACCTACAGCTTGCTTGATAGTATTTTTCACAATATCAAAGCCAGATTGTGCTTTAACAAAGGCTTCATAAACCATAAAACCGCCACCTCGACCCGCAAGTTCCACCATACCGACCGAACCATCTTTCATAATAATAACCTCAGCATGAATCGGGCCGTTTTTATAACTAACACTGACCACTGAGCTTTTCACTAACTGCTCTACTTGACTCATCATTTCAGCAGATAGCTGGGCGGTTTGTAACTTATAGGCGACTAAGTTATTGGCAGACTCAATTTTATCTTTTTCAGTAATGGCAAGCACTTCACATATTCCGTTATCAACAAAGCCTTCAACCGTATATTCACGCCCTGCCATAAAGCTTTCTACAATCACTTCTCTCGTCGGTGAAAATGAAAACGCTTGTTCAATATATTCGACTATTGGTTGTTTAACATTCTCAACTTTAAATACGCCACGACTGCCGGCACTATCTACAGGTTTGATAATAAACGGTAAAGGCATACGTTCAAAAATTTCCGGAACAGAATCAATTGCCTTAACAGTAAACCAGTTTAACCGATCAATATCTTTATTTTTCCATGCCTGTCTTTGCAGTTTTTTATTGGTAAGATGTTGGCTGACTTTAATATCGGGCCCGGTTTCAACAGCAAAATATTCTCGCAACTGCCCAGCTAATAGCATACCGGCATCACAGCAAATACTGAGAACGCCTGCGATGTTATGGCCTTTTATTTGTTTAACAATACCATCAAAATCTGTTAATTCCGCAACGATTTGAATATCAGCAAAAGCTAAACCGGCTGCATTGGGATCTGAATCTATGGCAATTACTTTTATTCCCATTTGCTTAGCTATCGCGATAGAACTCGCTTGCCACCGTCCTGCTGTTACCGCAATTAGCCATTTTTCTGACATAAAAACTCCAATAGTTTATCTTGTATTCTTGTCACTCCTAAGCCATCAATGCACGAGTCTTTCGTTGTTTGCAGTTGCGCGACAGTAAATAATTCACTCTGTTGCATAAGCGCTTCAATACCTAGCCCCAATAATTCGTTTTTAGTCGCTAGGGCTTGGGCAACTCTATATTCAGCGTCTGTTTGGGGTATGACAAAGCTTGGCTTTCTTAAAAAACGAGCTTCAAATAACGTGCCACCACCGTTACATACCAACCAATCACAACTATTCAATAATTCAGGAAAATTTTCCGGGCTGCGAATAACGGTGACATTAGTATCAATTGCTTTACCTTGCTCGGTGTCAGCCAAAGGCCCTAATACCAGCTGAACTTCAGCCCCTAACTGCCTTAAATAGTTTGAAATTTCAATACCTTGATTGTTAATGTCCGCACCACCGATAGTTACCAACACATGCTTGTTACTTCGGGCTTCTTGCCGAGATAATTTTTTAAATTCCTGTCGAATAATACAGTATTCAAAACCAGAACTATAAGGCGCGCTAATATTTTGTTGAGGATGAATAAAGGTGTAGATGGCGAAGCTTAAAGCCACCTTTCCTTGATAATCTAAACCAACAATCTGGCAATTTTTTGCCAATAAAGCATTGGTAAGCTCATCAATAGCGTATGGTGTATCAATTAAATAGACTTTCGCATCGGGTAAAGTTTTTGAACTTGGCTTCAGTAAGCTTTTTCCTGTATCTGACAACGCAAATATCGCAGCGTTAATGTGTTGTTCAGCTAAGTGTTGAAAAATGGTTTGAGAACGTCTGATATGACCATAGCCATAGCTTGAGTCACCATCACAAATAATGGCGATATCATATTGAGGTTCAGTCACAAATCGCCTCTAACGACAATCTATCACCAAAGTGCAAATCCCTACTCACCTTTTTACCGATAACCTCTTGGTAGTACTTAGGGTGTAAGCCAAAACTTGGCCGCACAGATTTAAGGTGTTGCTCAGTTATTATCTCGCCAGCTTTTATATCTTTTGCAATATATAGTGAGCGGCGCCCTCTAAGGTTAGCTTTTGCTGAGGCTGATAAAGAATAATCAGCATAACCTAGCGCTAATTCAACTTTTCGAACACTTTTTACCATTGCCGCAAACTGGTCTTCGGTTAATGAAAAAAAAGAATCGGCAGTTTCTTCACTATCATTAAGCATAAAGTGCTTTTCAATAATATCCCCACCCAATGCTACTGAAGCGATAGCCACTTCATGACCTAGTGTATGGTCAGACAATCCAGTTAAACAGTCAAAGTCTTGCTTAATTTGTTGTATCAATCTTAAGTTTGCTTCTTCTACTGGTGCCGGGTAAGCGGTTGTACATTTGAGAAATACAAATTGTTGATGATTATGCTTTTTAAGTATTTTCACCGCTAAATCAATATCATCATATTCCGCCAATCCAGTTGAAAAAATGATTGGTTTTTCCTGCTGAGCTACTGCTTCAATTAACGGGATATCAGTGATTTCAGGAGATGCAATTTTGTAAGCGACGCTGTCCAGTTTTGCTAATAGTGAAACAGCACTGCGATCAAATGGCGATGAAAATATTTCAATATCTAACTTATTTGCTTCGGCATAAAGTGCCTCATGCCACTCCCATGGCATATGAGCCTTTTCATATAAACTATATAAGTTCTTTTGTTGCTGCCATGGACTATCTGCGGGCAATAAAAAATCCGGATTATGGCTATCCATTGTTATCGTGTCGGCTCTATAAGTTTGCAATTTTACCGCATCAGCGCCAGCCCGCTTCGCAGCTCTAATTATTTCAAGCGCAGTGTCTAATTTGCCACCATGATTGGCCGACATCTCTGCAATGATAAAGGTTGGATGCCCTTCACCTAGCCATTTTTTACCTATTTTAAATGCTTTCATTAGTTAAACTTTCTAAAAACTGGTTTAACAATAGGACCTTCAATTTGCTCAGCGACTGTTCCTTGAGCAATCGCCTGAGACATTAACGCGAATACTTCATTAGCAGTAGTCTGTAATTGTGCTATCACATTCTCATCATGAGGCATACTAGGTACAATATATGGAATAAGGATCTTCCTTTCCGCCATTTCCTGCAAAAACAAGGTACGTAATTTCATACAGGCTTGACCATTTTCATCAAGCAAACCGAATGCAGGCTTACAATCATAGCCACCAACACTAAAATGAGCCGACATGTTATTACTCTCTGCAGCACTAACTAACGCCTGTTTAATGTTTTTACCTGCCGACCAGAAATGGTTAATTAACCCATGATCTTTAATTAATGAAATCGTCTTAATGGCAGCAGCAATAGAATGGGTTTCTCCGCCATGGGTGGTTGAAAGTAAAAACACCCGTTCACTTTCATGATCAATGCCCCCCAATTCCATTATTTCTCTTTTACCGGCTAAAGCGCTGACAGAAAAGCCATTGGCCATTGCCTTACCAAATGCAGCTAAATGCGGGGTAACACCACAGTATTCCTGCGCACCACCTAACGAAAACCGAAAGCCAGAAACAACTTCATCAAAAATAAGTACTGCATTATTTCGCTCACACAACTCTTTAATTTTCTCTAAAAAGCGTTTCTCTGGTGGAATAAAAGATATTGGTTCAAATAATACACAAGCAATGTCGCCACCCTGTTTGGCAAATAGTTGCTCAAGGCTCGCGATATTATTGTACTCAAATTGAAGAGTGAGCTCTTTTACTGCCTTAGGCACGCCCCTATCAACAACAGTAGAGCCGATAAACCAATCGTGTACAGAGTTGAAAGGGTCGGCGCTACACCTGACCACTTTCTCTTTCCCGGTATAAGCCCTCGCCAATTTGACCGCGGCAGTCGTAGCATCTGAGCCATGTTTGGCAAATTTCACCATTTCCGCACAAGGGATAATTTCACATAATAACTCCGCTAATTCCCCCTCAATTATTGAAGGGCGTACAAAGTTAACCCCTTTGACTAATTCAGCTCTGACACTATCTAAAACCGGCTCATAGGCATGCCCCAATAGCGTAGTACCTAATGACATTGCAAAGTCTGTGTACTGGTTACCGTCAGCATCCCATAAAGTACAGCCTTTTCCCTTTGCAATTACTGGTGGAGTATTTTGAGAAAACTGATCTGAGCCTTTACTATAGGTGTGGGCGCCACCAGGAATAAAGCGATTTGCTCGCTCTGCAAAATATTGGTTATTTTTTTCAGACATTAAACATTCCTCGCCTTGTTTTACCACAGTCTAAAAGCTTGACATGAATGCAAGCATAATGCGCGCCAATAAATAATTTATTTGCTCACTTTTAAATAGTTTAATCGTCAAGATGCCAGATCATTAGAATGCCTGTTTCCGGCTCATAATGTGACAGCGGTTCTTTACATAGAACAAAACCAATTTTTTCATAAGCTTTGATCGCTGCCAGGTTATTTTTTGCCACTCCTAAAACAATGCGCTTAACATCATAGTGAGTTTGCAAATATTTTGAAATGGTAATGATGGCTTCATTAGCCACACCTTTGCCTCGCCATCGATTATCGCCGATCAGAATCCCCATCTCGGCAATATGGTCGAATGTCAACTCAAACTTGATGTTGCCGATATGCTCGTTGCTATCGCGCAAAAAAATACCAAATAAAAACGACGAGTTATTCTGTTTACATTGAGAAATATATGCCTCAAGATCTTTTATTTTACCTACTTTATTGATGATAAATTGTTTCGTATCTTTATCAGCAAGCCAGGATAAATAATTTTCATTGGCATCACTGGCATCGAGCAATCGGTAATAAAATCGTTGCGATAGTATTTTATCCATTGAAGTCCTTTATATTGTCAGGTTACGCCTATAATATATGGCCATTAAACTTCAAGATATTCAATAAAGTAACAGAGTGCAGGGCTATGAGTAAAGCAAACTTATCCGTTGGTGAACAAATGCACAAATGGGCTCAAGATTTATTCCCAATATGTCGCAGTATTACCGGTGAAGGGGTAAGGACAACACTAAACTATTTACAAAGCATTATACCGGAATTAACCGTTAATTCTATTCCGTCGGGGACCGATGTGTTCGACTGGACCATTCCCAAAGAATGGAATATTACCGACGGCTACATTATTGCCCCCAACGGTGAAAAAATTATCGACTTTAACCAAAGTAACCTCCATGTTATGGGCTATTCAATGCCGATTGATAAAACTATGAGCCTGGAGGAGCTAAAATCACATTTGTACGACTACCCACAGCTGCCTGAAGCTATCCCCTATGTCACCTCATATTACAGTGAGCGCTGGGGGTTTTGTTTATCTACCCAACAAAAAAACTCCTTAACCGATGGTCACTATCAGGTAAAAATTAACAGTTCTCTAACAGATGGCGTGCTAAATTACGGCGAAATTTTAATTAAAGGGCGCTCAGAACAGGAAATTTTCATCTCAACCTATATTTGCCATCCATCACTGGCGAATAACGAGTTATCTGGGCCGATAGTGACCACGGCACTGGTTAACTGGATTAAAGCAAATACCAACGGCTATTACAGTTATCGTATTGTCTTTGTGCCGGAAACTATCGGAGCGATAGCCTATTTAGCTTTGAATAAAGATAAAATGAAAGAAAATGTTGTCGCCGGACTGGTCTTAACCTGCATAGGTGATGACAGAGATTACTCATATTTATCTTCAAGAGCAGAAAATACGCTGGCAGATAAAGCCGCAGTACATGTACTTAAATACCATGTAAATAGCTTTAAACAATACAGCTTTCTCCAACGAGGCAGCGATGAACGCCAGTATTGTGCGCCTGGGGTCGATTTGCCAGTTTGTTCATTAATGCGAACAAAATACGGCGAATACCCCGAATATCACACATCTTTTGATGATTTAACCTTAGTTACGCCTCAAGGTTTGCAAGGAGGTTACGATATAGTAACTAAATGGCTACAGGTAATTGAAAATAATAATTACTATAAAGTTACCGTTTTTTGTGAACCACAATTAGGAAAACGAGGTTTATACCCAACAGTAAGTAGCGTGAACAGCGATTACGATGAAGCGCTGTTATTGACTCATCTGATAGCCTATTGTGACGGACAGCATAGCTTGCTCGATATTGCTGAAAAAATTAATATCAGTGCAGTTGTACTGCATGATTACGCTAATAAGCTGGTTAATGAAAGTTTGCTAGCGGTAAGTAGAGAAAAATTTTAACAAATGACTAGTAAAACCAAATACCGTTTAGAAAAAGTTGAATTAAACCAGCAATGGGATGAATTCGTTTACTCATCACCTTCTTCATCAGCATTTGTTTTGTCTGGTTACCTCAATGCCCTACCAATTAAAACCCATGCTTATTTTTGTTATAAATCGAATGAGTTAATGGCAGCGATACTACTGATTGTTGCTGATAATGAAAAAACCGCTATCGGTCATGATTTAGTTATTTATGACGGCCTGTTTTACCGGGATTTATCGCACCTGAACCAGGCTCAGCAGCACTCGGAACAATTTGCAATCTCGACTTTCGTTGCAGAAAAATTAACCACGCTCTATCCAAAGATTCGATTAACCCTTTCTCCGTCACATATTGATTTACGTAGTTTTCACTGGGTCAATTATGGAACCGAACTGACTAAATATCAGACGGAAATTTATTATACCTCACAGGTATGCATAGAAGATTTTAATAACGACATAGCATTAGAAGATATTAATCTTTATCAACAGGCTTCTGTTGCCCGTCGCCAGGAGATTCGTTATGGCTTCAAAAAAAATGTGGCACTAACCCAATCAACGAATGTAGAGCAACTGGTTGATTTTTATCGGCGTACCATGGAAAGACAGCAAATCACGGTAGAAAGTAACAACCTGCAAGTAATGGCGAATCTGGTAAGAAGTGCTTTGGATACAGGTATTGCATTAATGTACGAAGCCATAACCGCTGATGGTTATGCTGGCAGTATGGCTGTTTTTATAATAAAAGGTAATATGGCTTATTATTTATTTGGTGCCAACGACCCTGACTTTAGAAATGCTCATACCGGCACAGCAGTATTATGGCAATCATTTTACCAACTAAATATTAAGGGAATTACAACGGTAGATTTAGAGGGCGTGAATAGCCCTCATCGGGGATGGTTTAAACTCAGCTTTGGTGGCGACATTAGCCCTTACTATCGCTTACTTTACGCTGAAACCTGATTAATTAATCTGGTTTGCGAAGTATCAGACTCCATGTCGCAGTATAAGCACCGGTGCCGGTATATACTTCACAAACTTGATGTTCAAGGTGAAGTAGCTCGTAATCAGAGGTTAGTGCTTTAATGTGCTCTTGATCAAAAAAGTGAATCACGCCTAAACCATTAAACGCACCGGATGTATAGCCAGATTTGGTATATTTATCATCTAGTTCATTGCCTAACGGATACTGGTCATGTTTAGTGCTAAACCAGGTTGAAATTACCCAAACACCACCAGGCTTTAATGCATCATAACCTAGCTTTAATAAGCGCTTTATTGCATCTGTAGAATTATGGGTTGATGCCCCTCTATCAATAATCAGGTCAAATTGTTCGTCGAAATATAAACTTTTGGTAAAATCACCAACTGCCAGCTGGTTAGCTAGCTCAGGAAAGCGATTTTTTAAGTTATTTATTATGCTTTCACTACCGTCAATACCAAAATAGTTTGGGGTATAAGTGGTAATAAACGGTATATTCGCGCCGGCGCCACAACCAATTTCTAACACATTAAGATTTTTTTGTTTAGCAAGCGGCGTATAACGCAAACTCATGCTGACCAAGTCACTCCATGGCCATACTGACATATGCTGTCCCTGCCGGTATTGTTCATCCCATTCAGAAGAAAAAGACATTTATTATTACTCCTAATCGTCAATATTTATGGTCAATTTGTGGGCGCTATTTTCATTCCAGCGTTCACGGTAAATTTGCGGGGCTCGATTGAGAAAATCAATCCAAATAGCTAACGCTTCTTTAAAAATTTCAAGTGATTGATTTTTTTCACCAAAATTATAAAGAATACTTAATAGCACACAGTTAATGTACAGCGCTTCACCTTCAAGCAACAAATACAAATGGCTGTAACGAGGTGTTTGGGTGAACGATTTCAAATACCTTAGCTGTTTAAATAATACATCCCTTGCGTCACCACGGTTGTTAATCTCGTCCGATAATATGTCAACCATAGTTTTACAGATATTTTCAAAGGGTTCAAAATCCAGGAAATCATCTAAATTAAGCTCAGTATCCATAGTAGAGAAAGACTCAAATTTAATATGCTCTACTACCTGTAGCTTTATCATGTTCTGCTGACCCAGCAGAATATTATCGCTGGCTAAAGGAATGGTATAATTGATTTTCACACCATTACTACAGTTATAACATGAGATGTTGTTATCTTTAAGCGAATGCAGCAAACGCTCAATCTGACATTTGCCTGTATAAAGAAATGGTTCAGTAATTACCTTATCAACAAAATTGCCTTCGATTTCATACTCTTCTCCCATTTTATAGGATTCAAATTTTTCATTGCCTGCTTTGTCATAGTAAAAGCTCGATTTTGAATGATGATGATCCGCCGAAATATAGCCACTATCCATGCCGAACAAATACAGCTGTTTAAAGCCCATATGAGCAAAAAAGCTTAACGCCAAATTCCCCACCAGCGGATTTGAATAACCCAAAGTTGGAGTGACAAATTTTTGCTTACTATACTCGGCTAACTGAAAATGCGTGGTTCCAGCTTCACCGCCTTTCAATCCCATACCCGTCCAACCGAATAGTTCAACTACTTCCGGATACATAACATTGGGGATCAACAAGTTTATTTCTTGTCGGTCTTTTTCAGGTATAAATGCTTTTAAAAAATCATAAGTTTCTTTGCCCCGCTCCAACGCAACATGAAAATCAGGACGAATACCGTGCTTTAATAAAGCCGTTGATGCTGAATTACAAGCAACGACAATAACGTCATCTTTTAACGCTTTTATTTGTTCAATGTCATCATCAAGCGACGGGCCATTCGCGACAATAAATATTGGATAGTCCGCAACATTATTCGGTAATTTATGGCCTAAGTTAATTTTGCCAATATGCTTTTGTGTCAGATTATAATTATGTGCGCAGCTCATCAGCGCATCATCAAAAAAACCCCAGCCCATAAAAAACTGAGCAAAATTATTACGTATATTATCAATTAATTTAGAAACAGCTGCAGAAGGGTAATGCTGATAGAAAAATGAATTGGTAATGCTATAGGCACCTATTGCTTTAGCTCTGTCATACAATGTTTGAAAACACACATCTTCTGAGTCTCCAATTCCTATATATAAGAATGATCCTTGTTCGTCTATCTCTTGCAGATATTCTGCCCATTCAAAGCAAAATAAACTGGCGTAAAAATAATCTTCATTCGGTTCAAAAACTGATATATAAGCCGCATCTGTAGCCTTTTGTAATTCAGATAAGTGATAACCTAAGCCAATACCGAAAATCACCATACTCGGAATTTTGTCATCAACACTATTATTCTCAGTAATTGAATTTTTCGCTTTATTATAACACTTACCTATCTCTACCATTAAATCAACATGCTCAAACTCAGCCTCATTCGTGAGGAATTCTAACGCAGAAAAATTAACACGACTGAGCTCAGGAGCACTTAGTGCCAGTTTTACTTGTTCTTTTGCTTGCGCGTCTGGCTCATCGCGATAGATAGGTACACCAGTAGCATAGTCCACCATATTCGCAGAACCATTAGGGTTAACGATTAGCTGAAATTTTTCATCAGGAGCAAAGTGAACAAATTTTTCATAAATATCAGGAAAATACTGCTTAAACGCTAATATATTCTCTTCAAAACGATCATTCGCCTGATCAACAAATACCTGTTCTCGCTCAGCTTGTTGCAGAAGCCCTGCTAATCTGGCTTCGGTATCTTTTAACTCTTTATCTAAATTTTCCACTTAAAGGTATCCATTAACGCGCTAATATTCGGGAGAAAGATATCCCGCCAACCTCAATTTAATCAAGTATATTTAAGAAAAAAAGCAAAGACCACGCCATCACACATAAATTAGCGTTTGCCGTATGCCTTTTTCATTTTTTTGGCTTTCGAAAAGTTAACCAGCTCAGATTGAATTTCTAAACGTTCAGCCATCATATTACCGCAACTTTCTGATAAAAACTTGCTAATTTCGATAAGCTTTTCTTGTTCTTGTTCTGATAACTCTGGAGGAGTGGCAAATAATTGCCTTAGTGATTGATCAAGCTGGGCCAATTCTTGCCCTGCCTGATCATAAGTTTTGTTATCAATAGCCGCTATCAGGCTGTTAAAGTGTGCTAGCACTTCGTCCATTTGGCTAAACAGCGCTAGCTAAATTTTTACTTCTTTGAGATTCTGCTTCCTGTCTCGCTTCAACAGGAATACTGTCCCATGCTTCTTTAATTGGCTTAAACAGGTTCACTACTTCTTCAATCGCGGTAACGCCTTTCTCGACACTGGCATCAGCCAGACGTTCCAGCATATATTCATAAAGAGAAAATAAGTTCTGGCTCACTTCACCGCCAGCGTCAAAGTCCAAACTGGTTCTTAAAGCATCAATAATATTCGTTGCCTTAGAGATGCTACGTCCTTTAAGTTCATAATCTTGTCTCTCAATAGCACCTTTCGCCAAAGATAAACTATCAATGACCCCAGCCATTAACATTTGAGTGATAATATATGGGTCCGCGCCCGCAACCTGAGCTTTGGTTGCTTCTGATTGATACTGCTTTAGTTTTAAATTAGCCATAACTTTCTCTCACTACCACTTATGAAGAACTCTTAGTAAACCCTGGAAGGTTTGCTAACTGTGATTGCAAATAAGAGCTTGAACTTTGCATTTGAGCAATCAATACATCTAATGCAGAATATTGTTGCCTTAACGTTATTTCCAACTGCTCCATCCGATATTGATGGTTTGCAACGTCATCTTCCAGGTCTCGCAAATCCGCGTTAATCGAATCTTGTCTTGATTGAAGCGCACCGTTACTATCTAAATAGTTATCTAGGAAGCCTTCAAACTGACTTGCAATACCATTAGCTGAAGCAAATATAGTACCAACATCATCATAATTTTCAGTTAATGCATCAGTCAAACTGCGCACTAATGAATCTTTCTCAAGCAAACCATCTTTACTTAAACCAATACCAACATCATACAAAGTTTCATAACCACCGGCGCCAGTAATCGTTGTAGACAAAGTACTTACTAAACCATTTGCCAGACTCCGCATGGTGGAGTCACCGAATAACGCACCTTGCGATTCTGTGTGGTAATCAATAGTACCAATTACATTGTTAAAGGCGTTGATAAATTCTTCAATAACACCCTCAACACCTTCTTTATCAACATCAACCTTTAATGCCGCGGTTTCTCCCGGCACACTTTCTTTTAAAGCTGTAATGGTGATGTCTTGAATAGCATCTTTGAAAGTATTAGTTGCACTTGAAACCAAAATGCCGTCAATTTCAATCTGGGCATCCTGTGCAACATCTTCGGCAGCAATCGTTAACCCGCCGGCACCGCCACCATTGGCAGTTGTTGAAATGGCATCTAATTCAGCAGTGTCATTGGTAATCGTTAAATCATTACCTGTACCGGTTTCATCTGAGGTAAAAACTAATTTCGAACTTGGTGTTGCGCCGCCGGTATTAATAATATTAACACTTACGCCAAAGTTATCGCTGGCATCGTTAATTGCGGCTCGTACTTCTTCTAATGTTGCTCCGGCTGCAATTGCAACAGTGAATGATTTAGCGCCAGCGCCAATGATCAAATTTCCGCCGCTAGCGGTAACGACATCTGATGGGTCCGAATAAACGCCGTCAGCAGATACCGCTCTACTGCCTTGCGCCAATTGCATAACTTCAATATCAAAATTGCCAGAAGTAGCATCAGACGTTGCACTTACCGAAATAACATCACCGCTGTCAGGCTGAGTAACCGTTGCGGTACGTTTATTAAAATTTTCAATATCGGCTAGTTTTTCAATGACGTCCTGAAATGAAGATAGGCTAGATTGCACTGCACCTATAGCAGATAATTCAATGTTTAGCTTAGTGTCCTTCTCATTGAAGGCCTGCATTTTTGGCAAGTCTTCAGCATTTAATGTTGCCGTAATAATGCTTTCTAAATCTAAACCGGAACCAACGCCAGCTGACGTAATCGTTGCCATATCACTTCACCTTTAAACAAACATTATGGCACCAGTTATGGTGCCATATACCACTATGCTTTTTTATCAAACAACACGCCGCTATTTG
>CAZUHQ010000085.1:0-16273 GCA_964620605.1 uncultured Thalassotalea sp.
ATGATGATTATCGCTCAACCCTGTTAGAGTCTGGGATTAAAATGCGCTAGCCATGCTTAGGTTACCCGGTAACGCGCGGGGACATCGAAGGTGTGAACGATTAATCTTGTTCACTTCCTTTAATGACAACAAACACTGGTAAATGAATAAATGACTTTAGCCTTCTCGCAAGCCTGTGAAAACAACAAGCAACCGATATTATCGGTATTACAACAAGAATTTGCTAATACTGATAATGTCCTCGAAATAGGCTCAGGTACCGGGCAACATGCGGTTTATTTTGCGCAGCACTTACCCCAATTAACCTGGCAAACCAGTGATTTGCTCACTAACCACAGCACCATTACTCATAGAATTTTGCAGGCAAGCCTTACAAATTTAATTTCGCCGATTGCATTAGATTTAAATATCCCCTGGCGTGATGTATTAGCAGTGAACAATAAGCCATTACTATTTGACGCTATTTTTACCGCCAACACCTTACATATAGTCAGTTGGCCACTTGTAAAAAACTTCTTTATTGAAGCGGGTAAACATTTAAGACCCGCAGGCAAGCTTTGTATTTACGGCCCGTTTAATTATCGAGGCAAGTTTACCAGCCAAAGTAACGCCGATTTCAACCTTTGGCTCAAGCAAAGAGATAGCAACAGCGGGATCAGAGACTTTGAACAAATAGTAAGGCAAGCGGCCATCGCAGATTTATCAATAGTTAAAGATCATGAAATGCCGGCCAATAACCGCTTACTGATTTTTACCAAACGATAAAGTGCCAAGGCTTGGAGTTACTTTGGCACGGTAAGATGATGCAGAAATTAATTAAAGTTTATTAGCAGGGAATAACAATAAAGCAAGCAAGGCTAACAAGAATAAAACTACGCCTGAAGGTTCAGCTACCTGTACCACTTGCTGGTTATTACTTCCATCCGTTTCATTTTCAGGTGTTAACGAGATATCTGGCTGCAACGCAATTAATTGTGGCTGTTGGTTTGGCTCTGAGCCCTCTTGCTCATTATCATTACCGCCAGCATTGTCATTTGACTCTAGCTGCTGACCCTCTGCCCCTGGTTCAGAATTAGCAGCGCCATCTTCATTTGAACCAGAATTACCACCACTTGAACCTGATTGACCATTATTTGAATTTCCTGAATCGCTACTTAACTCAGGATCATTAGCATCAGCTTGGCGTGTTTGTTCAACTTCAGCAATATAAATCTCTAATGCTTGCTTATACGGCGCTTGATAACGGGTTAATTGCGGAGCTCCGGCTGCCAGAGTGGCAGGCTGATAGTTAATCTGATATTTAGGAAGCGCTGCAATCATGGTGCTGAGTGCACTTTGCTCAGAATTATCCTCCAATGTCGGTTGATAAGCGGGGTTATCATCAGCTAAGTTAGCTTCTGGCACTGAAGATTTTGCTAAATTATTTCCAGTAACGCTCGCTGTATAACCGCTAAAACCTGCGTATTGAGCACTGCCGAGTGTATTCACTAACCTGCTATCATAACTAACAGCACTAGCTGCTGGCCAGCTAATTGGCTCATTTTGCTGAGCAAAACTCCAATCGCTACCTATGCCAGCAAAAGATTCAAAATCGTCCGCCTGGCTGGATAAGGACAAACTGCCAAGGCTTAAATCCGCATAATTACTTTTGCTATAGCCAAGCACATTAAGCACAGTAACAGCTAAAGAATAGGCATTTTCGCCTTGTTCGTTAACCAAAGACAAACTGACGCTGGTATCTTGCTCTACTTCGCCAACTTCTATTAACAATTGCCCGTTTTGAATACTGGCATTCACTAGCTCATTGTTGGTATTGACCCGCAGCTTTTCCTGGTCGTTTGTCGATAAGGCTATTGAAGTACGAGTATTTTCATTAATTGCGATTCCATTGCTGCTAGAGTCAGCCAGTGAAAAGCTCATCACTTGATAAGCCGGCGTATTTTTTACTAATCCAGCTTCAGCAGACAAAGCCGTTAAGGCTAACATCGCAATTAAAAAAGGTTTATTAACGAAAGGTAATGACTTGGCCATTAGCACATCCCCATTTTTATTATTTGATTAATTAACGAACGGCAAGGATGAACTAAAATAATTCTCTGCAACCCCGCTGCCATAGTAGATACCTTAGGCCGGAAGTTTTGCGTATATGGGTTTCACCATACTTGCCTTTTATCAATTACTGAGCTTACTATAAATAAAATTTACTTATAAAGTCAAACAGTTAAAATACTCGCGATTTTCTGCTTTTTGCATAAACTTAATTATTAAGAGATAAGATCTTGCTATCTTTCTTAATCTCTGTACTTAACCCTCAATAGCTAAGGCATTTAAATGAACAACTTAAGCTTTTTGTCTTTACTTACAAAAATGTTGGCTATCGCCCTACTATTGCCCCCTTGGTTTTCACATGCGCAACAGCAGCAATTAGTCGTTGCGGTCGGCCTCGCGAAACCCCCTTATGTCATTCAGAAAAATGACACGGGCTTTGAAATCGAGCTTATTCGCCATATGTTTAAGGAAATGGGTTACAGCACTAAGTTTGTTTACACTACCTTTGGTCATTCCTCAAAAATGCTTGATGTTAAAGAAGTTGATGCGGTAATGACTACCAACAATAGAGTATTTAAAGATAAGTCAAAATTAAGTGACAATTACATCAACTATCAAAATGTTGCAATTTCACTAAAAGAAAATAATTTGCCGATCAATTCTATCAAAGATTTAAGCCAATACAATATCGCCGCGTTTCAAAAAGCAGATAAGGTATTAGGACAAGAGTATGCCGATGCCATAGATCTCAGTCCTATTTATTTACGGGTCGCGGATCAAAAACAGCAACCAATGTTGCTGTTAAAAAAACGCGTTCAGGTATTGATCATGGATAAAAACATCTTCAACTATTTAATTAAGGGCTTGGCGATAGCAGATGTTAATGAAAAATTTACCTTTCATCCAATATTTCCCATCACCCACTATAAAATGGCATTTAAAAATACCGAGCTTATTCCCAAATTTAATCAGATATTCGAGCAGTTTCGTCGCTCCCCGGCCTATCAAAAATTAAAAGAACAATACGAGCTTTAAGCGCAAGTACTGCAAGCATTTGCTGTTTGATGTAACAGCAAAACTTCCTGCTCTAACAAAGGCCCTTCAATTTTTACTTGCCGGCCGCCAAACTTTAGTAATTCCCGGCAGGACAAATCAAAACAAACATCCGGATTTTCCCGGCTAAACTCGACAAAATACTTTGCTTTACTCAAGCCAAAAACCAGTCGTCCAACCCCACTCCAAAATATTGCCGACGCACACATCGGACACGGTTCAACGCTAGTGTAAATAGTACAGCTTTTTAGAAATTGATAGTCATAGCGTTTAGATGCTTGATGTAATAAGTTGATCTCGGCATGTGCAAGTGCATCATTATCAGTATTCACTGAATTTTCCCCTTCCTGTAGCAGATTGCCATGACTATCAACCAATACACAGCCATAAGGCAAGTTACCATGGGTTGTTGAACGTTTTGCTACTTGCACGGCGCGACGTATCCAATAGTGTTGACTATTATTGTCCGATTTCTCCAGAACTAAATTGTTAATTGCTTGGTGCATATATCTTCCTGCTTATTTGACAACAAATTAATTTTGACGTTACTGAAGCCGCCAGCATAAATCCTCAACCTAAGTTGAGCTCAAGCAATAAATACAGCGATTTATCAATTAATACCAAGTTGGCTCATTATTTAATCAACTTGGTATAAATAGCCATTTGCTAACTTCTATCCCTGCAAGCTAAACACCCGCTAATATTTTTAAACTGCAACACTATTAACATTATTAACATTATATTAATTTTTATATTTACAAATATATTTTATACAATATACTCAGTATGCTTTTTGAGCAATTTAAAAAATAACAACAGCTAGAGGACACGAAAGTGAAGATAAAAAACAGCCAGCTATGTACTGGTGTATTGCTAAGTGCTGCTATTTGCGGCGCAGCATCTGGCGCACAGCACAGCTTAACTCCCGAGAATAACACCGGTTTTCAAGGGTTATCAGCTAATCATGCGCAGCATTTAACCAAGCCCACAGAGCATGGTTTTAACCCTCCAAGACAGGTATCACCGCAACAATTTCAGCAATTACTAAAAGACAAACAATCTGTTGATCACTTATATCAACAACACAGAGAGCAAATAACTAAGCCAACACTTAGTAGTAAATTCAGCCGCAGCAATAACTTAAGCAACAGTAAAAGCGCAGCGGCAGGCAGTTGTACCTCCCCTGCCGAGCTTCAGGGTTTAACGGACGACACGCTAGTTAATGCCGTTAAAGCTGGAGTACTTAATTCTTGCTTATATGGCTTATTTGATACTTCATTAGTTGGCACATCAGTATTTTCTGATGCCAGTATTACCACCATTGCTCATGCGATAAATGCCCATTTAGCCGCGTATGATGGCACTGAAGCCACCGGCGCGGCTGAGCTTGAAAAACTCGTGATTTACCTGCGTGCCATGCATTGGGCAGAAAGCAGTAATAATCGCGTGTTTCCTGCAGAATATAATGCCGCGGTAACTCAAGCGCTAAACACCTATATTAACGGCGATTATTTTGTTCAGTTTAACGGTGATTCATCGCGCGACTTTATGATCCGTTATGAAATGCTGATCTTATTGAACAGTTCAGGTAACGATCGCATACCATTTTTAGAGCGCATCACTGAAGCACTGCTAGGTTATGCCAACACTATCAGTCGTAATAATGACTGGGGTGTCTACTATGAAGAAAACGGTATGACCCAGCTACTGGTACACCTGTTTAACGCTTCGGAATATCAAACGGATGAACTGAAACAGGCAGCCTTAGCTAATCCTAATATTATCAATAACCTTAAGCAATTTGTTGAAGTTCAGGGTAAATGGCTGGTCGGTCATACCCGAGAATATCAATGGTCTGATGCAGTCAAGGAATTAGCGCGTTTTTTACGCTTTAGTGGCACCTTGGCTGACTCAGTCCGCCCTAGTATCCAGGCGATTTTGCAAGAATACACTTATGAGGGTGCAGGCAGTAATGGCTGGTTAAATGCTCAGTCTATGGTGAAATTTTATGATGCCGACAACTGTGAAATTTATGGCGACGCCTGTAGCTTTAATTTGGAGTCTTATGTGCTATCTGGCCATCATACCTGTAGTGCCACCATTAAACTTCGCTATCAAGAGCCGATCAGTGAACAAAATCTGACACAAATTTGTCAAGATTTGACCGCTGAAGAACAAAAATTTCATACCTTATTTAACACTAACGCCAACACCCCGGTTGCCGATGATAAGAATACTGATTTAGAAGTGGTGATTTTCAGTTCTTACACTGACTATGATAGCTATGCCGGCGGCTTCTTTGGTATAGGCACCAACAACGGCGGCATGTATTTAGAAGGCGATCCTTGGGTAACGGGTAACCAGGCACGCTTTATCGCCCATCAGGCGACCTGGCTGCCTGAATTTGCCGTTTGGAATCTAGAACACGAATATGTCCATTATCTTGATGGTCGCTTCAATAAGTGGGGCAATTTCAGCGAACAACCGGCAAACTCTGTCTGGTGGGGTGAAGGCTTGGCCGAATATTTATCTCAGCCAGACAACAACCCTAAAGCCTTAGGTGTTGCACCACAAGGCACTTACAGCTTAAGCGAATTATTCCAAACCACTTATGAAAACAGTGACACAGAAAGAACCTATTACTGGGGCTATTTAGCCACCCGTTTTATGATCGAACAGCAAAATGCTGAAATCGAAAATACCTTATTGCCATCAATGCGCGCTAAAAAACGCATAATTGCCACCGGAGAATGTCAATTTGACTGGGGCTGGCAACTAAAAACAGATGCCATCGCAAACGACTGGTACTGGGCTTATGACGATAGTGAAAACGGCTCTGGTGCCTGGGTCTGGACTTGTGGGCAGCCACAGTCGGAAGCTAGCGAAATCCCGCCATATACTCCTTATCAGGACATTATCTCAACCTGGGGAAGCACATTTAATCAGGACTTTGAGCAATGGTTAGTGTGTTTAGTTCAGGGTGAAGGCGTTTGCGAACCACAAGCAACAAATCCTGCCGACCTTGATGACAACGGCGCCGTTGATATTCGCGATATCAACCTCTTTAGAGAACTACTGCGCAGCAATCAAGAGTTATCACTTGATTACGATTTTAATAAAGACGGCGCAGTCAATCAGCGCGATGTCAGACCTATGATGGTGTTATGTGATTTATCACGCTGTGCTATCGCTCCATAAATAAGAAGGAAACCCCTAATGAAACGTATATTTTTACTATTAACCCTGATTGCCAGCATCAATGCCCAGGCAACCATTATTGAACTAAATGTTGATCAAGCCGAGTATGGTATCAACGATACCATCACAGGCCAGCTGGTCGCCAGTGACTTGTCTTACACCCTTGGCGCTTTTTGGGCTAACATTA
Source organism: uncultured Thalassotalea sp. (assembly GCA_964620605.1). Classification (GTDB taxonomy): domain Bacteria; phylum Pseudomonadota; class Gammaproteobacteria; order Enterobacterales; family Alteromonadaceae; genus Thalassotalea_E. The sequence goes on from CAZUHQ010000085.1 coordinate 6,488, forward strand.
GTTTTGATGACAGCTTGCTGGCATTAACCGGCTGGAACTTTGGCAATGGCTTTGACGATGGTTTTGGCAGCGCCCCGTTTGCTGACGACAGCATTGCCGGCAGCCTTGGCCTGAGTGATTTCGCTTTCTTCGATGCTGATGAAGCAACGCTTATTGCCAACCAGAGTAGCGGTTTTGTCCTGGCGAGCTTTACCTTTAAAGCACTGGCGGCAGGCTCTCACAGTATCAATCTGGATCCCGGTATGGGAATTGAGAGCTTTGACGGCACTAGCTATGACAGTTTTGACCAACAGTCGGCAAGCTTTAACGTTTCACAGGTACCTGAGCCTATGACCAGCTTACTATTTGCTTCCTGCCTGGTACTACTCGCGAGAAAACGCTTTACTCTATAGTTGCTAATAACCATTAAGCGGTAGCACTTGCTGCCGCTTTTTACTAACTGACTCTTTAATATAAATAACTAATAATTCATAGGGTTCGCCATCAATTCAGGATATACTTTGCCAACAGGACGATTAACGACTTAAGGCATAGAAAATGATAGACACTGACACTAGCGAACACCGTACAGCAGCTACCAGCACAGACACTCGCGGCAATGTCTATGTCATGACTCACTCGATTTTTAGTGATGTTGTCAGAATAGGCTGTACCCCGGAAGATCCCGAGCACTACGCCAAACAGTTATCCGAAAATACCCCCGGCGATTATACTTTAGTGTTTTCAATTCAATGCGCAAATCCGTGCCAGATAAAACAACAGATCCGTGACTATTTAAACGCCGAGAAATACGTCAACGAGTTCTATCAAGTGCCACCAGCAACCGTTAAAAAACTACTGCAAAGAGAAGCGCTTAAAATCCCGCTCCAAACAGACTAAAGTTTAATCATTAATTGCCGATAACCTGAGAGTGTAGAAAATGCACTAACAGGCAAATATTTGATGAGCGCGATCACTATTACTAACAGCTACCGCCAATTAGTTTTCTATCAACAAGATACGAAAACACAGTCGACTACATCTGAAAAAACGCCCCTCGAAAGCCAACTCAAAAAAACGCCGAGTGCTTATGTCAGAATATCTGATAGTGCCAAAGAAAAACTTAACCAGGAAAACAAAGGCCTAGGTAAAGAAATCGCCGAACAAATACATGAGCAGAAAAAATCGACCTCAGATAAAATCGATGAAGCGACCAAAAAAGATGGTCTGGATAAAATGATCGAACAAATTCAAAAACTGATCAAAGATATTCAAAAGCGTTTAAGAGCGCTACGCAATAAAAACTCAGAAGCAGCAAAAGCAGAAATCAAAATGCTCGAAGCTCAGCTGCTAAACCTCAACGCGAGCTTAATGGCATTAATTGGTAAAAAGTTCGATATTGCCAAGGGTTAACATGACTAAAACCTAACACTAACTTAACATCTCGACTTTAGGATATTGCTCAGTAGAATATTCATGATAAATATCATCAAGATAACCTGCCAGTTCATTTTCGGTCAACTCATGCGGGATCACCACATCATAAACCCTGGCGCGAATGCCGGTTTCTGATTCAATAAATAATTGCCATTCCTGACCATGTTTAACCACTAGCATGGCTTTACCAAACACATTAAACTTAATTTTCACGCTACTGCTACCTACCTCTACACCCTATCAGCCAGACAAGTGTGTGCTGACCCATACGACATGACACTAAAGCATTTGTCATTGACTATCAATGAGTTATTAAGAGGCTAATTTATCAGGCATTACTTTTAATGAGTTTTGCAAATGCCTGATAAACCCCATTAGTCCAGCCAAAGCCTTCCTGCACGTCGTACTCACCGCCACCTGCGGCGACATCTGGCTGGCAGACATTGTATTTTTCCATCAATTTGCCAGAGTGACCAAAAAACTGCGCTACCGTCTGTTGCCAGCGCTGCATCACCTCGATAGCCAGTTCATTATGCTGGTAATTAAGCAAACCTTGCACCGCAAACCATTGCAATGGTGCCCAGCCATTCGGCGCATCCCATTGCTGCCCAGTCGTTACTAAGGTAGTCACTAAACCTCCAGACTGTAAAAAGTCAGCCGCTAAATTATCAGCAACTTGCAGCGCCTGTTGTTCACTTATCAACTGAGTGAACAAAGGTAATACTCCTGCCAAAGATTTCACTTTGCTTTGACACTGGTTATCGAGGTGGTAATCAAAGAAATAGCCTGCATTTTCAGACCACAGATAACACAGTATCGCCTGGCGTCTGGTCGCTGCCTTTTTCAAATAATTAGCACTCATGCTTTCATCGGATAATTCCCGATAATAACCGGCAAGCAGTATTTCCGTTTGATAAAGCAGACAATTTAAATCAATCGGAACTATCCGCGTGGTGCAAATAGACGCTAACGAGCATTCATCTTCGAGCCAGCGCGAGCTAAAATCCCAACCGGATTCACAGGCCGCGCGAATGTTGCGATAAAAACTTTCTTTATCGATTATTTGTGAATGTTCTGCCAGCTCAATGTCTTCACGACAAGACTCAGGTCGCGGCATCGCCAAATCATCCCAATAGCGATTGAGCACACTGCCATCCGGCATTTTCACTACTCGCTTATGTTCACTGTTTTCCGGGCTTAACAGCTCACTGCCCTGCATCCAAAATTGATATTCATGCTCGATGGCTGGCAGGTATTTTTTCATAAAGGTCAAAGAGTCGCTCTGCCCTGAGTTAACCAACTCAGCCAGTAATGCCAGGATCGGCGGCTGTGAGCGCGATAAATAATAGCTGCGATTACCGTTAGGGATCACGCCATAGCGCGCTTGCAGATCGACAAAATTATCTAGCATCGAGTGCGCCAGTTCACCCTGATCGCAAATGTTCAGCCCCAACGCAGTAAAGTAGCTGTCCCAGTAATAGATTTCACGAAAGCGCCCGCCCGGTACGATATAAGACCGATTAAGCGGTAATAACGAGCCTTGCTGTTTACTATCTGCTGGCTGAGTTAAGCTTTGCCACAACATGGTAATTTGCTGTTCGATATCAGAACTTGGCGTTTCGAGCATAATTTCCTGATGCTCAGGCAAGATAAAATGCTGGCTGACAAATGTCGCAAGTTCAAAATCTTCACTTTGCTTAGCCTCTTGATATAAAGCGAGTATTTGCTCAATCGGCTGTATCGCCACCGCATCGGCAAAAGTTTTACTGTCGGCAAACATGCCACTGAGCTGCACTTGTTTAAAGAGTTCACTGTCGAAAAATACTAAACTTGCCTGCGCCGGACTAAGGCTGGAAACCGCTTGATGCATAAGAAATCCCTAGAAAAAATAGAGTAACACTGAAAACTACGCCGACTTTTGCGTCGCTTTTTGGAAAAAATACAAACAGATCAAAATCAGCAACATAGGGATCAGCGATAAATAAAATGCGCTCTGGCCGCCAAATGCTTGAAAAGTAAAGCCGGTAATGATAGAGCCGGTCGTACCGCCAAGAGCCGAGAACACCACGATCAAACCGGTCATAGCCGCGTGTTTTGCCTTCGGCAAGCTACTGAGCATCACCGAATTTAACACTGGATAAATCGGTGCCATCATTAAGCCAATCAATGGCAATAAATACGCCACCAAAGGCGCATCTAACACACTGGTCACTCCCTGGTTAGTTGAATGTTCGGCCAAAGGTAATAACAAAATAATGATCACCGCCATTGCCGCTAAACAGAAATTAAGAAACGGATACCAGTTAACCACCCGTAACACTTGCCCGGCAAGCAATCGGCCAATAGCGAGTGCGGCAGCAAAAATACTAGTAATTTGTACACTGACATTATTGGCTAAGCCCAACACTTCGTTATTAAAGGTCGGTAGCCAAGTGCCTATGCCCTGTTCAATCAAAACATAAAGAAAAATAGATAACACAAACACTAAAACCAGTGGCTGATAACTCATTTTCACCATGGCGATAAAACCGCTAAAAATCCCCTTTTGCATTTGGTGGTGATCATCATTAGCGATCGATGACCAGGCCACTAACACTAAGGTTAGTAACGTCATGCCGGCTAGCGGATAATAAACATTTAACCAGTCAGTGGCTCCTGCTTGATTGCCCTCAACATAAAAGCTAAATAACCAGTAACCGGATAAGCTGCCGAGCATAAAGATACCTTCTATAGTATTTAACAAGGAGGAATGCGCTTTCACTGACGGTGACAATTGGCCAACAATGGAATACACCGAGACTTTGACTAGCGCGAATGAAATACCGATACAGGCAAATAATAATTTAATCACGGTAAAGTTAGCTACTAACGGCGTTATTAAACAGGCTAAGGTGACAATGGATAACCCCACCAGTAAGGTAATTTTATAGCCGATACGAGGAATAATTGAAGCAACAAAAAATGAGAAAAATGCAATGGATAAGTCCTTAAAACCCTCTAAGGTGCTTGCCTCAGGCTTGCTGATATCAAAGCTATGGATCGACTGCAAAATCACAGTGCCGACACTGTTAAGCAAGATGGCAAAAACAAAATAACTGGCGGCGATCGCAGCGATGGTAATTAAGCGTGACATGGCAAACTCATTATTAACTATTTTAGTCTAGTCTATATTTGCTTCGATAAAAATGCAAACGTTTGCATTTTATTTTAATTAAAATGCCGGTCAGTAATTATTTTTGCTATGTGCCCGATAGCTGTTGCCAGGTAAACAAGCAAGACGCTGCCAGTCCTTCCATGGAAGCTCAACACCCGCATATATGCTGGTGATGCTAGCTTTTATTACCATAGCAACATCTATAATTATCAATGGACTAGCCTAATAACCACAATTAAAAGGAACATAGTCACTATTTTTGCTGGTAATTACGGTGTACCTTAACCAGTTTTCGAAGACTTGCGCACCATCAGCTCAATATCCACCACTTGTGAGCTCGCCGCCTGGTGATTAAACTGTTTGACCAACTGACTCACCATGATCTCGGCGGCAGTTTTAGTGTCCTGCTTAATGGTAGTCAACGCAGGATGTAATAATTCCGCCATCGCAATATCATCAAAACCAACAATACTGACATCACCGGGAATGCTAATATAACGCTCTTTTAACGCCTTCATCGCGCCCAGTGCTACCATGTCGCTGGTAGCGACTATGCCATCAAAGTGCAGGCCTCTGGCAAGAATTTCTGCGGCAATTTTGTCATAGGCGGCCTTGCTGGTAATATCACAAGATAGTGTTAATTCAGCATCAAACGGCAAGCCTGCTTGCTGCAATGCCCGTTGATAGCCCTTATAACGCTCGCTCATTTCCGCATGCTCAGGATCGCCAAGAAAGACAATGCGCTGACAACCGCAAGCCATTAAATGCTCAGTCGCCAGATAACCACCTAACTCATTATTACTGCCCACCACGGCATAACCCGCCTGTCCTTTGGGATCACCCCATACGACCAGTGGCGCGCCAGTTTTTGCCACCTGCTCGATTTTTTCCGTGCTTTTTCCCTGACCAATGACAATAATGCCATCCGCTCTGCTGCTGCTGATAAAGTAATTGCTCCAGTCTTCAGTCGCCATTAATGAATTAGACAATAGCAACTCATAGCCTTGCTGATTCAGCGCCTGATTTAAATCACCAACCACTTTTAATAAAAACGGATCGCTGATGCTTTGATCTGTGCTCGAGGTTAAGTTCAATATCACCGCCACGACATTGGTTTTCTGGGTGCGCAAACGACTGGCAGCCCGGTTCAAACTAAAGTTATGCGCTTTCGCCAACGCCTGGAGTTTTTCGCGAGTTTCCTTTTTTATCAATGGGTTATCGTTTAATGCCCGGGAAACGGTTGAGATAGAAACTCCCGCCAGCTCTGCCAGCCCGGCTAAGGTTAATTTATTGTCACTAGCCAAGAATAGTCACACCTTTAGTTAAAAAAAGAGATTTGCTGCCTCGGATTATTACATATGTGGCCGCGAATGCAATGCTAATTCTGGTAAAAAGCAAACGTTTGCATTTTACTATTGCAAACGTTTGCAAAACTAATTATATTGCAAGTGGGGAAGAAAACGACATCGAATATAATTATTCGCCAATGGTACAACTGCTACTATTGGCACAGGGGAGAAAAAACATGACGAATAGATTTAAATTATCTTCTATCGCAATCGCCTTGGCGCTGGGCTGCCAGGTGACAAATGCCATAGCAGACGAGCAGGCAAAAACAAACAATCGTGAAAAGGAAATTGAAAGCATAGTAGTCACTGGTACCTTTAGTGGTAAAAGTGTTGCTAAGGAAGAAGCCAGCTTTGCCATCAGCTCGTTCTCTATCGATGATATCAAAAAACTTGCGCCAAAAAGCACCGCCGATTTATTTAAAGCGGTACCCGGTATCTGGGCAGAAAGCTCAGGCGGTGTCTCCGGTGCCAATGTTTTTGTTCGTGGCTTCCCCGGTGGTGGCGATGCGCCTTTCTTAACAGTTCAATTGCAAGGTGCACCGATTTTCCCACCACCAACCCTTTCTTTTTTGGAAAACTCTACCCTTTTCCGTCTCGATGAAACCGTTGAATTTATGGAAGCATTACGAGGCGGGCCAAACCCGGTACTGTCAAACGGCCAACCAGGCTTAACCACCAACTTTTTATTAAAAGAAGGCACGGAAGATACCGAAGGTCTGGTGAAATACTCCACTTCAGACTACGGTCTGCAACGCATTGACGGGGTAGTGAGCGGCCAGCTTGCCGACGATTTGTTTTTCATGGTCGGTGGTTATATCAAGAGTTCACCTGGGGTGCGTGATGCCGGTTTTAATGCCGAAGAAGGCAAACAACTGACCATTAACCTGACCAAAGAATTAGATAACGGTAAGATCAACTTTTATACCCGCCAAACCGACGATCACGGCGTCTGGTACCTGCCCTCTCCTTTGCAGGTAGACACGGTAGATAACGAATACACTCAAATCGGCACCAAAAACCGTCAGGCGACCATCCAGTTTGGCGTTGACAACCAAAGCGAGACCTTCGATTTTGGTAAAGGCCGAGGCTGGGATGGCAGCGTGACTGGCGGTAGTGTTGATTTATCCTTGCCAAATAACTGGCAACTGGTAGACCGTTTTATTTACACCAAAGGCGATGCCGACACTTACGGTTTAGTACCTGATGGTGATGCCGTGACTTTAGCCAGTGTTGCCGATAACGGCAGCAGCGCATGGGGCGCAGTGACCGGCGATGAATATAACGGTGATACCCTGGTGCAGCAAATCGGCCGCTGGGTAGTGAAAAAGCAAATCGAAGCTTTCACTAACGATTTTGCGCTGACTAAAACGTTCGACAAAGGTAGCTTTACCGCTGGCTTTTATCATTCCAGTTTTGAAGCGAAAGACTGGTGGGCACTGGGGAATCAGGCCTATCATGTGATTGAATCAGGCGGTGAAATGCTCACCGGCATTGACTGTAACGACAATCAGGACAGCTGTGGCTGGAACTATGACATTAACAGCGTCGGCGACGGCGAAACTCAGGCGCTGTATGCTGCCTTGTCCTATGATGTTTCAAAAGAGTTAACCTTAGATATTGGCTTGCGCAGTGAAAACCATCAAATCGAATACACGGTTGATGAAGGCCTGGACGGCAAGATCACCAAGTCAATCTCTTATGATGAAACTGAACTTGCCTGGACAGCTGGTGCTAACTGGATGTTTACTAAAAAACAAGGCTTATTCGCGCGCATCAGCAGTGGTAGCAAGATGCCATTTTTCGATGATTTTAGGGATAATTATGCCGCTTATCAAAGCGATGAAGACCTGATCAAAGAAGTAACACAATATGAACTTGGCTACAAAATGGCCAGCGATAACTACGAGCTTTATGCAACGACTTTCTTTAATGAAGTCAAAGGCGATACCTTTGTTCGTCAACCGGGTGCACCAGCGGAGATATTAACTAACGAAGCTTATGGTATTGAAATCGACTTTAATTACTATAACGACAATGGCTTTTCCGTTAACTTAAATTCAACGATTCAGGAAACCGAGATCACCGAAAGTCCGGCAAATCAGGGCAATGAAGCGCAGCGTCAACCGGGCTGGCAAATTCGGGTAACGCCTAGTTACGATCTGGAATTTGACGACGGCATGTATGCAACCATCTATGGCACAATGTCGGCGGTTGGCGATCGTTATGCCAACAATGAAAACACTGTTACCTTGGATGGTTATGAAAAAATCGACCTTGGGATTATTTTTAACCTGACCGATGAAGTACAAATGCAATTAGCGGTTAATAACCTGACCGACGAAGATGCCCTAACCGAAGGTGACCCACGCGACTCGTTATCATCTAACGGCCGTTATATTCTGCCAAGAACTATCGATTTTAGCGTCAGCTACCAGTTTTAACGTTAAATAAAACACTATCAATTAACTCAAAAGGCACATTAAAGAATGTGCCTTTTTAATGTGACTTTCTAATGATAATCATCACACTAATACTGCACTTTTGCCGCTTGATCACCACAAGCTTCCAGTGCACTTTCTCGTACTGAACAGGCTAAAAACGCTTCAGGGCCAATGCCAATATATTTATTCCCTTGTTTCACCTGACCGGCAATTAAATCCTGATACCAGCTCATCCATGGCGGCGAATAATTATAGGCACCCGCGGCATGCACTACCTGCTCATCATGCTTTGGCATGGTATATCCTTGATCCGGGAAAAACCATTCTGCCGTGGTATGTAACCATTCATGAATGTACATACCGGGATCGGTATTATCCATTTTCGAGGCATCAATAGTGCCTTGCACGTCATCGTAATAACGGATAGTAAAATAAGAGGCATCTGAGTTCAGTACCCGATAGTCATACCATGCAATGCCTTTAAAATCATCAATATAGCAATTTTCACTATTTCCGGCACCACCGCGAAAAAAGGTAACAATTAAATCATAATCCCCTTTATGAACATCGGTCAGATAACTGTCAATAATCTCCGGGGTGATCAAGTTTTCATCACTTAAGATCACGACTTCATGATTAATGTCCCGGCGGTCAAACTGCCACTGCATGGTATTATAACTATAGTCTTCCACCCGCTGGTTAAAGCTCCAGGTAAAAAAATCAAAGCCAGCATCTAATTCCTGCTGACTATACTCGCTAACGCAACTGCCATTCTGCGATTGAACTCGATTAACACCGATAAATAATGCCTGCCATACTTTTGCCTGCTGCAGATGTGCCGCATCAAGTGCAATCGCTATCGGCTCACTGTCAGGGGCGAGAGTTACTGAAGTTTTTAAATACTGGCGCGATTGATTTAACCCTACCCCTATGCTGTAATTCCCGGGCTCTAATAACAGCTCAGCTGGTGTCACCTGTCCGCTATATTTTCCATTAATATAAATGGCACTGCCGGTTTCCGGCGCATCAACAGTAACGCGAATTTCAGTGCTTTGTGTCGGCTCTGTGATTGGCTGCTGCACGTTCTGATTATTACTATCACTTTTACCGCCGCCACACCCCAGTAAAACCATGGTTAGCAGTCCTGCCAATAGCTGGCGAGAAAGCACTCGCCCTTGACGATATTTTTGTTTCATTATCTCTCAACCTTTCTATCAATCATCCCCCATTGGGGCAAGAATTAGCCAAGATAAGGGCTTGATAAAAAGGCATCAAGCATAAGCTATGGAAAGTATTGCTTTTCAGGAATAGAAAAATGATTTACCGGAAAATGCTAATCGTCAGGAAAGCCAGGGTCACTATTATTATGAATGGCTATGTTCCTTTTAATTGTGGTTATTATCTAGCCCCTTGATAAATAAGGGTG
>CAZUHQ010000086.1:0-15947 GCA_964620605.1 uncultured Thalassotalea sp.
ACCATTAGCAGCAATCAAAGCCTTGCCTCTAAGCCTTTTAATTCTCGCTGAATGATAAATACTTAATTCACTTGGTATTAATAGTGGTTAAGATAATTTGAAAGTTAAAAGTACAGCTTATTTCTCTAAACTTAAGGTTTCCTTAAGGGGGGCTATGGTGATAAAAGTAGTCATCACCCGCATGAGGGCGGGTGTTGAGCTTTCATTTAACAAATATTAATCGGTGATGGTTGCGGGTGATGGAAGCTGCACTTTGTGAGTGGCTATGGTGTGATGTAATTTACACTCAGCAAAAGGGTCTTGTTTTATCTTATAGCTGCTGGAGTGTACAGACATTAACCCAAGTAAGCTGTCAAAGACATTGTCGTGAGAAAGTTTATTGTTGGCTATTGCCTGAAGGCAGTGCTGATTTAAATTAGCTTGTAAAATGTTCTCCCAGTAAAGCATGGGGATATGGGTTTGTTCCTCGGGAGCAAGTTTATAAGGAAAACCATGCAAATATATCCCTTTTTCCCCGAGTGACTCGCCATGATCTGAAATATAGAGCATATTGGTGCTGATATCTTGGTTAACGGCCTGTTGCTCTAATTTTTCAATTACTTTTGATAATACGTAATCGGTATAAGCGATGGTATTATCATAGGTATTAATCAGCTGTTCGTGGCTGCAGTGCTGAATGCTACTTTGAGGACAATCTGGGCTAAATATCCGTTTTTCTTGAGGGTAGCGTTTAAAATAAGTCGGACCATGAGAGCCCATCATATGTAACACTATCAACGTATTATCGTGGGTTAATTGCTTCAGTTTTTGCGTTAATGGTGGGATTAATGCCTCGTCGAAGCAGGTATCACCGTCACATAATGGGTTATTGGCATTGCGAGACAGGTTAATGGTCTTGACGCGTTTACATACCCCTTTACAACCGCCATCGTTATCTATCCAGAGCACATCTGCACCTGCCTGTTGGATCAGATCTAGTGCGTTTTGTTGGGCAATAGCCAGTCGTTTGTCATAATCTTGTTTATCCAGGCGGGAGAACATACAAGGTACGGAGATCGCAGTGGCGGTACCACAGGAAGTCATATGAGAAAATGAAATTAACTGATAAGGCTCAGTGAACTGATTGGTCGGCTTATTGTAGCCATTTAACGAAAAGTTTTGTGCCCGCGCCGTTTCTCCTAACACTAATACAGTGACATGTTGGCGCTTATCATTACGTTCAATCGATGGGGTCTGGTCGAGTTGTTGATATTTCAGAGGTGGATAGATATACCGTGTTTTAAGGTATTTAATTGAAGCATCAAACATTTTATACGGTGTTATATAACCGACTAGATGTTTATTATTGCGGCCAAATGATGCGTAATTTGAATAAAATGCGCTGGCAATTATCACTATGGGTACTAGGCTGAACGCCAACAATTTTAATCGACTAATGAGCGCGCCGGAAAATGGTTGATACTGGAGCTTTACTTTATAGATAAGGCCGCAAGGCACTAAGCCAAAAATGATAAAAAATATGATAGCGGGAAAGTTTAAGTAGGAAAAAGCTTCTGCTGCATCGGTTTCAGCAACGTTTTCTATCATGCCAAAATCAAACACTGTGCCGTAATAGATGGTTGTATAAAAGATTATCGAAGCAATGATAATAGTGAAAATCAGTAAAGGCTTGGTTAACCATCTAATAGCAAACAAGCTATTAATCAACAAGATTAAGCTTAATAACATTAGGGGCACTGATAGTAAAAACCAGGGATTGTAATTGTCTAAAGCGGTGACTGCATTATAGACTTTTATTAAAAATGGCAGATTTAAGATCAAAGCAATATAGCTGGAGCTTAGCAATAAAAGTAGATTGCTTGAGAGTTCCAAAATCTTTATTTTTGTGAGAAATATTTTCATTATGCTGTCTTAAAATGTCTGTTTAGTGGTAATGCGAAATTCAATGTTGTTGACATTGGCTGTCGATGTCAGCGGTTTGATTATGTCGAAATGAATGACGCGTGATTCACTGGAGTGGGTTGAATAAAGCCTTGCTCCTAAGCCGATAGCTGTCATCCATGAAGCACGTTCTTTTGAGCTTGCTGTTTGGTTAAGTATCTTGCCGGTATCAATAAATACCGCTGCGCCAAGTTCAATTAATTTGTAAAGGTTGATATGAGGGTAGTAGCGTGCTTCAACGCTAAATTGAGTGCTGTGTTTACCGTGTTGATACTGCAGCGGAAAACCTCTAACCCCCGATTCGCCGCCAAGTACGATAGGATCGTCTAAGAATTGATTTTTGCTAACGCGGCTAATATTTTGAATATAGCCGCTCCAATAGTCGTTAAATTTATGGAAGTATTCGCTGGTAATTGTTAGCAGTAATCTATCTTTTGTCTGATTATTGTCGTAAAGCTCGCCATCAAAAGAGGTTTGGAAAAATGCAAAGCCACTGTCAGATAATGATAAGCCTTTTGCAAGGTTTGAGCGCCAAATGATTAAAGGGGCGTTAACATGATTGGATAAATCGCTGCCAATATTGGCGTTAAAGCTCCAGCCGAGATTAAAGTCTTCTATCTGGTTAATTAAATGAAGGTTAGTGAGTTTTTTGAAGTCTTTATTTACATAGTTGACGCTAAAATACGGGTAATTAAAGCGACGATCCGCGGGGAGTTTTTTTGTCGCAATGTCGTGATTTTCTGTGGCTAATACTGGGCTAAAAAAGTGCTCTTCCTGAGTAAAGCCAACACCAAAGCGTAAAGTATCATTAAGCGAATCGTTATTTAGCCAATGCCAGGCAATACGACTAAAGCTTTGCTTATGGCGGTAACGGTTTGCCTGTTTACCATTTTCATATTGAGTGTCTATTTCATTGAAGTTGTCAAAGCCAATATGATAGGCGTGCTCAGTATCAAAACTGACGAATTTCTTTTGGATAAAAACAGCCTGAGAGCTGCCGTCATCAGAGTTAGTTAACCTGATACTGCCATTGATATTTTGCTGCAAAAACAGCGGGAACTGGCTATCAAATTTATAGCCAGTACGCTGATCATTGGAGAAATACTCGATATCTGCATCTATGCCTAAACCTAGCAGGTTGCGTTCGACGATACCAAAACCAAATTTATTCTTTCCACCTTTGCGGCTAAAGTCGAGAGTTGGCAGTAATGACCAGTTGTCCCAGGTTTCGACTGTGACATGTTTTCCATCTTTACTGATGACTTGCGCATCTCGGATATATTTCTTGCCGCGTAAATGGCGTTCAAGTTCTTGTAAATCCGCTTCGGTAATTTGACATTTATCGAGAAAAAATGCCGATTCATTGGCTAAGGTTTCTTTCTTAGTGGTGATATGAATGGCATTGGCCCAATGATGCAAAAAAATCGTATCAGCTTCGCTTAGTTCAAATACATCGTGAGGGATAAATTCGGTATTACCCTGCTGCGGACATATCGGCTGCTCAGCTGCTGTGATGCCGTAGCTGACGAAAAATATTATCGAGATAAAAATAATCAGTTTTACTGTTAGCGGCATAAATTTACTCACTGTTTGATGCTGCTATCTTATTAACTGAAACTTAAGATAAGCTTAAACTTTGATTTTTATGGTGATTTAATAGATAAATTCAGTAGCTAAAACTAGCGGATGAACAAATAGGGGGAATTTAACTCATTGAGTTTAACTAACTTATTTGAGAAAATGTTTCAGCATTAACTGTATAAATCCTTTGGGGTCTGCAGAATAAAAAAGAGATAAAATATGAATAAAGGATTTATGTTGGTGTTTGATGGCAGTAATGGTGCCGGTAAAACCACAGTGATCAATGAAGTAGAAAAATACTTAAGTGCTAAAGGGTTAGAAGTGATGTTAACCCGAGAGCCTGGCGGCACGCCAATCGGTGAGAAAATACGAGAAATTATTCTCGACCCAAGTACGCCGGAAATGTGCGATCTGACAGAATTAATGCTGTTTGGCGCCGGGCGGGCACAGCATATCCAGGAAAAAATTAAACCGGCGTTAGCGGCAGGAAAAATCGTGATTTCTGATCGTTTTGATGCAGCAACTTTTAGCTTTCAGCATTATGCTAGAGGGATTGCGTTAGATACTATCGTTAAAATCAATGATCTAGCATTAGCAGGCTTTGAGCCGGATATTAATATCATCTTAGATTTGGATCCGGTTGAAGGGCTTAAGCGGGTGAAAAGTCGCGGTGAGGCGTTAGACAGATTGGAAGATGAAAAACTGGATTTTTTGACTAAGGCGCGAAATGGCTATTTGACCCAGGCGCAAAACGCTCCGGATAAGTTTGCCGTTATTGATGCTGCTCAATCCAAGCAGGCGGTACTCAACGATGTACTTGCTGTGGTTGATGGTTTGTTAGCCAAGATGCAGTGAGCTTGAGATTATTTTGATGAGATCCTGGTTATTAGCCGAGCAGCGCGCCATAACTGAGCAAATTATGCATAATACTTTGCCTCATGCGATGATCTTTTCTGGTGTCACCGGTGCAGGAAAACATCAGCTATCAGGCTGGCTGGCGCAGGCGCTTGTTTGTCAGGTGACACAAGTTCAGTCAGAACTTTCAGCTACACAGTCAGCGGATATTCCTTGTTATCAGTGTAAAAACTGTCATTTATTTGAGCAGCAAACTCACCCGGATTTTTTGACGGTTGAAGCAGATGGCAATAGCATAGGGGTTGATCAAATCCGCCAGCTCAGCCGGTTTTTGGAAAAAACAGCTCAACTTGGTCATAACCAGGTGGTAGTGATTGATGATGCCGATATGATGACAGAATCTGCGGCCAATGCCTTACTGAAAACGTTAGAAGAACCCACGGCGAATAGTTATCTATTATTACTGGTAAAAGATAGTCAGCATCTGCTGCCAACCATTGTCAGCAGGTGCAGACAATTACAGTTAAGGCCGCCGGTTGGCACAGAATTAACGGCGAGTTTAGGTAAAAGCAGTCAGGATGCTTTTGTTAATCTTTCGCATTTTGCTGAGCTCAGTGATGCCAGTGTTTTGCAAGAATATCAGCAATTAGCGCAGCAGTTTATTCATTATTTATATTTCGGACAGCAGCGTATGGCGTTATTAAAGCAATTAGAAGCTGCGCCAGATAGCTTGCGTTGGCTGGAAAAAATAGCAGTCGATCTATTGAGGAACTATTATCAGTGGCAAACGTTAACCTTGCCGTCTGGTGTTGAGCCTGATAAATTTTCCCTGTTTCTTGATGATAATAAAGATACCTTGTATCAGGTGTATCTAGCGATTACCGCCTATAATAAAAAAGTCAGCAATTACAGCCAGTATAATCGGATGTTTGGTTTAGAAAAATTGCTGGTTGACATTCAGTTTTTACTCCATGATTAAGGGAGTTCGATGGAAAATTTGTATTTAGAATTTGTCTCGGATAAAGAGCTCTATCTCTCATATATGCCATTTGTAAAAAATGGTGGCTTATTTGTCAGGACAACGGAAAATTTTGAATTAGGCACGGATATTAAATTAGAAATACTGTTGCCGGATTCTCTTGAGCCTTCGGAAGTTACCGGCAAAGTCTGTTGGTTAACGCCGATAGGCGCGCAGCATGGCACGCCGGCAGGCATTGGCATTGCGTTTATTGAAGATCCTGAAAATACTCGTAATCAGATTGAAAAAGCGATAAGTCGCTTGTTAAATTCGTCTGAGCCCACCTTAACCATGTAAATGGTTCATTGTTATTGTACTGATAAAGCTGGAGTAATTTTTGTTTATTGATTCCCATTGTCATTTAGATCGTCTCGATCTTGCAGCATTTGATGATAATTTAGATAAGGTCGTGCAGGCGGCGCAGGCGGTTAATGTCAGCCATATGTTATGTGTTAGTGTGACTTTAGCAGATTTTCCTGCAATGGCAGAGAAAACCGCGCATTTTGATAATGTCTCGCTAACCTGTGGCGCACATCCGCTGAATCAGGATGATAAAACCGACTTTAATCAGCTGCTTGAGCTTGCTACGCACCCAAAAGTGGTTGCAATAGGTGAAACCGGGCTGGATTATTTTTATGCTCCAGAAACTAAAGAGATCCAGCTTGATTCTTTTGAAAAGCATATTAACGCGGCAATTGCGTTAAATAAGCCGTTGATCATTCATACTCGTGATGCCCAGCAAGATACTTTGGCCATGCTACGTCAACATCAGGCTGAGCAAGTCGGTGGCATATTGCATTGCTTCACCGAAAGCTGGGAAATGGCCGAGCAGGCGATCGCTATGGGGTTTTATATTTCATTCTCCGGTATCGTCACCTTTAAAAATGCTAGTGCGTTAAGGGAAGTTGCCCGCAAAGTTCCAGATGATCGCCTGTTAATTGAAACCGATGCCCCTTATTTGGCACCGGTACCGCATCGCGGCCAGCAAAATCAACCGGCTTTTGTGGTGGAAGTAGCTAAGCATTTAGCCAGTATTCGCGGCCAGTCGGTGGAAGAAATCGCAAAAATTTCAACGGCAAATTTTAATCGGTTATTTAATTTGTCGGTATAAAAAACATTCAACTCTAAATAAAAACAGCCCGAAACTAGAAGCTAGTTTCGGGCCCAGGGGATGGCTCAAAAAGGAGATGAGCCGTGCGCTAATTAACAGGTTATGTTACTAGAACAATGAATAAATGTGCGAGCATTATTGGTTAATAATTAATCTGTAAAATTAATTGTAGTGCAATCTCTATTAAAAGCTAATAATATTTTAATAAATTTTATCTTTTTGATTAATATAATAAAAAATTAAAAACTGGTATTTTTGTCTACATCTGGTACACGGCTTTTAAACTGTTAAATAACAAGTTATGCACAGTTTTTTTCACTAGGCTTTCTCTAAACCTTCTGTATACTGCTTAGCTATTGTTTCTCAGGTATATTTTTGATTTGTTAAATAAGATCTGGCTTAGTTTTTTCATTATTGCCTTTATTTCTGCACTCTATCAGTGGTTGTTATTAGATCAGGTGTTGATCTTTGAGCAGCTAGTCAACGCCACGTTTGAGATGTCGAAAGTCACGGTGGAAATTGCCATTGGTTTGGTTGGCATTTTAAGCTTCTGGCTCGGCATGATGAAAATTGCCGAGCATGCCGGTGTGATGGAAAAAATCGCGTTATTGATCTCGCCCTTGTTTACCCGTTTAATGCCTGAATTACCCAAAGGTCACCCTGCCATTGGCTCTATGACCATGAATTTGTCTGCTAATTTTTTAGGGCTGGATAACGCAGCGACCCCCTTAGGGTTAAAGGCGATGCAGGATCTGCAAACACTAAACCCAAAACAAGATACCGCAACCAATGCGCAAATATTATTTTTGGTGCTCAATACCTCTTCGGTGACCTTGTTTCCGGTGGCGGTATTCGTTTACCGTGCCCAGCAAGGCGCTGTATCGCCGACCGATGTCTTTATCCCTATTATATTGGCGACCTTTGCTTCAACTCTGGCCGGATTATTGAGCGTTGCTTATATACAAAAAATAAAGGTCTATAATGCCGTGGTGCTGGCGTATTTACTTTCGGCTTTTGCGTTAGTTGCCGCGATTGTGGTGTATTTTCTCAGCTTAAGTGCCGAGGCGTTATCCGAGCAATCATCGTTAATGGGTAACTTACTGATATTTTCTACCTTGATTGCATTTTTTCTTTTGGCAAATAGAAAAAAGATCAACGTCTATGACAGCTTTATTGAGGGAGCCAAACAGGGTTTTGAAACCAGTATTAACCTTATTCCTTATTTATTGGCTATGTTGGTAGCTATCGGCGTGTTTAGAGCAAGTGGCGCACTAGAGCTTATTATTTCCATGATACGTAACGCGATACTAGTGTTAGGATTTGATGCGCGTTTTGTCGATGCTTTGCCAACAGCATTTATCAAGCCGTTAAGTGGCTCAGGCGCCAGGGCGATGATGATCGAAACCATGAACACTCATGGCGCAGACTCTTTTGCTGGGCGTTTGGCCTCCATAATGCAGGGTTCTACCGAAACCACCTTCTATGTGCTGGCGGTGTATTTTGGCTCGGTGGGCATTCGTTATTCTAGACACGCCATTACTTGTGGCCTGATTGCCGATGTTGCCGGGATGTCTGCGGCTATCGGTGTTTGTTATTGGTTTTTTGGCTGAACTTTGCGATCAGCCTAGTTCAACTTCACTCGTTAAGTTTTCTTTGCTACAACTTTAGTATTAATTGTCGACAATTTTTATTTATTCTCCTTGACTAATCAGATTGGTGGGCTATGATCCAGTTACTTTGATTTTATTGTCGACAATTCAATGGCTATTATTAATCCACTACAAGCACAAGCGATCACCACCGCTGATAAAGTCTTTGAGCAAATGCAACATGCAATTGTTGAAGGGCAAATTCTCGCCGGCAGTAAAATCAGCGAGCCTGAGCTGGCAAAGCAGTTTCAAATCAGTCGCTCGACATTACGCGAAGCATTAAACCGATTGGAAAAATGTCATTTAATTGAGCGAAAAGCCAATGTTGGCTCACGGGTAGTGAGTTGTACCATTGAAGGTTTGTTAGAGCTTTATACAGTGCGTGAGGCATTAGAAGGCATGGCGTGTCGTCTGGCAGCATTAAACATGTCTGAAGAGGAAATTGTCGACATGCAGGCTATGCTTAGACAACATGCCAGTGCTCCGGATCTCAAAGATGGCATCGCTTATTATCAGGAAGAAGGCGATCTCGATTTTCACTATAAAGTGATTTTAGGCAGCCATAACCAGCATTTGATCAACCTGTTATGCGGCCAGTTATATCATTTGGTGCGCATGTATCGCATTCAGTTTGGCATGAATAGTCCACGAGCATCAAAGGCATTTGACGAACATTCACATATCATTCAAGCGATTGCCGATCGAGATGGCGAGCTGGCAGAAATTTTAATGAGGCGTCATATTGCGGCGTCTCGTAGAAACATTGAAAAGAAAATCGAGCTATTAGCTGAGTAGTTATCAATAGCGAGTAAAGAAATCGAGTTAAACCATAAGAGGACAAATAGTATGTCTGTAACATTATCTCCTGGTGCTAAATTTCGTCAAGCACTGGAAAACAATAAACCATTACAAGTGGTTGGAACCATTAATGCCTATTGCGCCATGATGGCAGAGCAAATAGGCCATCAGGCTATTTACCTTTCAGGTGGTGGTGTTGCCAACGCCTCTTATGGCTTACCTGATTTAGGCATGACATCTTTAAATGACGTTATCGCTGATGTTCAGCGTATTACTTCTGCCTCTAGCTTACCCTTGTTAGTTGATATTGATACTGGTTGGGGGGGCGCATTTAACATTGCCAAAACTATCCGTGATATGGAAAAAGCAGGAGCCGCGGCTGTTCATCTTGAAGATCAGGTCGCGCAAAAACGTTGTGGTCATCGTCCGAACAAAGAAATCGTTTCTACCGAAGAGATGGTTGATCGCATTAAGGCGGCGGTTGATGCCCGTACTGATAAAGACTTCTTTATCATGGCACGTACCGATGCTTTTGCTCAGGAGGGATTGGAAAAAGCGATTGAGCGTGCTAAAGCCTATGTTGCTGCCGGTGCTGACGGCATTTTTGCCGAAGCGGTAAAAACTGAAGAACATTACCGTGCTTTTTCACAGGCGCTTGATGTGCCAATTCTGGCGAATATTACTGAATTTGGTCAAACCGAACTGTGGAATAAAGAGCAGTTAGGTGAGTGGGGCTGTGCCATGGTGCTTTACCCATTATCAGCGTTTCGCGCGATGAATAAGGCAGCTGAGTCGGTTTATCAAACTTTACTTCGTGATGGCGATCAAAAAGCGGAAATAGATAATATGCAAACCCGCATGGATTTATACGATTATCTTGGTTATCACGATTATGAGCAAAAGCTCGACTCACTGTTTGCTGAGGGCAAAAACAAGTAACTCGTTGCTAAATTTTTGCTATTTGGCTCGCTAACCTTGTCGAACATGCTCACTTATACTTATAAGCTCCGCGTGTTCTGCTCGTTAGCAAACCAACTATCTGCATTTAGCTAACGATAAGTATTAGAATTAACACAACAAGTTGAAATCTAAAGTTACAAGAACAAATTTAGAAACTGAGGAAAGTATTATGGTAGATAAAAAATTAGGTGGCGCGGGCTTACGTGGCCAGAGTGCAGGGGAAACGGCATTATGTACAGTAGGTAAAACTGGCTCGGGTTTAACTTACCGTGGTTACGATATTAAAGATTTAGCTGCGAATGCTCAATTTGAAGAAGTGGCTTATTTATTAGTTTATGGCAAGCTGCCGACACAAACCGAATTAGATGCCTATAAAGTTCGTTTAAAAGGCATGCGCAGTCTACCGCAAGCATTAAGAACGGTATTAGAAAATATTCCAAAAGACGCTCATCCGATGGATGTCATGCGCACTGGCTGTTCAATGTTGGGTAACCTGGAAACAGAAGCCAGTGATTTTTCTGATCAGTTAGATCATATTGACCGCCTATTGGCTGTATTTCCTGGCATGCTGAACTACTGGTATAATTTTAGTCACAATGGTATTCGCATTGATGTTGAAACCGATGCTGATTCAATTGCCGAGCAGTTTTTATGGACACTGCACAACAAAAAACCAGAGCCATTGCACGTTGATGTAATGCATGCATCTTTAGTGCTTTATGCTGAGCATGAATTTAATGCTTCTACTTTTACTGGCCGTGTGTGTGCGTCAACCTTATCTGATATTCACTCAATCGTTACTGCGGCGATCGGCTCGCTACGTGGCCCATTACATGGCGGTGCGAACGAAGCAGCGATGGATATGATCCAGCAATGGCAAACACCGGATGAAGCGGAAGATGCCATGATGGGCATGTTAGCGCGCAAAGAAAAAATCATGGGCTTTGGCCATGCGGTTTATCGCGAGTCAGATCCGCGCAATGCCATTATTAAAGAATGGTCGAAGAAGCTTTCTGAGCCGGTTGGTGATACACATTTATACGCAGTATCAGAGCGCTGCGAAGCGGTGATGTGGCGTGAGAAAAAACTATTCTGTAATGCAGATTTTTTCCATGCATCAGCCTATAACTTTATGGGCATTCCGACTAAGTTATTTACGCCTATTTTCGTGTGTTCACGTGTTTCTGGCTGGACAGCCCATGCGATGGAGCAAAGAGCCAATAACCGTATTATTCGTCCATCGGCTGATTATGTTGGCCCAGATGCTCGTGATTATGTTGCGATTACAGAACGCTCATAAGGAAAGTTATTTTCCTGATATTTTCTACGTAAACTAAATGCGTAGAGCTCAGCTCACATATGTCTTAACAACTTGTGTGAGCTTTACTTTCTAATCAAATTAAATTGTAGGTAAATTATGAATTATGATCACCGCAAACCGCTACCTGGTTATCAGGTAAATGGTGCAGGTGTTGATTTTTTCGATACCCGTGAAGCCATCGAAGCGATTCAACCTGGCGCTTATGCCAAATTACCTTATACCTCGCGTGTACTGGCAGAACAATTAGTACGTAAATGCGAGCCGGCCAGTTTAACCGCCTGTTTAACACAAATTGCCGAAGGCAAAAGAGAGCTGGATTTTCCCTGGTACCCGGCACGTGTCGTTTGTCATGATATTTTAGGTCAAACCGCACTGGTTGATTTGGCAGGTCTGCGTGATGCGATTGCCGATCAAGGTGGCGATCCTGCAAAGGTGAATCCTGTGGTACCAACACAGTTGATTGTCGACCATTCATTAGCGGTAGAAGCGCCGGGGTTTGATCCGGATGCCTTTGAAAAAAACCGCGCAATTGAAGACAGACGTAACGAAGACAGATTCCATTTCATCGAGTGGACGAAAACGGCATTTAAAAATGTTGATGTTATTCCGGCTGGTAACGGCATTATGCATCAGATCAATCTGGAAAAAATGTCGCCGGTTATTCAAAACCGCGATGGCGTTGCTTTCCCTGATACCTGTGTCGGTACCGACTCTCACACTCCGCATGTTGATGCGTTAGGTGTTATCGCTATCGGTGTTGGCGGTCTGGAAGCGGAAACCGTGATGTTGGGTCGTCCGTCAATGATGCGACTGCCAGATATTGTTGGTGTAAAATTGGTTGGCAAACGTCAGCCGGGTATTACTGCCACTGATATCGTACTGGCGATCACTGAATTTTTACGCAATGAAAAAGTCGTTAATACTTATTTAAAATTCTTCGGTGAAGGGGCCAGTTCACTTTCAATTGGTGATAGAGCGACCATTTCTAATATGACGCCAGAATACGGCGCATCTGCTGGCTTATTTTATATCGATGAGCAAACCATTGATTATCTTAAAATTACTGGTCGTGAACCTGAGCAGGTAGTATTGGTTGAAGCCTATGCCAAGCATACCGGCTTATGGGCTGATGATTTAAAAACTGCGCAGTACGAGCGCGTGCTGGAGTTTGATTTATCAAGTGTAGGCCGCAATATGGCCGGCCCTTCCAATCCGCATCGCCGCTTGCCAACCTCGGCATTGGCTGAGCGTGAAATCGCGGTAGATTTAGACAAGGCAAAAGCCGAAGAAGCACAAGGCTTAATGCCTGATGGCGCAGTGATTATTGCCGCCATTACTTCTTGTACTAATACTTCTAACCCGCGTAACGTGGTAGCTGCTGGTTTAGTGGCCAAACGTGCTAACGAATTGGGCTTGGTACGTAAGCCCTGGGTGAAAACCTCGTTTGCACCGGGCTCGAAAGTTGCAAAACTATACCTAGAAGAAGCAGGTCTGTTACCTGAGCTGGAAAAACTGGGTTTTGGTATTGTTGCTTATGCCTGTACGACCTGTAACGGTATGTCGGGGGCGCTTGACCCGAAAATTCAACAGGAAATTATCGAGCGCGATTTATACGCTACCGCAGTACTTTCTGGTAATCGTAACTTTGATGGTCGTATTCACCCCTATGCCAAACAGGCATTTTTAGCGTCACCGCCATTGGTGGTTGCTTATGCCATTGCCGGTACCATGCGTTTTGATATTGAACAGGACACATTAGGCGTTGATAAAGACGGTAATGCCATTACCTTAAAAGACTTATGGCCATCAGATGAAGAAATCGATGCGATAGTCAGTGCTTGCGTTAAACCTGAGCAGTTTAAGAAAATTTATACGCCAATGTTTGATTTAGGGGCATTTGAACCGGCAGACAGTCCGCTATATGACTGGCGTGAAATGTCGACTTATATCCGTCGTCCACCATATTGGGAAGGGGCATTAGCCGGTGAGCGCACCATGAGAGGGATGCGTCCGTTGGCGGTATTAGGCGATAATATCACCACAGATCATTTATCACCGTCAAATGCTATTTTGCTTGATAGCGCCGCTGGAGCCTATTTGCATAAAATGGGCTTGCCGGAAGAAGACTTTAACTCATACGCAACCCATCGTGGCGATCACCTAACCGCGCAACGGGCAACCTTTGCTAACCCTAAGCTGTTTAATGAAATGTGTCGTGACGAAAATGGTGAAATCATTCAGGGTTCACTGGCACGAATCGAGCCGGAAGGTACACAAACCAGGATGTGGGAAGCCATTGAAACTTATATGGCGCGTAAGCAGCCTTTGTGTATTATTGCCGGTGCTGATTATGGTCAAGGTTCTTCTCGTGACTGGGCGGCAAAAGGCGTGCGCCTGGCTGGTGTTGAAGTGATAGTTGCTGAAGGTTTTGAACGTATTCATCGTACTAATTTAATTGGTATGGGCGTGCTGCCACTGGAATTTGTTAATGGTGAAACTCGTAAAACCTATAACATTGATGGCAGTGAAACCTTTGATGTTAAAGGTGAAACGGCTCCGGGTGGTGCAATGACCGTGGTGATGACTCGTCAATCGGGCGAGCAAGTTGAAATTCCTGTTAAGTGTCGATTAGATACTGCCGAGGAAGTTGTTGTTCATGCCGCCGGAGGCGTACTGCAAAAGTTTGCTAACGACTTTCTTCAATCTAACTCATAAAAGTGAAGGCCTGATTGTTTGAACTAAATTTTAAGGCGGCTTAGGTCGCCTTTTTTAAATGATAAATGGAGTAAACACATGTCTAGTGTTCCTCAAGTTAAAATTCCAGCTACCTATATTCGTGGCGGAACAAGTAAAGGTGTGTTCTTTAACCTGACTGATTTACCTGAGCGCTGTCAGGTGCCGGGTGAGGCGCGCGATAATATGCTGCTTAGGGTGATTGGCAGTCCGGATCCTTATGGCAAACAAACCGATGGCATGGGCGGAGCTACTTCCAGTACTTCGAAAACCGTGATTTTGGCAAAATCAGATAAAGCGGATCACGATGTTGATTATTTGTTTGGTCAGGTGGCAATCGATAAAGCGTTTGTTGACTGGTCAGGTAATTGCGGTAATTTAACCGCTGCGGTTGGCTCGTTTGCCATTTATTCTGGCTTGGTTGATGTTGAACGCATTCCTGAAAATGGTGTCTGCACTGTCCGTATCTGGCAGAAAAATATTGAGAAAACTATTATTGCGCAAGTGCCTATTACTAATGGTCAAGTGCAAGAAACTGGTGATTTTGAATTAGATGGCGTGACTTTCCCGGCAGCAGAAGTGCCGGTTGAGTTTATTACCCCAGTAGATCCAAGTGAGGCGATGTTCCCTACCGGCAATATTGTTGATGATCTTGAAGTGCCAGCTGTTGGTTCTTTCGAGGGGGGCACCTTTAAAGCGACTATGATCAATGCTGGCATTCCGACGATATTTTTGAATGCTGAGGATATCGATTATACAGGCACGGAGTTGCAGGATGACATTAATAATAGCGATGATAAATTAGCCTACTTTGAAGCTATTCGTGCTTATGGCGCAATTAAAATGGGCTTGATTAGCTCGGTTGAAGAAGCTAAAAGCCGTCAACATACGCCAAAAATCGCGTTTGTTTCACCGGCTCAAAGTTATACTGCATCCAGTGGTAAACAAATAAAATACACTGATATCGACCTTAACGTTCGAGCACTTTCCATGGGAAAACTTCATCATGCGATGATGGGCACGGCTGCTGTGGCGATTGGCACTGCGGCCGCTATTCCTGGCACTCTGGTGAACCTTGCTGCCGGTGGCGGTGAGAGAAATTCTGTGACCTTTGGTCATCCATCCGGCACCTTAAAAGTGGGCGCTAAGGCAAGTTGTCAACATGGCAACTGGGTGGTTGAAAAAGCAGTGATGAGTCGCAGCTCCCGAATTCTAATGGAAGGTTGGGTACGTATTCCTGGTGATAGCTTCTAAATATTCTTATTCAAACTTTTAACTTTGCTAATAAACCACTTCCCTTGAAGTGGTTTATTTTTTCTTCTTTGTTGCCCCAATTCCTTGTTACTGATTTTTATGCATTAAATATAAAAGTGTCTATAGTTAGTTTTAGACTATTTGTTAATAATAACTATTGGGGCTTTTAGATGGACTTCTTTAGAAAACTATCGGTGAAATAAAAGGTTTTATTAATTTTAGCCGTTGGTACTTTGGGTTGTCTTTTATATTTATCGACTAGTATCTATACCTTTAGTAAAGCGCTAAAGCTATAGGATAATCTCAAAATAAACTTAAGTGACGGCGTTACGCAAGGTGAACAATAATAGTTAAACGAAGCGAACAACCTGACACTGCAAATAAAGGGGAGTTTAAATAAAGTGGCTGGAATAGATAAACACTGCTGTAGCAGTGAAAGAGCAGAGCTCGCGTCTATTTAAGGTCTAGTCTTACCTTAGATATTGAGCGTATTGTCTATGCAACTTAGTAACTATATGATTACTGATGGGGTTGTTGTTTGAAGCCACAAAAGCCTGACGTGACTAAGTTTATGTTTATGCCTTTAAAGCTTTTTCGGGGCGTTTACCTTATTTTTCTTATCGTTTGCTTATTACTAATTGCTTTATCGGTAAAGTAAGATATTTAACGGAACAAATTAGACACTGCTGCGGACTTTTCTTCACGAGTACAACAATTAGAAACCAC
>CAZUHQ010000087.1:0-9907 GCA_964620605.1 uncultured Thalassotalea sp.
AACAGTTAGCTAATGGCGTTTGCTGATCACTAAGTCCGGTTAACTTATCATCATAAGTTGCCGACGATAACTTAGGCACGGTGACATTTTCCGGCGCACTAACGGCAAAGTAACTATGCAATGCAGCTGTATATTGCACATCCTGAGCGGATAAATTTTCCATGGTGAGCTCTTGTGAAAATTCACTACCGAAAAACAGCTCTTGAGTTAACTTAAACTTCGCTGGCCATAGCTTATGACAATGTTCACCACTTAGTTCAATCGTGACATTAACGCCCTGCTCGCTAATTCTACTATCCACCAAATGCCAATTACTGGTACGGGCAAAACCATGGTTACCGCCATTTTTCCCATTTTCACCAATATTGGCACCAAACCACGGCCAGCAAAGCGGGATGCCTCCTCGGATTGCCTTGCCTTTAATAAACTCGGCGGTTTTACTTAACCAGAACACTTCTTTCGCTCCCTGAGGCTGCCAGCTCAAC
The DNA here is from genome assembly GCA_964620605.1 of uncultured Thalassotalea sp. Taxonomy (GTDB): domain Bacteria; phylum Pseudomonadota; class Gammaproteobacteria; order Enterobacterales; family Alteromonadaceae; genus Thalassotalea_E. Next base: position 486 of record CAZUHQ010000087.1, read on the forward strand.
ACCTGACCACCATATAAAGATAATGAGGCGTTATGATTAACATGAGAGATATCTAAAATAGCGATATCGTTAATTTTACGCTGATTAATCGCGCCGTATTGATTGGATTGGGTAGTTTCAGTAGTCATAAGCTAGTTAAGTTTAATACAAGGAAATTTATTTTAGCGAAGCAAGTTATTGGAATAAAGCGTAAAAGTATTCACGCTCAATAACTGCATATCTTTGATAATTGTGTCGACCAATTAAAGCCTAATAGCGACCAACACCATAAATAAAGATCTTGCCATGGTGATAAAAGCAAGCATCACCAGCAGGGATGCAAGTGTTGAGCTTCCATGGAAGGAATCGATAGTCGTTGCTTATTTACCAAGCAGCGACTATCGGAAACATAGCCAATAATTAAATTAATTAACTATTTAACATAGGCTCTTGGCATATTTGTTTCTGCACTATAACGCGCTCTTAGCGCATCATGACGGCTGGTAGTGGTTCGCTCAACGCCGTTGATCCATAGTTGCTCAACCTTAGTGGATAACTCAAACGGATCGCCGCTCCACAACACCAAGTCGGCACGTTTACCTACCGCAATGCGGCCAGCATTGATGTTAAAGGCATCCGCAACATTGGCAGTTACCGCTGCCAATGCCTGTTCCTTGCTAAGGCCATTAGCAACAGCAATACCTGCATCAAAACGCAACTGATATAAATTATGGGTATCGCCACTGACAGAAAATGCCACCTGAACACCGGCGTTTACCAGACTGGCAGCATTGTCCAGTGAGGCATGCAAGGCATCAAAACTTGGCAAATTATCAATCACACCGATAATCACCGGCACTTTCGCTGCCGCTAGCTGCTCGGCAACACGAATCGCATCACCTGCTCCACTTATTACCAGATCAAGGTTAAAGCGTTGTTTTAAGTCAATCAGCGCCATAATATCGGTTGCGCGATTCGCATAAGCGATCAGTGGCTTTTCTCCTGACAGTAAGGCATTAATCACTGCTTCATCACGTTTTGGCTCTTTATCTGATTTATCGTCTTTCTTGTCGTCTGATTTTTCTTTTGCTTTTTCTTGTGCTTTAACCAGCGCTTTTTGCGCATCTTCGAGCTTATCGCGCAATTTCTGAATTTCCAGTGCCCGTGAACCCTTGCGTTTCGCGCCAAGCTCGGCAATTACCGCGGCATTATTTTTGACAATGCTGTTTAATTGACCAGATAAATCCGCAACAAACGCCTGACCTTTAAAAATATCCTCACCACCATCAGGCACAACAACATTAGTCGTGATACCGCCTTTTCGGCTATAGGGAATTAATGAAGAAAATGGATTAAATGCCGTGCTGGCATCAAAGGTAATGTCGGCTTTTTTCTCACCGCCATCACGGGTGCTAGATACTGCGCTCACTTCCACTAACCCTAACTGATTGATTGAACCAATAAAGCCTGGCGTTAGAATTTTACCTTGTGCATCAATGATATTATCAGCGCTGACAGACTCAGGATTAATCGCACTGATCACGCCATCTGTCACCACCACAGTGGCATTGGTTAACACTCCTTGTTCGGTTACCGTGTGAACAGTGGCATTGGTAATTGCAGTGCTATCAGCGAATGCCGATGATGCACTCGCCAATGCTAAAGCGATAAACGAGCTTTTAAATAATTTCATAATGTTATCCCTTTAATTATTCTTGGCCTAAAAGAAAGTCGCTTTGTGCCTGGTAAGCCTCATCGAAACGATCATAGACTTTCGCACCATCAACAAATACTTGCTCCGCCTGAGCATAAACACTAAACGGATTGCCATTCCACAGCACAACATCGGCATTCTTACCAGGTTCCAGCGTGCCAGTTTTATCCGCTATGCCTAAAGACTTTGCGGCATTGGCAGTGATCCAGCGAATCGCATCTTCAGCTTTGATCTCAAAGCCCTGCTCGTTGGCACGATACATCACCTTACCCGCCTCCTGGTTTAACCGTTGAATGGTAATAGAAGAGTCAGAATGCACTACCGCGCAGGAGTTTTTCTTGGCATCAACAATCGCGACATTTTCCTGCACCATATCATAGGCTTCCATTTTAAAGCCCCACCAATCCGGCCACATTGCTACGCAGTTGCCATTTTCGGCTAATTTATCGGCAATTTTGTAGGCTTCTATCGCGTGGTGAAATGTTCCCGAGTGATAGCCAAACTCCTTGCCTAGATCTATCATCATCGCCATTTCTTCCGCTTTATAACAGTGGTTATGAATTAAGATCTCGCCATCTAACACACCTTTTAAGGTATCGAGTTCGATATCTCGCGTCGGCGCTTGAGGATTTTTCCCAGCGGCATAATCGGTTTCATATTTATCCCAGGCACGCTTATATTCTGTCGCTTCCACCCAGGCCATGCGATAACCCGCCATATTACCCATACGGGTTGAAGGAGAAACTTTTTTACCGCCATAAACCCGTTTCGGATTTTCACCACACGCCATCTTCAAGCCATATGGTGCATCTGGAAATTTCATCCCTTGCATGGTATGGCTTGGCACATTGCGCAGTGTGACGCCGCGACCGCCAAACAAGTTCGCCGAGCCAGGTAAAATTTGCAATGTGGTAATACCGCCTTCCCGCGCACGATTAAACCCAGGGTCTTGTGGCCAGATGCTATGCTCGGCCCATACTTCAGAAGTATTTGGCTGAGTTGCTTCATTACCATCGGCATGCGATTCTGCCGATGGGCTCGGATAAACACCAAGGTGAGAATGCACATCAATGATACCCGGAGTAAGCCATTTTCCTTGCCCATCAACTTCCACCGCGCCTGTTGAAGTTAAACCAACACCGACTTGCTGAATTTTACCTTCACTCATTAGCACATCCGCGTTATCCAGACGCTGACCTGTGCCGGTTAACACAGTGGCATTGCGGATCAACAAGCTTTTGCTCGCTAGCGGCTGATAAGTACTAGGGTATGGATTTTTATTGATCACTACTTTTTCATCTTGCGCCTCTGATTGCAGGCAACCAGTTAGCGCAACAGAAATCGTAGCCATCAGTAACGATGGAATAAATTTTTGCATATGATGGAATTCCTAATAGGATATTGAGGCTCTAATTACTTTTATTATTTACCAACACATTATTATGAATAGCAGGCAGGGACAAGGAAATTCCAAACTCGACCACAAGTGCTGCGATAAGCGGCCTAAAAATTAAGATGAACAACTGCATTAGCTGTTACAGCTAAAACCAGCGAGTCAGTTTTTGTTTCCTCAGCAGCAATAAGCCAAAGGTCAACAGCAAATAAATTCCCGGTTCAATGATTTCTGATTTTACCGACCAGTAAAAATGAATCGCCACTAACAGCACGGCCAGATACACCCAGTTATGCAGCAATTGCCAGTTGCGCCCCAGGCGTTTTTTTATTTGATTAATTGAGGTGACTGCCAGGCTCAATAAAATGACAAACGCGGCCATACCAACTGTAATATAAGGGCGTTTAATAATTTCTTCGACAAATAATAACCAGTTAAACTGCACTTCAAACGCGAGAAAGCTTAAGACATGGCATAGTGCATAACTAAAGCTGTACAGGCCAAGCAGACGGCGCACTTCAATGGCACTACGCCAGCGAAAATACTTAACAACCGGGGTAGCAGATAAGCTTAACAGCAATAAATTAAAAGCGCCGATGCCGGTAAAGTGCAATACCGCCTCGACCGGATCAGCCCCTAAACCGTCATTTATCGCCAGATAATAGACATTCACTAACAAGGTTAAGCTAATGACATGGATCAGGCACTTTAACAGTAACACCTGATTAATTTGGAAATTAATCACACCTGTTTTCACAACAACTCCACTAAAAATATTTGCGTAAATCCATGTTTTTATATAGATCTGCCACCTGCTCACCGTAGCCATTAAAGGGTAAAGTCTCGATGCGGTTACGGGCAAGTAAGCCGCCGGTGGTGATCCTGCGTTCACTGGCCTGACTCCATCTAGGATGATCAACTTGTGGATTAACATTGGCATAAAAGCCATATTCATGCGGCGCTAATAAATTCCAGGTGGTTGGCGGCATTTTTTCCACCAGTTTAATCGAGACAATCGATTTAATACTCTTAAAACCGTATTTCCACGGCACCACTAAACGAATAGGCGCACCATTTTGCGGTGGTAAGGTTTTACCATAAAGCCCAACGCTTAATAGCGTTAGTGGATGCATGGCTTCATCAAGCCGTAAACCTTCAACATAAGGATAATCAATGCCACCGCCGATACGACGACTGTTTTGCCCCGGCATTTGCTGTGGATCATACAAGGTTTCAAACGCAACATATTTTGCTTTGGATAATGGCTTTGCCTGTTTAATTAAATCCGCCAAAGAAAAGCCAACCCAGGGGATCACCATCGACCAGGCCTCAACACAGCGTAACCGATAAATCCGCTCTTCTAATGGAAAACGCTTAAGCAAATCATCATAATCTAAGCTAAATGGCTGCTCGACGGCACCAGAAACTGTTAACTGCCAGGGGTTGACCTTAAACTGCTGGGCATTTTCACTTGGATCGCTTTTATTAGTGCCGAATTCATAAAAATTATTATGGCTAACCGCCTTTTGCTCTGGCGTTAACACTTGCTGAGATTCAACGCTTGCTTGATAATTTAATGACTGCTGTTTAAAGCGATTGGGCTTTTCCTTAGAAAACCAATCCAGCACTCCAGCATGAGCCTGTTGCGACAATAGGCTACTGGCACCAACAAACCCTAAACCTTTAAGAAAGGAGCGGCGCGAGCGATAAACTGCTTCGTCGGTTACCTGGTTTTCAGGCAGTTGCCAGTTCGATTGTCGGCGAAAAGATTTTAACATTAATGCTACCTAAATGATCTTGGTTATTACACTAGACCACTTAACTAACAAAATAATTCTAGAAATATTTAACGAACAAATTGTTGCAGAAAACGGTTTATCTCTGAAGACTCATAAAGCCAAGTGATTTGCTCTGGTGATTCTTCAATTTTTAAACAAGGCACGGTACGTTTACCACCTTGTTCTATCAACTCCTGTCGAAGAGCCTGATCTTTATTGATATTTTTCAAACTGATATTTAATCCGCCACGTTTAATGGCGCGCCTAACCTTGACACAAAAAGGACAAGCCGGTAATTGATACAAACTTAAATGAGCGGTACTGGTATCTATTTGTGCCTGGATATCCGGCGCTCGCTTCGGACGACGAGGGCTAAAGATAAAATCCAATAATAAGATGATGCGGCCAATTAGCCAACGTAAAATAACCATTAATACCTCAAATGCGCATATAGGTTTACAAGGCTGCGCAGTCTAACATAGCTATTTCAGTGACGACAACAGCCGCACAATCATTACCACATTAAATCATCTGGAATTTGATACGCGGCGTAAGGATCTTCTTCATCCGTATGGGCACCTTCAACCCGATCGTTTTGCACTAGCACGACATTGTTATCCAGCTCTGCCAGTTTTTCCGCCGTTTCTTTAGTGACTACATAAGTAATATCATCCTGACCACATAATGCCAGACGGCCATTGACTAACGCCTGATAGGTTTTATCATCCAGGTAGATCTTTTTAATCAAATTGTTAATGGTGAAGTTATATTCTTTCTCACCTTCAATATTTTTCACTTGATGGTGTTGCAGAATTTGTTGAATACGCAAATGCTGCTCTTTTGCCGCCAGTTGCTGCTGCTTTTCGGCATTAAGCGCTGCATCTTTTGCCTGTTTATCCTGCTGAGCCTTCGCTAAATCTTGCTTTACCTGTTCCTGCAAGCTCGCTTCCACTTTCGCGCCACTGCGCTTTTGCTTGTTTTTCTTACGCTTATCGGTATTGGCCTGACGCGCTTTTTGCTTGGTGGTTAAACCCGCTTTTAACAATTGATCTTGTAACGATGCCATATAAATTACTTTCCACTAGACATTCAAAATTGATGTGATTTTATCAAGTTAATTGTTATGTTCAAAGTCTCGTAATTGAGCTAATTGCTCCGGTGTATCAAGATCAGAAAAAGCATTGGCTACAGTTACAAAAATCGTCTGCTGAAAGTTTTTGACAATTACCGACTTTGCTCCCTTCCCTTGGGTTAAATCAGCCAATGCCGAAAAATACCGCCTGGGAAAAATCACTGGCGGGCCAAATGGTGCTGACGCTGGTGTCGCCTGTTGGACACATACTATGGCGTCTGGGTTTTGTTGCCAGCAATTCATAACTTGCTGTAAGTCATTCACAGTTAATTGCCATTGATCCACCAGTAACAACATCACGGCATCAGCTTTGACTGACACGCTTTTAACGCCGACAGAAATCGAACTGGCGAGCCCTGATTGCCAATGTTCGTTTTCCAGGCATTTCACCGGCAAATCATCAAGTTGGCGTTTCATCGCTTGCGCTTCAAATCCCAGGACACACGAAACATTTGAGCCGTTATTACTTAAACCAAGCGCAAGACGGGCTTGCCGGGCTAATAAACTCTGCCCTTGAAGTTTAACTAACTGTTTTGGCTGGCCAAGCCGGGACGAGCAGCCAGCGGCGAGTAGGATAATCTCCAGATTTAACGACATTAGAGATACCAGGATTTAGCATTTCTTTGCTGAGCCTGACGGCTGATAAACTGCTGAATTTCAGCGCAAATAGATAAAGCAATCGCCTGTGGGCTACGACCACCGATATTTAAACCGACAGGACCAAATACCTGACCTGCCACGTCTGAAGCCGTCAATGAAAGCTCAGACAATAATTTATCTCGTCGCCCGGCAGGCCCTAATAAGCCGATATAACCAACATTCGCTGCCAAAGCATTTTTTAACAGCAAGCCATCATTGGTCAGGTTATGGGTCATAATGATAGCGGCATCAAAGCCGGCAAAATCTTTTTTCGTGGCATTTTCGGCGCGTAATTTTCGTCTGGCATCACAAAGCGCAAACTCAGTTTGTGCCAAATGGCTGGTTCTGTGATCTTGTAATGTCAGTTTCCAGCCAAGCTGTTTTGCCAATGCCACGAGCGGCGCGGCATCAGGTCCTGCGCCACATAATAAAATTGACCATATCGGCATTACTGGTATCACCAGCCATTGTGCGGGATCTAACTTAATTTCAGGCGATAGGCTTTGCAAATGCTGCGACACCAGCGCCTTATCTGCTTGCTCCATATTTTGAGCAGCAATAAAACAGCCCTGAGCCAATGTTTGTTCTTTAACTTGCTGACAATAAAAACCGCCTTGCCTTTGTTCTAGCGCTACAATTAACGAGGCAAATCCGAGATGCTGGTTTTGCACAGTTAACGGCTGGAGTAAAATATCTATCGCCCCTTCACAGCCTAAACCTAATCCCCATAACAAATCAGCATCCGCTTTTAAATCATAGCTCAGTAACATATTGCCACCACCAGCCAAAACTTCCTTAGCATGATGGCTAATATCTGCTTCTAAACAACCACCACTCAACAGGCCAGTACAATTTCCCTGGGCATCAATTAACATCATAGTGCCAGTTTTACGGTAAGTTGAGCCTCGGGTTGCGACAATAGTTGCCAGGACAAAATCTTCGCCCAGGTCAAAGTTTGCAATAATTTGTTGCCAGTTTTCCTGCATTACACCGCCTCAGCTTGATTATTATTCTCTTTATCTGCTAACGCCCGCTCTAGGGTTAACCAGGGCAACAACGCACATTGTTTGCGCACCGGAAATTTTTTTACAATCATTAATGGTGATAAAGCCTGTACTAAATGCAGTTCCAATGCCGAGTTATTTTCCAGTGCCAGCTGTAATTGTTCACTAACGAGCAACGCCTGCTGCACCGATTGATTTTCCAGGAGCTGACACAAAATAGACGCTGAAGCCCGACAAATCGCACAACTGTCGCCTGAAAACGCCAGTTGATGGATAAGGTTATTTTGGATCTCTGCCGTCAGGTAAATTTCGTCGCCACAGGCGGGGTTGACGCCATTTGCACTATGGCTGACATTGATCTTGCGCTCAAAGCCAACCGGCGCTTTATGATGGCTCAGCATTGCCTGCTGATATAATTGCTGCTGGGTATGATCATTCATTGACACTCCAACGACTTACGGTTTTTCAAATGAAATTAATCTAGCATAAGTTGATACGCTTGATCTAATCCGGCGACCAGGCGATCGATATCCGAATAATCGTTATAAAGGCCAAGAGAGGTTCTGATGGTCGCTTTAACACCTAAATATTGATGCAGTGGCTGCGCACAATGATGACCCGCTCTGACCGCAATATCCTCACTATCAAGGATACTGGCAACATCATGACAATGAACGTCCTTAATCTGAAAACTCGCCACTCTGGGCAAGCCCTTGGCTTGATTCTCAGTTAACAAAGCCGCTGACTTTATTAACGGCTGATAATAAGGCAACTCAGTTAACGATTGTCTCATATAACGCGCGAGATTATCCAGATACTGGTTGATATCTTTAAACGATAAATCATTTAAATAATCAATCGCTTCGACCAGGCCAACAATACTGGCGACATTATGCGAACCGGGTTCAAATTTCAGCGGACCGCTGAGATATTCACTTTCTCGATAGCTGACGCTAGAGATCATGCCGCCCCCCAGCTGATAAGGGCGCATCTGGTCAAAAAGACCAGCTTTAGCATAGAGCACACCGCAACCTGTAGGCCCATAAAGTTTATGAGCAGAAAACACATAGAAATCACAGCCAATGGCGTTGACATCGACGCCGCCACGAGCCACCGCCTGAGCGCCGTCAATTACAGTAGCAATGTGTTTATTGCGCGCCAGCTGACATATTTGCGCGACATCATTGTCCAGTCCAATAACATTAGCACAATGAGCGATTGCCAACAGACAAGTATCGTTATCGAGTAATGATTTTAAGTGATCGATATTTAATCTGCCATCAGGCAATAAATCAACGACCCGTAACTGCGCCTGATATTGTTGAGTTAATCGCTGCCAAGGCAATAAATTGGCGTGGTGCTCTGCGGCACTGATCACTATATTGGCGACTCGTCCCTGCTGGCGCGCCTTCATTAATAAAGGTTCAACAAAACTATAGGCAATTAGGTTCAGCGCCTCAGTGGTTCCGGAATTAAACACTATCTGTTGGCCACTGCCAGCGCCAAGAAAAGCCGCGACCTTTGCCCTTGCCTGTTCGACAATTTCCGTAACATTGGCACTAAGCTGATATAAGCCCTTATGACTATTGGCGTGCGAGTAACATTGATAATGATACACGGCATCGGCAACGTGCTTAGGCGTTAAACAGGTTGCCGCACTGTCGAGATAACACAACCTCGGATAAGCACGTGATGAAAATATCGGAAAATCCTGCTTCCAGGGGCTAACAATGGACATGGCTAAAGTAATATATGGTTAGTAATCAATAAAAATTAACAAGCA
>CAZUHQ010000087.1:9917-15938 GCA_964620605.1 uncultured Thalassotalea sp.
CTGACAATGGACATAGTTAAAGTAACTTATTATTAGGAACGTTTTTAGTAATGAAAGAAAATTAACAAGCACGCCAAGCATTTGCAATCACACAAGTGTAACCATTAATGAATCCTGACACAGTCAGTAAAATCAGCCAGATGACAGTTTGTACCCTATAACTAATTGCGATAATCTAAAACCACGCAACAATGCCTTAATAAAAATAATGCACAACATCAAAAAATTTTTTATTGCTCTAGCGCTGATGGCCTTTTTACTCAGTGCGATATTCGTTACCTGGCTCTATAGCCAGGTCGATAGCGCGCTGCCGATGCTCGATGGTAAACTGACGATTTTCGGTATCAAAAACAGCGTTATTATCGAAAGAGATCAACAAGGGATCGCCACCATTAAAGGACAAGGTCGCTTAGATATCGCTACAGCTACCGGCTTTGTTCATGCCCAGGAAAGGTTTTTTCAAATGGATTTACTGCGCAAAAATGCCGCGGGTGAATTATCCAGCTTATTTGGCCGGGCAGCGCTGGAATACGACAAAAGCATTCGTATACACAATTTTAGACAAAGGGCAGCTGCAATAGTCAAGCAGCTGCCATCAGAGCAGCAAGCATTACTCAGCGCCTATACCACAGGCGTTAATGAAGGTTTGCACAGCTTAAAAGCTCAACCATTTGAATATTTATTATTGCGCCAGCAACCGGTTGAATGGCTGGAAGAAGATACAGTATTGGCGGTGTTTAGTATGTACCTGGACTTGCAATATAAAGACGGCGCGCGCGAAAGAACCTTAGGGCTATTGGAAGCGAGCTTCGCTCCATCGGTATTTGCATTTTTAAACCCGCAAGGCAGCAGGTGGGACGCCGCGATAGACGATACCCGTTATCCTGCCGCCCCTTTACCGAGCGAGCCCTGGCCGACAGCAAATGCTGCGCTTAGCAAACCTGCCACCATGACAACCGCGAATATCGACCAGCAGACCGAGCAGTTCCCCGGTTCAAATAACTGGGCGATTGCCGGTAACATCAGTAGCACAGGCAGCGCCATGGTCGCCAACGATATGCACCTCGGTTTACGTGTGCCTAATACCTGGTTCAGGGCATCGTTTGAATACCAGGGGGAAAATAACAATGCCGTTAAAGTAACCGGATTAACCCTGCCCGGCACGCCTGCCATGGTTACCGGCAGTAATGGCAATATCGCCTGGGGTTTTACTAACAGTTACGGCGACTGGAGCGATGTCGTTATTATTGAAACCAATGACGACGGCAGCCAATATTTAACCCCCGATGGCTATAAAGATTTTACCCAGGTTAAACAGGTAATCGCCATTAAAGACGAGCAGCCTGAGGAGATCATTACCAAAGAAACCCAATGGGGGCCGATTATCGGCACAAACGCTAACGGACAGCTGTTGGCCTACCGCTGGGTTGCCCACGACCTTGAGGCAGTTAACTTTAATGCGCAGCAACTAGAGCAAGCAACAACGGTGAAACAGGCATTTGCTATCGCCACGCACTCAGGTATTCCGGCACAAAATATGATGGTAGGAGATAGTGCTGGCAATATTGGCTGGACCATTATGGGCGCCATTCCAAAAAAATCATCTAACTTTGGCGAAACCCCTAAGTCCTGGGCAGATGGCAGTTATTATTGGTCAGGCTATTTAACCGAAGAAGAATACCCGCAAGTATATAATCCTGAGGCCAGTCGCTTATGGACGGCGAACTCCCGGGTTGTCGGCGGACAAATGCTTGAGAAAATAGGCAATGGTGGTTATGCCTTAGGCGCCAGGTCTCAACAGATCCGAAATGATTTATTTGCCAAAGATAGCTTTGATGAACAACAACTGTTAGCGATAGCTTTAGATGATCGCGCGCAGTTCCTAACACGCTGGCAGCAATTTTTATTAGATAAAGTGCTGATATCAAAGACGAACGCTAATCAAGCACTATGGCAACAGGCAAGAGAAATATTGCAAACTAAAGAACTCAAAGCCTCGGTTGACTCTGTCGCCTATCGCCTGGTGCGCAATTTCAGGCTTAACTTAAGAGATCTGGTATTTGCCCAGTTCAACGAAAACCTCAGCCAGTTTAACGACAACTACAGCTTTCACACCATCAGGCACCAGATAGAAACGCCACTTTGGCAACTGGTAAACCAACAACCGGAGAATTTCCTCTGGTTAAACGACAGTTGGCAAGCAATATTTGAACAGGCGTTAACCATCACCTTGGCTGAGATGAGCAAAGATCAGCCATTAATTGATGCGACCTGGGGACAACAAAATACCAGCGAAATTGTCCATCCAATAGCGAAAGCCGTGCCGCTGTTAGGCAGATGGCTAAACATGGAAAATACCCCGTTGCCCGGCGATAGTTATATGCCAAGGGTACAAGGCAAAGCATTTGGCGCTTCCGAGCGCATGGTTGTCTCCCCCGGCCATGAACAAAGTGGCATTTTACATATGCCAACCAGCCAGGCTGGCCACCCGTGGAGCCCCTATTACCGAGCAGGACACAATGACTGGCAGCAAGGTAAACCGTCGCCGTTTCTGCCAGGAGAAACAAAATACTCTTTAACCTTATTAAGTTACTAGGAAATCCAATGATAATACTAATTTACTGTTTATTTATTGCGTTACTACTCCCTTATATTGCCAAAATTCCTGTTGCTATCGCGATGCATCAATTAAATGGTTATGACAATGCCCATCCGCGTGACCAGCAGGCCAAATTAACCGGCTTTGGTGCCAGAGCACTGGCCGCACATCAAAATGCCTTTGAATCACTGATCATTTTCACCCCTGCGGTATTACTGGCGATCAGCACTCAGCACCTAGGGACAACAGTGCAGTATCTGGCAATCACTCATGTCGTGGCCAGAATACTCTATAACATCTTATATTTAGCCAATGTCGGCACATTGCGCTCGCTGGTGTGGGGAATTGCAACAGTTTCGTCCTTTGCCATCGTCTGGCAGTGTTTCTAAAGTTCCGTGAGGGTTATAGCAATATTTTCCACCGGCAATGCAAATTGATATAAACAAAGGCTTGAAATGTTCACTGCGGCTAGATAAAGTGCTTTTATGACGCTAAAAAACTTCACTTTCTTTATACTCTTTTTCTTTATTCTGCCTCGGCAGTAGGAGTGTTTGCGTCGTCAAGTTTCAACGAAAAACCTCCTAGCGGAGGTTTTTTTATATCGGCCGTTTCACAGAAAATGATGCGATTCGGGTCAGGCTCATTAAACACTAATAAGTAGGTAACACGTGGACGAACAATTAGATCTCAATAAAATCAGAGAACAAATAACGAAACTTGATCAACAGCTGCTTGCCTTATTTGCCGAGCGCCGCGCCCTTACGCTTAATGTTGCGAAAAGCAAGGCTCAGCAGATCCGACCGGTAAGAGATCAGCAAAGAGAGCAAGAACTGCTGATCCGCTTGCTCAAACAAGGCAAGGAATACGGCCTGGATGCCCACTATGTGACCAGTGTGTTTCAAACCATCATTGAAGATTCAGTGCTCAATCAACAGGCCTATTTACAAACCTTAGCAAATCCCGCACTTGAAATGCCAAGTGTCAGTGTGGCGTTTTTGGGCGATAAAGGCTCGTACAGCTATTTAGCAAGCCATAGATACTTCTCCCGCCGGGCAGAAAAAATTATCGAATATGGCTGCCAAAGTTTTAGCGACATAATGCAGCAAGTGGAGTCAGGTCATGTCGACTACGGCATGCTGCCGATTGAAAACACCAGCTCAGGCAGCATTAATGAAGTTTATGATGTGCTGCAACACACTAACTTATCGATTGTCGGTGAAATCACCCAACCGATCGAGCATTGCCTACTGACCGCAGTCAATACTTCGTTAGATAAGATTAAAACCATTTACGCCCACGGCCAGCCATTCACCCAATGCAGTAACTTTCTCGATAAACAGCACAGTATACGCATCGAATATTGCGAAAGCACCGCAGATGCCATGGCGAAAGTCTATCAATTTCAAGACCCGTCAGTGGCAGTGATTGGCAGTGAAGAAGGCGGCCAGATCTATCAACTGCATGCGCTGGAAAAGTCGATCGCCAATCAAAGTGAAAACCACAGCCGCTTTATTCTGGTAGCCCGTAAGCCAGTGGATGTTGCCGAGCAAATTCCGGCAAAAACCGCGATCATTTTAGCCACAGGCCAAACCCCTGGCGCCCTAGTGGAATGCCTGCTGGTATTGAAAGAAAAAGGCATTAATATGTGTAAACTGGAATCGCGTCCAATTCAGGGGCGACCATGGGAAGAAATGTTTTACCTCGATGTCGAGGCCAATATCAAAAACATGGCACTGCAGGAAGCGATTAATGAAATGACACCATTAACAAACTTTATCAAAGTACTAGGTTGTTATCCGATTGAGCATATTAGCCCGACTAGCGTGCCGAGTAGCGCTATCACCTAGCGAGTACAAGCTGAAAAATGCGCGTTAATCAGCGCATTTTTTTCACCTGTTGTTGCGATAAACGACAAAAGACGGCGACAACCGCTAACAGCAGTAATGATGGTATCACCGCCGATAACATTTGCACAAGGCTACTAACTGCCGAGATCGCCGTTAACATCACTAAAGTGACTGAAGGGAGCACTAGCCAAAAGGTGTGCTCACTAATGCAGATAGTAAAAAACGAGTTCATCAACCATATCACCAAAAAAGTCAACGCCATTGAACACAATGCTAAAACCACCCCCGGATAATAATTAACGATAAAGTTTGAATGGGGATGAAGCACTTCAGGCACAGGCATTAATTCCGCAATCCCGATTAACCACAAAAATGAATAGGCTAACAGACAGCCAAAATTAAACGACCAAAGCTTCTTATTGAGCTGATATTTTCTACTGACATTTAGCACTAGGCTATTCCTTTTATTTATTTTTATTATTGGCTATGTTCCTTTTAATTGTGGTTGTTAAGCTAATTCATTGATAAATAAGATGTTACTATGGTAATAAAAACAAGCATCACCAGCAGGGATGCTGCTGTTGAGCTTCCATGGACGGACTTGAGCGTCTTGTTTGTTTACCTAACAACAGCTATCGGGAACATAACCAATATTTTTATACCGCAAGTTTATTTTTTAAGCAAGTAGTCGATAAAACCGACAAACCATTCTAGGAAATTATTTTTAATAAAAAAATAACCATTATTCAGATATACTAAAGCCGTGACCTTTTTCACTGATTTTAAAGGATATAAAAATGAAAGTTATAGCTTCAATTGTTGTCGTTATCTTATTAATTTGTGGCGGCGCCTTATGGTTTCTCGCTGACGGCTCATTAAACGAATTTATCAAAAGCCAGATAGAAACCGTTGGCCTGCAAGTGACCGAGCAAAAAGTCACAGTAGATAAAGTGGATATTCAACTGAGCAAGGGAGCTGGCAGCATTTACGGATTAAACTTGCCAAACCCTGAGCAGTATAAGGCGAAAAATGCATTTTCATTAGGGGAAATCACCTTAGACATCAATTTGGAAAGCTTAACCCAGGAACCAATTATTATTGACGCTATCGTGATTAAACAGCCTAAAGCCGTTGCAGAAATCACAGCCAGCGGGGGAGCCAATATTAAGGATCTGCTCGATAGCATTAAACGTCATCTGCCGAAAAGTTCCGGCGGCTCTGAAACAGAGCAACCAACATCACAGGCAGCAGAACCTAAAATCAGCGTTAGCCAAATTATTCTCGCCGGCACGGAACTGTCATTAGATCTGACCGCATTAGGCAATAAAAATCATCAACTGACTCTGCCTGATATAAAACTGGCCAATATCGGTGGTAAAGGTGGCTTACCGGCGAG
Source organism: uncultured Thalassotalea sp. (assembly GCA_964620605.1). Taxonomy (GTDB): domain Bacteria; phylum Pseudomonadota; class Gammaproteobacteria; order Enterobacterales; family Alteromonadaceae; genus Thalassotalea_E. The sequence goes on from CAZUHQ010000087.1 coordinate 15,760, forward strand.
CCAGCTCGGCACAGTGATCGCTAAAGAGGCGTTATCCGCTATCTGGCAACAAGCCAAAGATGCCCAGAAGCAAAAACTTAAAAAATTGGCGAAAGATAAATTAAAAGAAAAAGCCAAGAAAAAACTTTCAGAATTGTTTAATAAATCCTAAGCTTAGCTGTGTAAGTGCCGATTTAATA
>CAZUHQ010000088.1:0-15360 GCA_964620605.1 uncultured Thalassotalea sp.
AAAATGTGAGATTACGAATATGACTTTCGGTTACCTTTTCTAATGAGTCAACGCGTGCGAATACGAGAAACAAGTGCATCGCTTAACCAGAAATAACGACAAAGGCGGTGGCATAGGTTTTTTCATCCGATAGCGAAATATGCCAGCTTTTTCCTTGTAATGCCTGAGCCTTGGCCAAAGCAACATCGGTAAACACTAATATCGGCTGACCGCTGGCTAGCGACTGGATTTCGATATGCTGAAACGAAACGCCAGCAGCGATGCCGGTCCCAAGCGCCTTGGCTGCCGCTTCTTTACCCGCCCAACGCTTTGCCAGGTAAGGAATAGGATGTTTCAGCTGCTGATATTGCTCTTGCTCGCTAGGTGTTAACACCCGCAATGCCAATTTCGCCAAAGCAGCTTGTGGCATTTGCTCAAGCCTGGCTATTTCAACAATATCTGTGCCTATGCCAACCACCGACATGCTAGACTACCTTCTCGCTTGAAGCATCAGTTGTTTCATATCACGCACTGCTTTTTCCAAACCATCGATTGCCGCACGCGCAATAATGGCATGGCCGATATTTAACTCGATAATTTCCGGGATTGCAGCAATCGGTTTAACATTAAAATAATGCAGCCCATGACCGGCATTGACTTTTAACCCTTGTTGATGTGCATAGCTGATGCCTTCTTCTAAACGAGCGAGTTCTGCCTGCTGCTTAGCTACAGTTTCTGCATCGGCATAATGCCCGGTATGAATTTCGATATACGGCGCTTTAGTTGCAACTGCCGCATCAATTTGCTGTTTGTCGGCATCGATAAACAAACTGGTTTCAATGCCAGCCGCCGATAACCTGGCAACCGCCTGAGTGATTTTATCCAGCTGACCTGCAACATCGAGTCCACCTTCGGTAGTGAGTTCTTCGCGCTTCTCAGGCACTAAACAGCAAAACGCAGGCTTGACCTGACAGGCAATATTTAGCATTTCTTCAGTAACTGCCATCTCCAGGTTCATTCGGGTTTGTATAGTTTCACTCATTACCTGAACATCACGATCTGAAATATGTCTGCGATCTTCTCTTAAATGGATAGTAATACCGTCAGCCCCTGCGTGCTCGGCAACCGCAGCCGCATGGACAGGATCAGGATAAGTGGTCCCCCGTGCCTGACGCAGGGTAGCAATATGATCTACGTTAACACCTAATAGAATTTCGCTCATAATTCTTCTCTAGTTCCGTTTAAATAATTTTCGACTGTTTAGTGGCTTACCAGCCAGTAAAGGCTCAAACACCTGTCGCATTAATAATTTATAGCTTTGCCTGACCTTGCTGTCCCCAACTTGTTGCTGGGCAATTTGTCTTAAATGGCCCGCGGGTAATTTAATCCCATCGTTCGAAAGTGCAGGCACTAAGCCCTGCTCTGGCAAATAATGATAATAATCATGATTTTGCTCAAACAGCATCGAATAATCAATGGTTAGCCCTAATTCATCTAGCAAAGCATTTTCAAAATCCCGCAATATCGACTCTATTGCCTGCCGCTGACTTAACAGCTCCAGGCTTTGTTGATACTGCTCGTACAGGGCTTCTAGCGGAATATTCTCAGCCAGCAATCGTACTTGCAATTCATTAAGATAAAAGCCGCTATATAAATAATCCCCCGTCAGTAAAAAGGACTTCTTGGCATTTTCAATGCGAACTAAGGTTTTTAACGCTCCCTTTCCCTTTAATACGATTTGTAGTGGAATAAAGGGCTGTAGCAAGGCTTTTTTGCTGGATTTAACTGAAGTGCCGACATAGGCAATTGCCGACACTTTACCTAGTGACTGAGTTAAAAACTCAACAATTACCTGATTATCACGGTAAGGACGAGAGTGTAATAAAAAAGCGTTTTGCTCAAGCTCGTTCATCTAGTTATCTTTAGCACAGCTGAGGCAGATACCACTAGCCCGAGTAATCATCACCATAGCCTAAGCTGCGCAATGCTCTTTCATCATCGGCCCAGCCGGATTTTACTTTAACCCAACTTTCAAGAAATACCTGCTGACCAAACAACTCCTGCATATCACGCCTGGCTTCCTGACCGATAGTTTTTAGCCGCTCGCCCTTATTGCCGATCACCATACGCTTTTGACTGTTACGCTCCACCAGGATCAGGGCATTAATATGTAAAATGCCTTTGTCGTCGACTTTGAACTGTTCAATTTCAACCGTCGTCGAATAAGGCAGTTCGTCACCGGTAAAGCGCATTAATTTTTCACGGATAATTTCCGACGCCATAAAGCGGCTGGAACGATCGGTAATATAATCTTCAGGAAACCAGAAATCTCCTTCTGGCAAGAATTTCAAACACATATCACGAATTTTATCGACATTATCGCCCTTGCTGGCAGAAATCGGCACTATATCGCTAAACTCGTGCTTTTCACCTAAGGTTTGCAAATGTGGTAGTAACTCTTCCTTGTCCTGGACATTATCGATTTTATTGATCACTAACACGCAAGGCGCGCCACTTTGCTTGACCTTGTTAAGTACTAATTCGTCATCCGGCGTCCAGTGGGTGCCTTCCACCAAAAACAGTACCATTTCCACTTCGGCAATCGAGCTACTGGCAGCGCGGTTCATCAGCCGGTTAATCGCGCGTTTTTCTTCGCTGTGTAACCCCGGAGTGTCAACCAGAATCGCCTGATAATGATCTTCGGTTAAAATGCCGAGGATACGATGACGGGTGGTTTGCGGCTTACGAGAGGTAATACTGATTTTTTGTCCCAGCAAGCTGTTTAATAAGGTCGACTTGCCAACATTCGGACGACCGACAATGGCGATCAAACCACAATGATTCTGACTCATGCTTTGTTACCTGCCTGTTTGCTGCGTTTGGCTTTTTTACTTGCCTGCTCCGCCATAATGATCTCCAGTACTTTACTGGCCGCCGCCTGTTCAGCTTTGCGCCTGCTGGAACCTTTAGTGATCACTTCAGTGTTTATCTCACTGGTAGTACATTTAACGGTAAATTCCTGATTATGCGACTGTCCTGTGGTTGCTATTACTTCGTATAAAGGCAAAGGAATTTTTCGTCCCTGTAGATATTCCTGCAAGCGGGTTTTCGGATCTTTTTGCTCCTGGCCAGGTTTGATGCTGCTTAAGCGTTCTTCAAACCAGGACAAAATCAGTTTTTTACAGTTTTCAATATTCGAGTCTAAAAAGATTGCCCCGATAATCGCTTCCACCGCATCTTCTAATATTGAATCACGACGATGACCGCCACTTTTCAGCTCGCCCGGCCCCAAGATTAGATATTCACCTAAACCGAAATTTCTCGCAATTTTCGCCAGAGTGACTCCTTTAACCAGACTCGAACGCATCCGGGTCAGATCCCCTTCATTTTCACGGGGAAATTTTTCAAATAAGGCCTCTGCAATAACGAAGCCCAAAATGGAGTCGCCGAGAAATTCCAACCTTTCGTTATGAGCCCCTTTAGCACTACGATGAGTGAGTGCCTGCAACAATAGTTCAGGTTGTTTAAACTGATAACCTAACTTATTTGACAGCTGTTTTAACGCTAATGCATTATTTTTCATTTTAATTAATGCTGCCTATACGGCTAAAACGCACACCCGTTGGGATCCAATGAGGCAAGATACTGCTGTCATCGCGATCAAAATCAAAACTCATCCAGATAAATACCGCTTCACCAACCAGGTTTTCTTCCGGAACAAAGCCCCAGAAACGGCCATCAAGGCTGTTATCACGGTTATCGCCCATGACAAAGTAATGCCCCTGTGGTACGACAAATTCATCGCGCTGGGTGCCTGCTTGCTTAAAATAATGCGGAGTACGCGGCAAAATTTGGTTATTGACTAAAATATCGTGAGTTTTATTTGGCATTGCCGATGTGTAACGGGTCAATTCAGTATCACCGTCACTATAATCACCATTGCTGACAAAGGTTTGTTCAACTTGCTTAAACTCGCTGCAATCGCTGTTAGTTTCTGTGCAGGCAGGCTTAATATAAAGTGACTTGTTGCGATAGATAATACGATCCCCCGGCAAACCGATAACACGTTTGATATAATCGATTTTCGTGTCTAACGGATATTTAAATACCACGACATCGCCACGCTCAGGCTCACCAATTTCGACAAACTTGTTGCGCACTACAGGATCACGCAACCCATAATTAAATTTATTGACCAGAATAAAATCACCATCAAGTAAAGTCGGCATCATAGAGCCAGATGGTATTTGAAACGGTTCCCATAAAAATGATCGCAATACTAAAACAAAAGCGATCACCGGAAAAATTTGTACAGAGGTATCAACCAAACCTGAAGGTTCAACGATTTTCGCCTGAGCTTCCTCTGACAAAGGTTGCTGACATTGTGCCTGGGCGTCCGCCAACTTTAACCGGCGCTGCGGCGCTAAATAAAATTTATCCGCTAGCCAGACAATACCGGTCGCTAAGGTTAATACCACTAAAAATATTGAAAAATAAACAGCCATGACGTCCCTATTAGTTTTCGAGTTTCAGTACGGCTAAAAACGCTTCCTGTGGTACTTCAACATTACCCACCTGCTTCATGCGCTTTTTACCTTCTTTTTGTTTCTGCAACAGTTTCTTCTTACGAGAAACATCACCACCATAACATTTTGCCGTTACGTTTTTACGTAATTGCTTCACTGTAGTACGGGCAATCACGTTATTACCGATCGCCGCCTGAATCGCAATATCAAACATTTGACGATGAATCAGCTCTTTGAGTTTTTCCACCAGCATACGACCACGAGCAACCGAGTTACTTCTGTGGGTGATCATCGCCAGCGCATCAACGCGATCGCCGTTGATCATCACATCTACCCGCACCATATCCGCCGCTTCAAAACGAACAAAATGATAATCGAGCGAGGCATAGCCACGGCTGGTCGACTTTAACTTATCAAAAAAGTCCATCACCACTTCTGCCATCGGCAATTCATAAGTAACCGCAACCTGGTTGCCGTGATAGATAATATCTTTTTGCACGCCGCGCTTTTCAATACACAAGGTAATGACATTACCTAAGTGCTCCTGCGGCACCAGGATATTTGCCTGTACGATCGGCTCACGAATTTCATCAATATTGTTAACTGCCGGTAAATCACTTGGGTTATCAATTGATAAAATATCACCATTAGTACAGGCAATTTCATAATTTACCGTTGGTGCTGTCGTTACCAGATCGAGATCATATTCCCGCGCCAAACGTTCCTGAATGATTTCCATATGCAACATGCCAAGAAAACCGATGCGAAAACCAAAACCAAGCGCCGATGAGTTCTCCGGTTCAAAAAACAAGGAGGCATCGTTAAGACTTAATTTATTTAGGGCATCGCGGAAACTTTCATAGTCGTCTGAACTGATCGGGAAAATACCGGCATAGACTTGTGGTTGAACCTTTTTAAAACCAGGTAGTGGTGCTTGTGCTTCTTTTTTCGAAATGGTAATGGTATCACCGACAGGTGCGCCGTGAATTTCCTTAATACCAGCGATAATAAAGCCTACCTCACCGGTTTTTAATACCCCGGTTTCTACCTGCTTCGGAGTAAAAATACCCACTTTATCGATAATATGAGTCTGGCCGGTCGACATTACCAACATTTTGTCGCCCTTTTTCACTTCACCATTCATCACCCGAACCAGTGACACTACCCCTTGATAATTATCAAACCAAGAATCAATAATCAGCGCCTGTAAATTAGCATCAGGATCGCCTTGTGGTGCAGGGATATTTTCAACAATAGTATCTAAAACATCTTCAATACCCAGACCAGTTTTGGCAGAGCAACTCACCGCAGCAGTGGCATCAATACCGATTATGTCTTCAATTTCTTCACAAACCCGATCCGGATCAGCTTGCGGTAAATCAATCTTGTTTAAAATCGGCAATACTTCGAGATCCATTTCTATCGCGGTATAACAGTTCGCCACGGTTTGCGCTTCTACCCCTTGACCAGCATCCACTACCAATAATGCCCCTTCACAGGACGCTAATGAGCGAGAAACTTCATAAGAAAAATCGACATGTCCAGGTGTGTCGATAAAGTTTAACTGATAGACTTCACCATCTTTTGCCTTATAGTCCAACGTAACACTTTGCGCTTTAATGGTAATACCGCGTTCACGCTCAAGTTCCATAGAATCAAGAACTTGCGCAGCCATTTCTCGCTCTTGTAAGCCACCGCAATGCTGGATCAAACGATCAGAAAGTGTTGATTTACCATGGTCGATATGGGCAATAATGGAAAAATTTCGGATATGCTTCATAGATAGAAATTCAGTTAAAGGTGTTGTTAAATCAATAATGGCGTGATTTTAGCGAATTTAGCGCCCTGGGGCTATCTTTTGTTGGTGATCCGTAGAGGATTTATCTTGCGAGCTGCTTTGTTGGCAAAATTTTCACTAAAGTTGGTGCCCACAGTGATGTCTTAGATGATGCCTGCTGCCTGCGACGAGCAAGGTAAAAACCGAGATAGCCACCAAAAACACTCAATAACACCGCCAATAACTCATGAGGAAAAACAGCGCGCTCGACTAACCATTGGCCGAATGCGGCAAAAGCGATCAAGCCGATTAACGGCCAAAAATAGACTTGCCAGGCCGCTGATAATAATAACTTTTCCGATAAACCTATGATCACCTGATCACCTGGTGATAACAATTGATCCGTTTCAAGCTGATAACGCACTGTTTTTTGCGGGAATGCCTTGGCGATTTGACCGCTGCCACAGCTGTCCACTTGCTGGCAACCGCTACAACTGGATTTTACCACACTCTCAACAATCACCAGTCCAGATTCAACGGAAATCACTTTTGCCTGTTCTTCAATCACGGCACAGCCCTAGTCTTTAAGGTAACAGAATCGGCAATCTGTTTTGCGGTTTGTGAAGGTATTTTACCAACAACGCTGACTTCCAGGCCATTAACTACCTGATTAAGCGCTAAGGTTGCACCATCTAGCACATAGTCTGCAGATCTTTGCTGCTCACTGCTGGTAGTGACATATACGGAAACATCTACCAGACCATCACCAAATAGTGCAAATTCCACTGGCTGTTTAGTTGAAACAATACGGTGACGATTGGCATTGAGCTTTTTAAATCCCTGAGGCAACCAGTTAACCTGCCATGAAAGATTCTGGTTTTGATAACCTTCTGGAATATCCACCACTTTCGGTAATTCAGTGCTTGCCAGTTGCAATAAACTTTCCGCAGGCCGCTCGGTAATATCCAGGTGGGTAAACTGAATTTGTTCCAACTGTTTGCCCTGTTTAGTAACGATCGCTAATTTTAACAAAAAACCGGTTTTTTGATCCAGCCACAGCCAATGACCGTATTTAGTTTGATCTTTTGGCACAATGCGCACTATTTGAGCGCTACGGCCTAAGACCCGGCTTTTGCCCACAGAAACAAAATCATAGCTTTCTGTTAATGCCTGAATATCACCGCTTAAAATACTGGGGATCGGACTGCTGACTAAGGTCGAATAAATAGAGTATGGTGGCAATTCCGGCTCGATATAACTGACAATATTGTCTTTTCGCAGAATATCTCTTCTTGGACCATTGAGCAGGGATAATATTTCCAGCTCAATCTTATCTTCTTTAAGGCCATGAAACCAATGGTAAGGATCTGCATGATTGTTTTTAACAACGACAAATGACGTACTAAAATTTAATGACTGTAATGATTGTGAAAGACGGGCTAGCCATACATCGGCAGTTTCAGGAGAATCAGATTCGGCAATATCTACTTCAATTGCCAATGCCGGTAAGTTAATACTTACCAGCAGCAATAACCAGGTAATTAATTTCATTTAGAAGAATTATTGTCCTTTTGTTCACTTTCTTGTTGCTTCTGCTCAGGGCTTAAAGAGACAAATTTAATCTGTTGTTTATGATCTTGTAATAATGCCTGAAAACGTCTTTGCTGCTCGACTATCGCCTGTTTTTGCGCGGCTCTGTCATTCGTTTGGTAATTTAAACTTACCGGCTGGGCAAAACCACCTAAAGGATTGGTTTGCACTACCGGGTTAGGCACGATAGTTTCATCCTGAGCAACATTTTGCTGCACGCCAATCACCATTAAACCGGCAGCAGATGCCGCGATCGCAACCTGGCCGAAGGGTTTAGCAAACTGAATAACTTTAGCCTTAACAACCTCCGAAACGCTAGGTTTGACAACAGGTGCAAGTATTGTCGGTTCTTCCGCTATTGCATTGGCAATGCTGGCAGCTAAATCCAAATCAAGCGTCTCAGGAATTTCATCTCGCATGGTATCACCAATGAGATGATATCTTTGCCAAGTTTCCGACATATGATTATCTTTGATTAATTCATCAAAGACTTCATCGTTACTTTGATAATTATCAACTAACGATGACACTGTCTCAAACTTACTTTCACTCATAAATACACCTTAAAAACCATAAATTAGCGCTGAAGCAATGGTCGGATTTTTTTATCTACAGCATCCCGTGCTCTAAATATTCTCGAACGCACCGTACCTACCGGACATTCCATAATCGTCGCAATTTCTTCGTAACTTAAACCTTCGAGCTCCCGTAAATTAATCGCTGTGCGTAAATCTTCCGGTAATTGCTCAATAGTGTTAAATACTACTTTTTTTATTTCTTTGGTTAACAATAATTTTTCAGGTGACGCATTTTCTCGTAAAGCATCACCTGCATCATAAATCTCAGCATCTTCAATTTCAACATCCGAACCTGGCGGTTTTCTGCTACTGGCAACCATATGGTTCTTTGCACAGTTGACCGCGATTCGATATAACCAGGTATAAAACGCACTATCGCCTCTAAAATTCGGCAGTGCACGATACGCCTTAATAAATGCTTCCTGTACTATGTCCGGTACATCACTATGATTTTTTACATAGCGTGAAACTAAATTTGCCACCTTATGTTGGTACTTCGTAACTAGCAAGTTATACGCGTTCTTGTCGCCGCGCTGCACTCGCTCAACCAATGTCTGGTCGACGTTTTGTTCGCTCATTCGAGCCAATTCTCCTAAAAATCCACTAACTTTTTACATCTGGCTCATGGCAAACGCATCAAGTAGGACTGGTCTTGTGCAAAAAAGTTCTAAAAAATTTCAAAAAAAATAAAAATTATCAATAAGGTCGCTTTTATTTTTCTGTTATCACCCGCAAATTAACGCTAAAATTCGCTTAATTATAGAATACCTTAATTTCAAGTATATATGAATCAACAACATAATTGTGATGTGCTAATTATCGGCAGCGGTGCTGCTGGTTTATCATTAGCATTACATTTAGCTAAAAATGCCGATGTCGTTATTTTAAGTAAAGGTAAGGTCAACGATGGCTCAACCTATTATGCCCAAGGCGGTGTGGCGGCAGTCTTCGATGAAAACGACAGTGTTGATTCCCACGTTGCAGATACCTTAGTCGCCGGTGCCGGGCTGTGTGAAAAAGAGGTGGTTCAATATACCGCAGAAAATGCCAAGGCCTGCATGGAGTGGCTAATTGAACAAGGCGTAGACTTTGATCAAGACGAAAATGCCCAAAACGATGTCCGCTATCACCTCACCAAAGAAGGCGGCCACAGCCACCGCCGTATTTTGCATGCCGCCGATGCTACTGGCCAGGCGATCCAAACCACATTAGCCGATAAAGTAAAAAGTCATAGCCGTATTCGTATTTTAGAGCGCTATAACGCGATAGATCTAGTTTGCCAGCAAACATCAGCCGGTAAAAAGCAATGTATAGGAGCCTATATATGGAACCGCAACAGTGAAAAGGTTGAGCGCATCTTTGCAAAAAAGATCATTTTAGCAACTGGCGGAGCCTCTAAAGTTTATCAGTACACTTCCAATCCGGATATTGCCAGCGGCGATGGTATTGCCATGGCGTGGCGCGCAGGTTGCCGGGTTGCCAATATGGAATTTAACCAGTTTCATCCAACTTGCCTGTTTCACCCAGATGCAGGAAACTTCCTGCTAACCGAAGCGCTACGCGGCGAAGGGGCGTTATTAAGACGCCCAGATGGCAGCCGCTTTATGCCAAGCTTTGATGAAAGAGCAGAATTAGCACCACGCGATATTGTCGCCCGCGCAATAGATTATGAAATGAAACGTTTAGGCGCTGACTGCATGTATCTAGATATCAGCCATAAACCAGCTGATTTTATCAAGCAGCACTTTCCGACCATTTTTGAGAAAACTTTGTCGCTTGGTATCGACATGACCCGCCAGCCAATGCCAATTGTTCCTGCCGCTCACTACACTTGCGGTGGAGTAATGATAGATAAACGTGGCCAAACCGATATCGATAATTTATACGCCATCGGCGAAGTCGCTTATACCGGGCTCCACGGTGCTAATCGCCTCGCCAGTAATTCATTGCTGGAATGCTTAGTTTTTGCTCGAGCGACAGCGACAGATATCGAGCAGGGATTATCAAAACAACAAGACTATTTAAACATTCCGGCCTGGGATGAAAGCCGAGTGACCGACTCAGATGAAGAGGTAGTGATCCAACATAACTGGCACGAGCTACGTTTGTTTATGTGGGATTATGTTGGCATAGTACGCACCACCAAAAGACTGGAGCGCGCCTTACATCGGGTTGAACTGCTGCAACGTGAAATTGATGAGTATTATCGAAATTTCAGAGTTAGTAATAATCTGCTTGAATTACGGAACCTGGTACAGGTTGCCGAACTAATCATCCGTAGCGCTATGTCACGCAAGGAAAGCCGAGGGTTACATTATACTTTGGATTACCCTGAACTCAGTGCTGATACTAAGCCAACAATATTAACGCCCGAACTTTGAAGCAGTCAATTTTTAGAACGATTCCGTAAAATAAAACGCGATAATCGTGCATAATCTTGTTCGGAAAATTGTTGCCTAGCATAAAATTGATGGATAGTTTGTGCTGTATTCTTGTTTTGCTTGCCTTGCTTAAGCGCTTGCCCAAAGTTTTGTATAGCTTCTGGTTTAGCTTGGTAAATTAACCAGCAACCGAGCCAACCAACACGACTGTTAGCATGTAATTGATAGCCCGAGCAGCCATCTAACGAAACTTCGCCACTTGGCTGTAACACCAAAGATGCTGTTTGCGCCTTGACTAGTCGTCGTTCACTTAACCAGTACCACACACTATAGCTGATGATAAATAACGCTTCGATGCCGAAAACTTCGATTGGCCAATGGGCACTGAAAACAAGAACGAAGATAACAACTAACAAAAAAATCGGCCATAGCGCACGCGCCAAATTAACCGGTTTAACTAGTAAATTATACTTTGACTCGGTTAAGTATAAGTTCGACCATAGATCTAAGCTCTGGATCTTCACATTCCTCATGCCCCATAAACCAGGCAAACAACTCAGGATCCTGACAAATTAACAGGCGTTCAAATATCTGTTTATTTGCCTCAGATAACTGTTCCCATGCCTCATCAACAAATGGCATAAACAATACATCTAACTCTAGCATGCCGCGGCGGCATGCCCATTTTAATCTCGCTTTTTCCTTAACTCTTGGGTTGGTTTCAACCGTCATTTTATTAATAACCTATGATAAACAGTTAATAGCAGCGTAAGTTTAACAAATTGCAGCGATTAAAGGTGATATTTTTATAGCAAAGTAAAAGAACGAGCACTTGTTTTCTTAAACTTTATCCCTATTAATAAAGGTATTATCACTATTTTCGTGAATGAATATGAGCCTAACAATAACCAGCCAACAACCATCATTAGCCAAGCTACCGGAAAATTATCTGATCGCGCTAACCGATTGCAATGCAATACGCCTCTTTGGCGAGGAACAACAAAAGTACCTGCAAGGACAAGTAACTTGTGATGTTAACGCTCTAACACCAGAGAGTTTATTTCACGGCGCTCACTGTAATGCCAAAGGTAAGGTATTCTCCTGTTTTCGCTTATTTGAACGTGATAGTAGTTATCTGTTATTTCAACCACAAACCACTATAGAGGCTTCACTTGCTGAGCTGAAAAAATTCGGTGTTTTTGCCAAAGTTGACATCACCACCACCGATGAATTGGCATTTTTTGCTCTGGTTGGCAAACAGGCTGGAGAATTACTGAAAGAAAAATTTAGCAGCGTGCCAGATAGCATGACACCCGTAATTAACAGTGGCTCAACAACATTAGTTTACTTAGCTGGTATTATCGACCGTTATTTGATAATTGATAATACTGAACAAGCTGAGCAATTAATTAATGGCTTTTCTCTACCTGTTTATCAAAGCTCGGTATGGACATTATTAGAAATCAACGAAGGCTTTCCTTATCTAGCCACACATGAACACGGCGAGTATGTACCGCAAATGTTAAACATGCAGGCAATTAACGGCATCAGCTTTACCAAAGGCTGTTATTTGGGTCAGGAAACCGTCGCACGCATGCAGTATTTAGGCAAAAACAAAAAAGCACTATTTTCCCTAACTGGCAGCCTGGCGGATAATACTTCCGATTTAACTATCGAAAAACAGTTGGGCGATAACTGGCGTAAAGCGGGAGACGTGATTGCCAGCTATATCAGTGACGATAACCAGTGCTACCTGCAAGCGATATTGGCAAGCGATATCGATAGCGAAATTAATTTACGACTAAAAACCCAACCAGATACTAAGTTATCCCAGGTTGAACTCCCCTATTCACTTACCCAAGACTAAGCACTTAGGAAATTACATGAAAATCACCGCGAACAAAGTAGTTAAACTACACTACGCCGTATCTGACAGTGAAGATACCTTAATCGACAGCTCATATGATCATCAGCCGTTGGCAATCATTCACGGCACCGGCTATTTGATCTCAGGGCTTGAGAATGCCTTAGATGGCCACGAAGCGGGTGATAAATTTGAAGTTGAAGTTGCAGCCGACGATGCCTATGGTCAACGCCACGACGGATTTGTTCAAACCGTACCAAAAGAAATGTTTGCCGAAATCGACGATTTGCAAGTAGGTACGCAACTACGCGCCACCACAGATGAGGGCGAACAAACCGTGATCGTCATTGATGTTCAAGATGATGAAATTACCGTTGATGGCAATCACCCATTAGCTGGCGTTGATTTAAAATTTGACGTTGAAATTTTAGAAGTCAGAGATGCCACCGAAGATGAACTCGCGCACGGTCATGTTCATGGCGAAGGCGGCTGCGGACATCATCACTAAAATTTAGTTTATTAAAAAGGGAAGCATTGCTTCCCTTTGTTTTACCTTGCGTACAATTGCCATTATTGCCACAACTGTTCCACCTTAGGGCGAATATCACTAAAGCGCAGCTGCTCACAACTGGCAAAACCAGCTAACTGTTTAACCTTGTTACGGCTAAATATTGGCACCATTAAGCCAGCCAAAAAATGGCAAATTGTCGTTACCGATAGCTGACTATGGCCTTTCTCCGCCATATGATGCACAAAGCCCTGAATATAATCCTTTAATACTGAATCTTCTGGCAACCGAAACGTTTGAGAATAGCTCAACTTAGCTCTTTTTCCCTGACATACCGAACAATGACCACAGTTTTCAGGCACCTGATGATCATCAAAATAAAGCGCCAAATTACGATTTAAGCAGCTCTCCAGCTCAAAAAAACGCACCAACGCAGCGATACGTTTGACTTCTGCTTGCTCTTTTTGCAGGAAATACTCCGCTAACTCATAGACCAGTTTAGCGCTAGCTAATTTGCTTTGATTGACCTGATAAACTTCTGTCATTTTCTTAGTTTCCAGCGCTATCCATTGTTTTTCCTGCAAATATTCTAACGCAGTTACCACACGGCTACGCTGACACTGATAATTTGCCAACAAGGCGTCAAAGTCAGGTTCCGCCCATATCTTTTTCACCCGGCTGTGTTTAAATATCGCAGCAAGAAACTCTCGGCGCTCACCGTCAAATGCCTCAAGAATATCCTGCTGCTCGGCAATAAACTTATATTTAAATTCCGCAAAATAAGCATATAGCGGCGTCAGTACGCCTTTGAGCTCTAATTGAACTAATAAGGTTTTTAACGGTAATTGGCGAATATTACTTTCCATTGACAACGCCAATCCCTGCAACTCCCACTGCTGATTATGGCTTTCACTGGCAATGCTTGTTAGCACAGTGGCAATGCCCGAACGCTGTGGAGTGTCACCATAAACAAAGTTTTCCAGCACATTAACACCATCAAGATTTGCTAAGGTAATACAGTTTGAGGGCAAGCCGTCACGACCAGCACGCCCGATTTCCTGGCTATAGTTTTCAATGGATTTTGGCAAATCATAATGAATGACAAAACGAATATCTGCTTTATCAATGCCCATGCCAAAGGCAATGGTCGCGACAATCACGCTCACTTCGCCGCGCATAAACGCCTGCTGAATAGACTGGCGAGTGTCACTATCAAAACCAGCGTGATATGCCCTGGCGTTAATGCCTTGTCTTGATAAAAATTCTGCAATTTCCTCTGCGCTTTGTTGCAAGGTAACATAAACAATACCTGCGCCAGTTTGCTCGGTGATCGCATTTAGCAGCCGGGCATTTTTATCCTGCGCCAGCGTTGGTAGCACAGAGAGCGAGAGATTTTGCCGATAAAACCCGGTTTGCACTATGTGCTGCGGCGCAATGGCAAACTTGGCCGCCATATCCTGCTTAACTTTTTTCGTTGCTGTGGCGGTTAACAGTAACACCAACGGAATATTTAATTGCTGCTGATAATCAGGCAGTTTTAAATAATCCGGCCTAAAATTGTGCCCCCATTCAGAGATACAATGCGCCTCATCCACCACTAACATGGAAATCGGTACTGCGTTGATGAACTGGCGAAAGCGTTCATTTTTAAAACGTTCCACCGATACCATTAAAATTTTGATATTGCCGCTACGGACATCCGCCATCACCTGTTGATGCTGTCCGCCGGTTAAGCTGGAATCCAGACTCGCCGCACTGATCCCTTTACTGGTTAAAAACGCCAGTTGATCTTTCATTAAGGCGATCAGTGGTGATACCACTAAGGTAAGATTAGGTAAATGAATTGCGCTAAGCTGATAACACAAAGACTTACCCGAACCGGTAGGAAAAATCGCTAATGACGAATGTCCGCCAAGCAGTTGACTGATGGTTTGCTGCTGCCCTGCTCGAAATTCACTAAAACCAAAATGCTGCTGTAATGATCTCGAAATATCCACTGTCATAAATACTGAATGCTCCCTAACATATAATTATCAAATATAACCCGACACTGACAAAAAAGCTCATTCCCTTTCGGCAATGAGCTTTTCGTAATCATCTAGTTAGAGCCTGTTGATCTTTGAGCATAAATTACTCAACAACGATTGGCAGCCACAT
>CAZUHQ010000089.1:0-14785 GCA_964620605.1 uncultured Thalassotalea sp.
ATGACAACACGCCAGGAGCAATCCCAGAGTTCTGTACCGCACTGACAATTTTCTTTGCAATCCAGCCATGATAAAAAGGTTCAATCCCCTCTTTGGCAAGAGAGCGGTAAACATTCGCCAGCTTAGGATTTTTAAGCTTATCTCCGGCTTTTACCGGGCGACCATGAGGGAAAAAGTAGCGATAAATTTCCGGTAATTCTGTGATCCCAGGATTAAACTTCATCTCTACTAATTTTTGCAAGCGTGGCGAAACTCGAAAACCACTTTCTGCGAGTTTTATCGCGTCCTGAAATAGCACTTCCCAAGGCAGTTTACCGTATTGCTGATGCGCCATTTTTAATGCCGCCAATACCCCGGGCACACCAACAGAACGCCCGCCGACAACCGCTTTTATCCAGGGAATTGCCTGACCATTTTCATCGAGAAACTGATTTTGCTGCGCTTGTTTAGGCGCCGTTTCCCTGCCGTCAAATGTAGTTAACTTTTGCTTTTTGCGATCCCAATGCAAAATAAAGCTGCCACCACCAATACCGGAAGATTGAGGCTCAACCAAATTTAACGCCATTTGCACGGCAATCGCCGCATCAATCGCACTGCCGCCCTGTTTTAAAATGTTATAACCGATGCGACTGGCATAAGGATTCGCCGCAACCACCATAAATTTTTTTGCTTTAACCGCCTGCTTTTGCTCTAAGCCAGTCGCCGCTTCCGGCTCTCTGTCTTCCTTAACTTGATAAAAAGGCGCAGCAACAACCTGAAATTGCAGTAAGATTAACAGTGAACTCGCAACAAGCCCTAACCATTTCGGGGATAACATATATTTCCTTTATTTTGTTTTAAATGACATTTGTAATCGATTAAATTGCTCAAAACTTTCTAATAAACCGTGATATTTTTTCGGCGAATTTTCCAGTAAGCCCAACGCATAACAGGATGCTTCCAGTGTTGATAACGCCCCCTGCTTTTTAGTTTGCCTGATTTGATATCGCCCCTGAATATCTGAAGGCAATTTCAAATGCGGCAACGAGTGTAAAAAGCGATTAACCATAAATAAACGATACGCTTTTTTCCAGGTACCGTCGAGCAATATGATACACCGAATCACCGGCTTATTGACACTATTGACTTGAGCAACAATCGTCGTCGCCAGCTCAGATGGATAAAGCAATGCTGTCTGTCCCTGATATTTAGACAAAGTGGATAATAAACCTTGCTCTTCAGTGAAATCTTCGCCAACAAATACCTGAGCCGATACCAAAGAATTTGCCAATAAAGTTACCGTGCCTTTTGCCTGTTTCACTTCGCTTGGATGCTGCAACACCACCAGATGAACACTGTTGTTAACTGAGGTAAATAAATGACAAATACAGCTAACTTGCGGGCGATGACATAAGGTACAATAAGCTCGAGACATTAAATAATTAAAACCTGTTAAAATAAGATGTTAAAAATAAAACAGTTACCATTAAACACTTCACATATTGCTGGCCCTGCACTGTTACTGATTTTAACCATTTTTTGCTATTTATTTAATGAAAATATCAGTCAGTATTTTGTTTATCATCGCACCTTGATAATGAACCACCAATACTGGCGGTTAATTAGCGCCCATATTTTTCATACCAATGACGCACATTTATTATTAAACGCCCTTGCCCTTGTATTATTGTGGTCAATACATGGCCAGTATTATTCACTAAAACAATATTTAGCTCTTTTTGTATTTAGCGCACTCACGATTAGCTGTGGTATCTTTATTTTTGATCCCAAAATGCTTGAGTATGTTGGTCTTTCAGGCGTACTACATGCGTTATTTGTCTGGGGAGCATGCAAAGATATCGCCAGCCAAGAAAAAACTGGCTATCTATTATTAATTGGCGCAACAGTGAAAATAGCACACGAGCAGTTTTTTGGCGCCAGCGCAGAAATAGCGGATTTAATTGATGCAAACGTCGCAATTAACGCGCACTTGTTTGGCGCAATTGCTGGACTATTTTATTATTTTAC
This sequence comes from uncultured Thalassotalea sp., assembly GCA_964620605.1. Classification (GTDB taxonomy): domain Bacteria; phylum Pseudomonadota; class Gammaproteobacteria; order Enterobacterales; family Alteromonadaceae; genus Thalassotalea_E. The sequence goes on from CAZUHQ010000089.1 coordinate 2,008, forward strand.
TGCGGTTATTTTTGGCAGAATAGCTAAGCTATAACACTTATTCTTTATCCATTCGGATAACAACGCGACGGTTTTTCGCACGCCCCAGCACAGTATCATTTGAAGCTATATGGTGCTTCTCACCATAACCTTTTGCTTCAATACGAGATGGATCTATGCCATTTTTGACAAAATAGTCGCGAATTTTATTCGCCCGTTTTTCTGAGGTTTTCTGGTTTGTCGCCCGACCACCATAACTGTCAGTAAAACCATCGATTAACACCAGCTCAAGTTCAGTATCCAAACTCAAATACTCTGTGATCATTGAGATACGGCGTTTAGACGCCTTGGTAAATTTATCGCTGTTAAATTCAAAATTAAGTACCGTGTAAGCAATATCATCAAAGCTGTAATTTAGCAAGTTCCCAACACAGCCGATAAATTCTTGATACGCTTTATTAAAACGAGAAGTCGATAAGCCCACTTTAATGCGGTCACTATCGTTATACCAGTCATCATAATAAAAGGTCGGGTTCATGCCCTGCTCTAACTCTGACAGCATAGTCCAGGCCACTTTTTTCGGTAAATCCGGAGTAAACTGCTTATGCAACTTCATATCGGCAAGAGTGCGCTCAGCAATTCCTGGCTTCCAATTAGGTGCTACAGATTTCACCTGGGCAAGCGAATAACTATCCGGCAGTCGCAGCATATCTAATTCAAATTCCATATTAGAATTGCGATTGGCCCTGCTATAAAACTTAGCTTCGCCATAGTTAGGGATATGATGGGATAAGGTGCATTCCAAACGAGATGCATTGGTTAGCTGCCACTGTGAGCTGCCAAGATCGGCCTGATACTGCCGGATCCCAGCATGGCTTTGACTAACTAACAAACTTAATGATATAGCTAATAGCGTTTTCTTCATCACCGTCATATCTCTATTTAAGCACTACACTCTTACTATCTACTATCGACACTATGAAAAATTACTTTAACAGTTTTTATCAATTATCGCAGATAATCGCTATTTTTCTAGAAACGCTTTAGTTTTACAACTAAAAATCTGCGATAATAGCGCGAATTTTCATCGTGAATAAATTAACAACCAATAAAATCAAATGACAGCTCTAGCCAATAACAACAAACAACCAGAAAACACCTTAAAGCATCTTTATGCAGAACGCTTTCGTGGCTATTTTCCAGTCGTTGTCGATGTAGAAACCGCAGGTTTTAACGCAAAAACTGACGCTTTGCTTGAAATTGCCGCCACCACCTTAACACTTGATGAAAATACCGGGATATTTTCATTGGATGAAACCATCCACTTTCATATCGAGCCATTTGAAGGGGCTAACCTAGAGCCTGCCGCTCTGGAATTTACCGGCATAGATCCGAGTAATCCGTTAAGAGGTGCGGTTAATGAGGAAGAAGCTCTAAAGGCTATTTTTAAAATGATCCGTAAAAAAATGAAAGCTGCGGGTTGCCAACGCACCATTATGGTGGCACATAATGCCGCCTTTGATTTAGGCTTTGTTAATGCGGCAACCGAGCGTTGTAATATTAAACGTTCACCATTTCACCCGTTTGTCAGTTTTGATACCACCACTTTATCAGGTCTTGCCCTGGGGCAAACTGTATTAGCCAAAGCGTGCCAGGCCGCAGAGCTGGAATTTAATAATAAAGAAGCACATTCTGCGTTATACGATACCGAAAAAACCGCCGAATTATTCTGTTATATAGTGAACAAATGGCAGACATTAGGCGGTTGGCCGCTTGCTAATGAAGCACCATCAGAAAAAGTTAAAACAAACCTTTTGCCTTAGCCCTGTTAGTACGTCGGCACATTAAGTTTCTCAGTGCCAAGACAAAAAGCGCAAATGCGACAAACTGCAATAGCTGGTTTTTGGTTGACATTAAGATAAAAATAGCGATTGCTCCGTAGCCATAGGGCAAATATTCATAAAGCATTTCGGGAAGTGGACAATTGCTCCCAGGATGATTTTTTTTATCTAAACGTCTATGTGCAGAGCGAGTCACTAAAACAACACAGGCAACCGTATAAAAAATAGCGCCAGAGAAAATAAAATACCAGCTATCACCGTATGCCAATAACGCGCCACTAAATAAAAAATAGATATACGGCAAGTTTTCATAAATTACTTTAGGCAATACCACAATCACAATCTCCTTGTTGACAAGTTTTAGTGTAGTACCAAAAAGTTAAATCTCTAAATTTAAATCAGTTTTGATTATATGAGTTCAAATTACAGCCAATAGACGAAATTATGCTCTTGCAACTTCGCTCTACTTTATAACCTACACATAAAAAAAGCCGCTTCCGCGGCTTTTTTAATCAACAAAATGAACCCGATATTATAATTTATCAGCGTTATCTGTTAAGTAAGAAGCAACACCTTCTGGAGAAGCCGTCATGCCTTTATCACCTTTATTCCAACCAGCAGGACACACTTCACCGTGCTCTTGGTGGAATTGCAATGCATCTACCATGCGGATCATTTCATCAACGTTGCGACCAAGTGGTAAATCATTCACTACCTGATGACGAACATTACCTTCTTCATCAATTAAGAATGAACCACGAAACGCAACACCTGCTTCTGGGTGCTCAACATCATATGCCTGACAAATTTCATGCTTAGTATCGGCAACTAACGTGTATTGAACTGGGCCAATACCACCTTCGTTGACAGGTGTGTTACGCCATGCATTGTGTGAAAACTGAGAATCGATAGAAACACCAATCACTTCTACGCCACGGCTTTTGAATTCTTCAAAACGGTGATCAAACGCTAATAACTCTGAAGGACAAACAAATGTAAAGTCTAAAGGATAGAAAAATACTACCGCTTTTTTTCCTTTAATTGCTTCAGATAAAGTAAAGCTATCAACAATCTCACCACTACCTAAAACTGCTGCGGCTGTAAAATCCGGTGCCGGACGACCTACTAATACACTCATTTTTTTCTCCGATTTATTTACGTGATTAATATATGTATTTATGCCCCACTAAGTATTGAGGCATAAGCTGTTTTTTCAACTAATATTTTGAAATAAAACTATTCTGCTGGAGTTTGCTTAACAGTAACTTCTTTGATCAGGCTTTGTAGTTCGCCTTGTTGATACATTTCTAAAATAATATCACAACCACCGATTAACTCACCTTCAATCCATAATTGTGGAAACGTTGGCCAATCGGCATATTTAGGTAACTCAGCGCGAATATCTGGATTTTGTAAAATATCAACGTAAGCAAACTTTTCACCACATGCCATTAATGCCTGTGATGCCTGAGATGAAAAGCCGCAACTTGGCAATTTAGGCGAGCCTTTCATATATAATAAAATGTTATTTTCAGCGATTTGCTGTTTAATACGTTCAATTGTATCCATATCAACCTCTAATTTACTACTTATTGCATTGAATAATGGTGACTTTCATTGCTATATTCAATGCAATAACCATTATTTAATAAATCGTTCTAAGTGAAACGATATTAACTTGATAATTACTCTGGCAAAACCTATATATTTGGGTAAACTATGCAGAGTTGTTAATACCTGAGTATTTTACTCGGATTTTTATAAAAACAAACTACTTCTTTTATTTTGGGCAAAATAAATATTTCTAATCAATTCCTGGAGAATATAATGGCTATTGAATTACCAGCGTTACCTTATGCACAAGACGCTTTAGCACCTCACATTTCAGCTGAAACTTTAGAATATCACTACGGCAAGCACCACAACACTTACGTTGTTAAATTAAACGGTTTAATCGAAGGCACTGAGTTTGAAGGTAAGTCATTAGAAGACATCGTAAAATCTTCTGAAGGTGGTGTATTTAATAACGCAGCACAAATTTGGAACCACACCTTTTACTGGAACAGCCTGAGCCCGAACGGCGGTGGTGAACCAACTGGCGCATTAGCCGATGCGATCAATGCAAGCTTTGGTTCTTTTGCTGAGTTCAAAGCAAAATTCACCGACAGCGCGGTAAACAATTTTGGTTCAAGCTGGACCTGGCTAGTCAAAAACAGCGATGGCAGTTTAGCGATAGTTAACACTTCAAATGCCGCGACGCCATTGACTGACGAAGGCGTTACGCCATTAATTACTGTCGATTTATGGGAACACGCATACTACATTGATTACCGTAATTTACGTCCTAGCTACATGGAAGCATTCTGGGCATTAGCTAACTGGGATTTTGCCTCAGCAAACTTTGCTTAATCAATCCCGTTAAATAAAAAAACCAGAGTTTTCACTCTGGTTTTTTTATCCTTAAAGATAAGTAAACTCATCAAATTTCCTTCTTTTCGCAACAGCCAAACTTACAAAATAATTACCATTTTTTACTACGTTATAAAAAATAAAGACTAAGCTTATAAATAGATATGGTGATTTTTCGGTCTTTATTATTTAACTGGCAGGATAAGAACAATAACAAGGAAAGTCACAAGAGTTTTCATGTTAACTAAACTCTTCAGCTTCTTATTCAGTCGGTAATAAAATTTTTTTGTGGAGGCGGTTATGAGTATTTTTCAGCACTATCAGTCACGCTATGATCAAGCACAAGAAGAAACTTGCTCTGTCCAAGATTTCTTAGAAATTTGTCAAAAAGATCGCTTTGCCTATGCCAGCGCAGCAGAACGGCTGCTTAAAGCAATCGGTGAACCAGAAATGATAGACACTTCATCTGAGCCCCCCCTTAGTCGGATATTTTCCAATCGTATCATCGCGCGCTACCCTGCTTTTAAAGACTTCTATGGTATGGAAGAGTCTATCGAGCAAATAGTTTCTTACCTAAAGCATGCTTCACAAGGCTTGGAAGAGAAAAAGCAAATCCTGTATTTACTCGGCCCGGTCGGTGGCGGTAAATCCTCATTAGCAGAAAAGCTAAAATCGCTAATGCAACAGGAGCCAATTTATGTGTTAAGCGCCAATGGCCAGCGTAGTCCGGTCAACGATCACCCATTTTGCCTGTTTGATAAAAACGCCGACGGTAAAATATTAATGAAAGAATATAACATCCCGGAGCGCTACCTTAACTGTATCATGTCTCCCTGGGTGGCTAAGCGGCTGCATGAATTTAAAGGGGATATTACCAAGTTTGATGTCATTAAAATATATCCATCTATATTAGACCAAATCGCCATCGCCAAAACAGAACCAGGTGATGATAATAACCAGGATATTTCCGCACTAGTGGGGAAAGTCGATATAAGACAATTAGAGCACTTTGCACAAAATGACCCTGACGCTTATAGCTATTCAGGTGCGCTATGTCGTGCTAATCAGGGGCTGATGGAATTTGTCGAAATGTTTAAAGCGCCAATTAAGGTGCTACATCCTTTACTGACCGCAACACAAGAAGGTAACTATAACCCAACCGAAGGTTTATCTGCCCTGCCTTTTGACGGCATATTATTAGCCCATTCCAATGAGTCGGAATGGCAAACCTTTAGGAACAATAAAAACAACGAAGCATTTCTAGACCGGGTCTATATCGTTAAAGTGCCTTACTGTATGCGGGTATCTGAAGAAGTTAAAATTTATCAAAAACTATTGAGAAACAGTGAACTGGCAGAAGCCCAGTGCGCCCCGGACACCTTAGAAACCTTAGCTCAATTTTCAGTATTATCCAGGTTAAAAGCACCGGAAAACTCCAGTATCTATTCGAAAATGCGGGTCTATGACGGCGAAAGCTTAAAAGATACCGATCCGAAGGCAAAATCTTATCAGGAATATCGTGATTATGCCGGTGTTGATGAAGGCATGTCAGGCCTGTCGACCCGTTTTGCCTTTAAAATTTTATCACGCGTCTTTAACTTCGATCATATGGAAGTGGCAGCCAATCCAGTCCACTTATTCTATGTACTGGAACAACAAATAGAACGGGAGCAACTGCCAAAAGAAACCGCAGAGCGTTACCTAGAATTTATTAAAGGCTATTTATCACCGCAATATATTGAATTTATTGGTAAAGAAATTCAAACCGCCTATTTAGAGTCCTACTCTGAATATGGACAAAATATCTTTGATCGCTACGTTACCTACGCAGATTTCTGGATCCAGGATCAAGAATACCGAGATGCAGAAACCGGCCAGCTGTTTGACCGTGAAGCGCTTAATAATGAACTGGAGAAAATAGAAAAGCCTGCCGGGATTAGCAACCCGAAAGATTTTCGCAATGAAATTGTTAATTTCGTGCTGCGGGCAAAAGCCAATAACAATGGTAAAAATCCGGTTTGGACCAGCTATGAAAAACTGCGTACAGTTATTGAGAAGAAAATGTTTTCCAATACCGAAGATCTGCTACCAGTGATTTCATTTAACACTAAAACCTCCAATGACGATCAACAAAAACATGATGATTTTGTCGAACGCATGATGAGTAAAGGATACACCAAGAAACAAGTACGTTTACTGTCAGAATGGTATCTTCGTGTAAGAAAATCTTCTTAAGCGATAGTGCAACTGGTTAATTGAGGTAGTTATGGCCAATTTTATCGACAGAAGGTTAAACAGCAAAAATAAAAGTACTGTCAACCGACAGCGCTTTATTCGCCGCTATAAATCTCAGATAAAAAAATCCGTGGAACAAGCCGTAAATAAGCGTGGCGTAACCGATGTCGAGAGTGGCGAAAGCATTACTATTACCAAAAAAGACTTAAGTGAGCCTGTTTTCCATCAAGGCAAAGGTGGCGTTAGAGACAGAATACACCCGGGTAACGATCAATATAGCGAAGGTGATAAAATCAAACGCCCTCCCCAGCAGCAAGGGCAAGGGGGCGGACAAGGTGAAGCCAGTAATTCAGGTGAAGGTGAAGACGATTTTGTTTTCTCAATTTCCAAAGATGAATACTTAAACCTGTTATTTGAAGATCTGGAACTGCCGAACCTGGAGAAAAATCAGCTAGATAAGTTGATCGATTATAAAACGGTGCGCTCTGGCTACTGTGCAGAAGGCGTGCCTGCTAATATCGACATTGTTAAATCCCTGCAAGGCTCTATTGCTCGTCGCATCGCGATGACGTCAAGCAAACGAAAAGAATTAAAAGCATTGAAAAACAGATTATTTGAGCTGGAAAATGATACCCATGAACATATTAAGGAAATCAAAACGCTAAAACAGGACATAGAAAAGCTCAAAGAAAAAATTGCTAAAGTGCCATTTATTGATACCTTTGACCTGCGCTTTAGAAATTATGCCAAACAGCCGGTGCCGACTTCAAAAGCGGTAATGTTTTGCTTGATGGATGTCTCTGGCTCGATGGATCAAGCGACCAAAGACATAGCAAAACGCTTTTATATCCTGCTTTATCTCTTTTTGACTCGTACCTATAAAACCATAGATGTCGTTTATATTCGCCACCATACTCAGGCAAAAGAAGTCGACGAGCAAGAGTTTTTCTATTCGCAAGAAACCGGCGGCACTATCGCTTCCAGTGCACTGGAGTTAATGATCAAAATAATGGAAGAACGCTATAATCCAAGAGAATGGAATATCTACGGCGCTCAGGCCTCTGATGGTGATAACTGGGCGGATGATTCTCCCCACTGCCGCGCCTTAATGTCAGAGAAAATTTTGCCACTTGCTCGTTACTTCGCCTATATCGAAATCACTCAAAGAGCCCACCAAACCTTATGGCAATATTACTTACAAGTTGCAGAGCAACATAAACACTTCGCCATGCAGCACATTAAATCTGTGGAGGATATCTATCCCGTTTTCCGTGAATTGTTTAAGAAAAACCGCGAGACAGCGGCATAGCACCTAGCTTAAGGAATGTGATTATGGTCAAAAAAAGAAAAATGCTTTCAGACGGACCAGACTGGACTTTTGAGCTACTTGAACAATATCAACACGAAATCGAGCGTATTGCTAAGCATTACCGCTTAGATACATACACTAATCAAATAGAAGTGATCACCGCAGAGCAGATGATGGATGCTTATGCCAGTGTTGGTATGCCAATTGGCTATAACCACTGGACTTTTGGTAAAAAATTCATTCAAACAGAGCAAACTTATAAACGCGGCCAAATGGGACTGGCCTACGAAATTGTTATCAACTCTGATCCCTGTATTTCCTATTTAATGGAAGAAAACTCAATCACTATGCAGGCACTGGTAATGGCGCACGCTTGCTACGGTCATAACTCTTTTTTTAAAGGCAACTATTTGTTTAAAACCTGGACTGACGCCAGCTCGATTATCGATTATTTGTTATTTGCCAAAAACTATATTGCAAAATGCGAAAACAAATACGGCATTGATGAAGTAGAAGCTTGCTTAGACGCCTGTCATGCGTTAATGAATCACGGAGTCGACCGCTACAAACGGCCACAAAAAATTTCACTAGAGCAAGAACTGGAACGCCAAAAGTCCCGTGAAGAATACTTGCAATCTCAGGTCAATACTTTATGGCGAACACTCCCTAACAGTAACAGGAGAAATGCAAAAAAAATCAAAGATTTTCCTAGTGAACCTCAAGAAAACATCCTGTATTTTATTGAGAAAAATGCCCCCTTGCTTAAACCATGGCAACGAGAAATTGTTCGTATTGTCCGTAAAGTGTCACAGTACTTTTATCCGCAGAAACAAACTCAGGTGATGAATGAAGGCTGGGCTTGTTTCTGGCATTACACTATTCTTAATCACATGTACGATGAAGGTCTGGTCAGCGATCAATTTATGCTGGAGTTTTTGCATAACCATACCAATGTTGTCGCCCAACCCGAATATAATAGTCCTTACTACTCGGGTATTAACCCTTATGCGCTTGGTTTTAATATGTTTATCGATATTAAACGCATTTGCCAATCACCAACAGATGAAGACAAGGAATGGTTTCCTGAAATCGCCGGCAGCGACTGGTTAGAGACAGTGCATTTTGCCATGGAAAACTTTAAAGACGAAAGCTTTATCAGTCAGTTCCTATCACCAAAGTTAATCCGTGATTTCAAACTGTTCCAAATACATGATGATGAACAAGATAACTTTATCGAAATCGCATCCATTCACAATAGCCGTGGTTATCAAAAAATTCGCACGGCTTTATCCAATCAATATAACCTCAGTAATTTAGAGGCTAATATCCAAATAACCAAAGCCGATATTAATGGTGACCGTTCGTTAACCTTAAAATATACACCACACCAAGACATTCCGTTAGCTGACTCAAAAGATGAAGTATTAAAACACTTATATTATTTATGGCAGTTTGACGTCAAACTGGTACAGGAAAATAAAGAAGGCAAAGAGGAAGTGATTGCTCAGTGCCCACCTGCGGAGCTAGAAAAAGAAAAGGCAAGCTAATGCTTGCCTTGTTAAAAACGTCGATAACTACTATTCCGATAATTCTTTCAACACATCATCTTTTAATTCGGCCCATAATTTACCTGACTCAATACCATATTTACGCACGGTAAATACCGACTCATCATGTTTACCAACTTTTGCCAACTCGATCAGTTTTTGATAGTACTGGCGCGAAATTTCACGCCCTGTCGGATGAGCAAAATACAAAGAGCCCAAACGCGAATACAAACCTCTAAAGCCATTTAAAATCAATAAATAAATCGAGTTACCTGATGCTACCACCAGTTCTTTATTTAACTGATAATCGAACTCGGCAAACGCTTCACCATTATCAGCGATAGTTTCGTAAGCCTGTAATAACTCAATAGTTTTCTCAGGACTGTTCTTAATCGCACCACGCACATAAATCGCACTAATATTAGTGCGTGCCGACATCAGATTATCAACCAGATCAGGAATTCCATCCTGATCAAGCTGTGCTAATGTTTCCAGAATATTAAGCCCGGATGTTTCCCAGAAATTATTTACTCTAGTAGGTTTTCCATGCTTAATGGTTAACCAGCCATCACGTGCTAAACGCTGTAACACCTCTCTAAGCGTGGTTCGTGTAACACCTATGAGTTCTGATAACTCGCGTTCTGCTGGCAGAATAGAACCAGGAGGAAATCCACCATTCCAGATAGATTCAACAATATATTGCTCTGCAAATCCTGCCGGACTTTGTGCTTTAATAACCATGTGGCTCCGCGAAAATCATTATAAAGTGGCAAATTGAAACTGATTGTACCAGAAGAAAATTTTGGCACAAGCAAGAGTTTTCTAACCGGCAGCATAATGGAGATAAGTCACTTACGGCTCTGGGTAACCCCTAATGTAAAGCAATACAATCACAAACTTAACAGCCTACTGATGCTGGAAAACTTATTAACATCTTAGCTGCTAACAGGTCATTTACAATTTAACAACCTAAACAATACAAAACATTAAAACACTGAGTTATCTGATATCAAATATCTAAATTTTTTCGTTATCCGACCAAGCTATTCTAATTTACAAGGATAACTTTAATGCTTACACTAGAAATCAGTACTTAATAATTAATAACAATGACAATACCTTAGTAAACATTGTCAGACATAACAAAAGGTTCACTATGCAACAATCATTTATGAGTGCTTTTTATAAGAACTTTCTGGGGAACTCGCCAGAATGGTATAAATTAGCCATTATCGCATTTCTTATTTTAAACCCAATATTATTTTTCTATATCAACCCTTACATCGCAGGTTGGGCCTTGGTTATTGAATTTATCTTTACTCTGGCGATGGCATTAAAATGCTACCCGCTACAACCAGGCGGCTTATTAGCAATAGAAGCAGTTGCTATCGGCATGACTTCACCAAAACAGGTAATGCATGAAATGGTGATTAACTTTGAAGTGATCCTACTACTGATTTTTATGGTAGCGGGGATCTACTTTATGAAAAATCTATTACTATTTGTATTCACTAAGATCATTACTAAAATTCGCTCTAAAACCATAGTGTCCTTATTATTCTGTTTTGCCAGCGCATTTTTATCAGCATTTTTAGATGCCTTAACCGTTATCGCGGTTATTATCAGTGTCGCCGTTGGTTTTTACTCTGTCTACCATAAAGTGGCATCAGGAAAAGAGATGTATAATGAACATGATCACACCTCAGATCATGACGTTGCCGAATATTCTCGCAAAGACCTGCAACAATTTCGTGGTTATTTAAGAAACCTATTGATGCATGCTGGTGTCGGTACAGCATTGGGTGGCGTTTGTACCATTGTCGGTGAACCACAAAACTTGATCATAGGCCAGCAAGCAGGCTGGGAATTTATTGAATTTGCTATTCGTATGTCGCCAATTACCTTTCCTGTCTTTATTTCCGGCATGATAACTTGCGTGTTACTAGAGAAATTAAAATGGTTTGGCTATGGCAGAAAACTACCTGAAAGTGTTTATAACATATTAAATGAGTTTGATACTGAAGAAAGCAAAAACCGCAATACTCGTGATAATGTAAAGCTGGTAATGCAAAGCCTAATCGCTATCTGGCTAATCATTGGCTTGGCATTACACTTAGCGCCGGTCGGCATGATAGGTTTATCGGTGATCATTTTAGCAACAACAGTAACCGGCGTTACCGAAGAGCACCAAATTGGTCATGCCTTCGAAGAAGCACTACCTTTCACTGCATTGTTAGCCGTATTTTTTGCCATTGTAGCTGTAATCGTCGATCAGCAATTATTTACTCCTGTGATCACTTGGGTATTAACCTTTGAGGGTAATATGCAGCTAGTAATGTTCTATTTAGCTAACGGTATTTTATCTATGGTCAGTGACAATGTTTTCGTTGGAACTGTTTATATCACCGAAGTACAGAAAGCCTTGGCTGCAGGCACTATTACCCGTGACCAGTTCGATTTACTTGCCGTCGCTATCAATACAGGTACTAACCTGCCAAGTGTTGCTACACCAAATGGCCAAGCCGCATTCCTGTTCTTATTAACTTCAGCATTGGCACCGTTAATCAGGTTATCCTATGGCCGTATGGTGTTTATGGCGCTGCCGTACACTATCGTATTAACCATTGTCGGCATGTTAATGATTTCAACTGGAGTACTGGAGTCGAAAACCGCTGATTACTACGAATCTGGATTGATCAAGCACCATAAGGTGACAGATGGTGCCGCAAGCTCTTCATCTCACCATTAAAACATTTTCTTCAGCAAGAAAAGCCTTAAGTGATGCTCTTAAGGCTTTTTATTTGTTTTTGTCAAAAATAGCCTGATAAAATCAATAATGAAACTTTTTTAAGCTTTTTGTACTCTATTGATAGCAAAAATAACCCGTAGGATATTCTGTGAAATTAATAAGTGACCTTTCAACCAATAAAAATGCCTGGCTATTACTTGCAGTAAGTGCCTTAGGTTTAGAACTCGCGGCCCTGTTTTTCCAATATGCACTAGAGCTTAAGCCCTGTATCATGTGTATTTATCAACGTGTTGCTATCTGGGGGATATTTCTGGCTGGTATCCTGGTTTACTTAGGGCATCAACAAGTATTAGTTAGAATTATCGGTTATGCGCTCTGGGGAACAAGTGCTATTTGGGGCTTACTAATTGCCATTGAGCATGTCGAAATGCAAACCTCGACCACATCATTTTTATTTGGCTGTGAGATCATTCCTAATTTTCCGACATGGGCCCCCCTTCATGAATGGCTGCCAGCATTATTTGCGGCAACCGGTGATTGTGGTGAAATAAACTGGCAATTTTTAGACTATAGCATGCCGCAGTGGATGATAGTGGTTTACGGCATTTATACAGTGCTATTTACAGCCATTCTATTAGCGAGATTAGGCTATCGCAAAATGTTTTAGTCAACATATGCGCCCTGTACATACACGAAATTATGCTCCTGC
>CAZUHQ010000090.1:0-14656 GCA_964620605.1 uncultured Thalassotalea sp.
TAGATATTTCCACATATTCATTAACAATATTTAACAATGCTATTAGAATACGGGTGATCTTTATCCAAAATAAAAATCACACAGTGAATTAGGATCCTTCCTGAGCTTAGGGATAACAAATGAATACTCAAGATAACTACCCAAGTGCGGTAAAAATTAGCGAGCAAACGATTACATTTTTAGCGCAATATGAAGTCGCGCCAACACCAATTAACTTCTCGGTTATTTATCATTATCTATCCAAAAACAACGATTTGTTAAATCAATATATCGACGAATATATTAGCTGGCATGGCTCTCTGGATGCAGTATTTATCGAGTCCGCGTTTCTCGAGTTTTTCTCTAATACAGATCAACTGGAGCGCTCACTGTTAACACCATTTGAGCAAACACTGTCAACCACCATGGAGAAATTACAGACTCAGGTTGATAACGGTAATGTCATCGCAACAAATTTACAACGAGCAGATAGCGTGCTGGCAAAATCAAGTAGTGAACGTTCGTTTAGACCCTTAATCAAGTTTCTCAATGCGACCCTGGCCAATTCGCAACATCAGCATCAAGAGTTAAACAAAGAGCTGGCTGAAACATATCAGCAGGTCAAACAACTAAAATCCCAACTCAAAGCTTCACGCGACGAAGCCATGCTAGATGCCTTAACCGGTTTATATAATCGCCGGGGTTGTGATGAAAAATTAAAAGAATTAAAACAGGAAAATATCCATACATCTTGTTTGATCGATATCGACCACTTCAAAAAAATCAATGACTCATTTGGCCATGCGGTCGGCGATCAGGTGATTCAGAAAGTGGCAAGCACTATTAAGGAGCATTTAAGTACCACTGACTTTGCGGTACGCCAAGGCGGTGAAGAATTTGCTGTGATATTAGCAAATAAAGGCAAGAACGAAGCGAAAAAGCTTGCTGAGAACATACGTATCGCCATTACTAAGCTCAGGCTAAAACAAAAGAAAACTAATGAATATCTGCCGCCGATTTCAGTGTCAATCGGCATTGCACAGTACCAACAAAACAGCGACTGGAAATCGGTATTTGAAAAAGCCGACTCAGCGCTGTATCAAGCAAAAAACGCTGGTAGAAATTGCTGCATAACCCTGTAGTTACTTGGCTGTTTAGGCTGGCACACCGCTATGAAACTTAAAGTCCGGATCAGGGCTTGAAATAAGTTCAGCCTCTTGCTCACCGAAGAACTTTATTCTCTCAGAGATATTTTGCCCCGATATCTCCTGTGCCAACGTGAGATAGTCCTGGTAATGTCTCGCTTCTGACCGCAGTAATGAGATATAAAAATCACCTAAACGCTTATCTACATGTGGCGCTAATTTGGCAAACCGCTCACACGAGCGTGCTTCAATATAAGCACCGATGATTAACTTATCGACTAACGCATCCGGCTCATAAGTTTTGACATGGCGTAACATGCCTTTTGCGTAGCGGCTTGGAGTAATACTCTGATATTCAATACCATAGCTGGCCATCATTTCTAATACCTGATAAAAATGATGTAATTCTTCCTTAATTAACAACACCATTTTATCAATCAGTTCCTGACCATAAGGGGTATCTGATTTTGGGATCATCGCCTTAGTTAATCTATTTTTATCCGCTAGTGCTCGCCAATCTCCTTCCCGGCGATAAACCAGGGTTTCAAACGGTTTCAACCAGGCAAGCAAGGCATCACCACTGTCTTTATCGACCGCATATTTACGGATCAGAAACATTGCCGATTGTGCTGCTTTTAACTCACAAATCAGGTGATCGATCAAAACCATAGCTAAATTTTCGGGTTGCGCTGCTTTATCCAGCCAGGCTTTTGGAGTTTCGCTCTGTAAAAATTGCCTAATCGGCGCTAATAACTTCTCATTCGACATATATAACGTTAACTATACAAGAATACTACTTTCGACATTTTACCATAACAATAAATAAAACAGCGCTTTTAACAAAAAATGATCATCGCATTTTTAACCGTGGTTTTATCAATGACAATTGGTGCGGGTTACTTATATAACTTCCTGTTTTAAATAACACGGCTTGCAAATCAATAGTGTGGTTATTTCAAAGCCATGCTATTGATGCCATAATAGCAAAAAGCCTCTGATAGTAGATATTCATTACTATGACCTCAAAAAACGATGTCACAGCCCTCACCCAAAAGCATCATCAGCTTACCCATAGCGACAATGTAAAAGTAACTTCCCATGTACAACGAGAAAACGATGACTGGATCCAAAATACCCTAATGATTGAAAACATTAATGTGCCGTTTAAATATAAACGTAAAAAACACTATCAATCATTAAAGGGACAAACGGTTAATCTAACTTACTACCCGGATAGTGAAACTATCGCTGGTTTTGATATCGAAATCATGAGGGTAGTGCGGATAAAAAGAGCTTAGTTTCCCGCAATATAAATACTGGTTAGCTACTTTACTTATAAAATCCACTATTTTTATAACTAATCGACTAATTTTCAAACAACTCTTGACGAAAGCTTCGACATCTTTCATAAATAGGATATCAACAATAAGAAAATCACGTTGATTAACAACGCAAGCAGATAATAAAAATTCAAACTGCAATCGCGTATTTTGGGGACAGAGCAAGAGGTAATTTTATGATCTTAAATCATATCTGGGGGCTATACGCTCATCCGAAGGAAGAATGGCAGACGATTGAAAAACGTCACGAAAGCTTAATGTACAGTGTTATCCATATTTTAACTGTCGCATTAATACCGGCAATTTGCAGCTATTATGCTGCCGCCCATATAGGTTGGAAAATTGGTGCTGGTGACGCTATCAGAATTTCAGAAACACATGCTTTAGCAATGGCTGTAGCCATGTATGCCGGGTTAATTGTCGGCGTATTCGCATTGGCATATTTAATCCAGTGGATGGCAAAGACTTTTGATGCCAAGCCAGATTTCACTCAATCGCTGGAGTTAGCGGCCTATACTGCAACACCTTTGCTTATGGTCGGTTTAACTGCACTTTATCCGGTATTATGGTTTGTTGCTATGGCAGGTTTAGCCGCATTATCCTATTCTGTCTACCTGCTCTATTCAGGGGTGCCAATTATGATGAATATTCCTGCAGAAAAAGGCTTTATTTATGCCAGCTCAGTAGTAACCTGTGGTTTAGTGCTGTTGGTATCCTTAATGGCAATTAGCGCTATTATGTTTAGCATGGGATTTGGTGCCGAATATATCACGTAAGCAGGAACTACCATACTCCTGTACACAAAGCGCTGCCAATTGGCAGCGCTTTTTATCTGTCGCCAATTTACTGCTAAAAGTTATTCCGCTCCTTCATTATGCATATCAATTATGGAGTCGGCATTTTTATCAGATAATTCTTTACTTTCGTTATTGCGCAAAGCGTCAAGTTTTTCCAAATAGCCCTGATCGATATCTTTAGTAATATACTGACCATCAAACACCGAAGTTTCAAACTGTTTAATATCCGGATTTGCCACAGCAACTGCCGCTTCTAAATCTTCGATAGACTGGAATATCAGTTTATCGGCACCGATTAATTGACAAATATCATCAGGTTCTCGGCCATGAGCAATCAACTCAGTGGCACTTGGCATATCGATACCATAAACATTCGGGAAGCGAATTTCCGGCGCCGCAGAGGCAAAGTACACTTTTTTCGCACCAGCTGCTCTTGCCATATCGATAATCTGCTCTGACGTAGTACCACGAACGATAGAATCATCCACTAACAATACATTCTTGCCGGCAAATTCGGTGGCAATGGCATTTAATTTACGACGCACTGATTTTTTACGCATTTCCTGACCAGGCATAATAAAAGTGCGGCCAATATAGCGGTTTTTCACAAAACCCTGACGATAAGGCAGGTCTAGAGTTTGGGCAATTTGTAAGGCGCTGTCGCACGAAGTTTCAGGAATAGGAATAACGACATCGATATCTTCATCCGCCCATTCACGTGCGATTTTCTCACCGAGCATTTTCCCCATTTCAACACGAGAGCCGTAGACCGAAATTTTATCCATAGTAGAATCCGGACGCGCGAAATATACGTATTCAAAAATACAAGGATTAAAGGTCGGGTTTTCTGCGCATTGTTTACTGTGCAGCTGACCGTCCTCAGAAATAAAAATCGCTTCGCCCGGTGAAACATCACGAACAAAGGTAAAGTCACAGGCATCTAATGCCACAGACTCAGACGCTACCATGTATTCAACGCCTTTTTCTGTTTCTCTTTTACCGAAAACCAATGGACGAATACCGTGTGGGTCGCGAAACGCCAACATGCCATTACCGATAATTAACGCAACCGTAGCATAGGCACCGCGCACTCGCTTGTGAACATTAGCAACCGCAGAAAAAATATCATCAGGGGTCAGTTCAAAACGCCCGTCTTGTTGCAGCTCATGACCTAAGATATTCAGTAAAATTTCAGAATCCGAGGTAGTATTAACATGACGACAGGCTTCTTTATATAACCAGTTTTTTAATTCATCGGCATTTGTCAGGTTACCATTATGTGCCAACGAAATACCAAAAGGCGAATTAGCATAAAACGGCTGAGCTTCTGATGAACTTGAAGTACCAGCGGTTGGGTAACGGATATGGCCGATACCGATATTGCCTTGTAACCGCAGCATATGACGTGTATGAAACACATCTTTGACCAAGCCATTGGCTTTTCTTAACCTGAAAGTGTTATCGTGAATGGTCACTATGCCTGCCGCATCTTGCCCTCTATGCTGTAGGACAGTTAAACCGTCATATAATGATTGATTAACCTGTGTATTACCTACAATACCAACTATGCCACACATGGTGTTTTTCTCCGCCGAACTAAGCTTGATTTAGAAAACTGGATGATTGCTTGAGATATTCAAAAAACCATTCAATTATTAATGTAAATTCTGGGATCAATTGAGAACTTTGCCACCACTGACTCGAAGATGATGGCGTAAATGCATCGATAAAAAACAATACCGCACTAACGATCAGCACCCCACGCAGCGCACCAAAAACTATGCCTAACACTCGGTCTGTGCCCGACAGCCCGGTTTTTGCCACCAACTGGCTGATCACATAGTTCACTAATGCCCCTAAAATAAGGGTAGTGATAAAAAGGATGGCAATTGCGGCGCCATTGCGTAGGAAAGCATCGGAAATGTTGGTAAGAAGAGTGGCAAGTTTGGCGTAGAAAGTACTGGCAATAAAAAAGGCACTTATCCAGATAACCAGTGACACGGCTTCCTTAACAAAGCCACGAACAAGACTAATTAATGTTGAAATACCTATGACAGCCAAAATGGCATAGTCTATCCAAACCATAAATCGAGTGTTCTCAATCAATATTACTCATATTTGAGGCGCGCATTCTACCAGAACGATCACTCAAAGTGCTAACATTATTGTTATTTTGTCGGATAAAATCTGGCGACTTTTCCTTCCACCTGAGTTAACTGTTTCAATTCAGGCAATTTTTTCTCCAGGCTCGCTTTAATTAGTTCAGGCCCAACAAACACCTTGGTCAAAGTACCAGTTTTGGTTTTGATCGGCCGGGTAAACGCCTTATAGCCAGCCTTAGTTAACTTATTAACCAGTTCATTAACATTATTTTTATGGCGAAAACTGCCAAGCTGGATCACCCAGGCTTGCTCAGCAATCGCTTTAGTGGGTAAAGAATTACTATGTTGAGTGCTGGCTGGCTCGCTGTATTGCTGCCCAGGCTTTGCTATTGGCTGAACGATTGTCTTTTTATTAGTTTTAGCTTGTGATCCAGTTTTCCCCTCACTCTTACCTGCTTCAATCTGATCATCCAGCGCAACTTCATCGACTAACTGCTCCTGCGGCAAGAGTGATAATTTATCTTTGGGAAACTCCTGATTTTTGGGCTGAAAATCAATGCTGGGTGCAGCGGGTATAGGTTCAAATTCTTGCTGGTAGGTTTTCTTATCGCCATCAAGTACATCAGGTAAAAAGATAATGGCAATTGCAGCAACAATCACGGTACCGACTAAGCGATTTTGAAACGGTGTAGACAAAAGAACTCCTAGTTATACAAAGACTTGACTTGCGCAACAGTAACAAAAGATCCAAACACCAATACCAGATCTTCGCTCGCTGCCTGAGCTTTTGCCATTTTATAACCCTGCTCGACATTGTCAAAAGATAATATTTTTTTCGGTTGTTTGCCTGCAAACACTTCCATTAACCGCGCCGAATTTTCCCCCCTGGCAGTTTCCAGAGAACACAAATACCAATAATCAATATAGGGTATTAATGGCGCTATGGTATTGGTAATATCTTTATCTTTAAGCATACCGACCACCGCATGGATTTTTTTCGCTGGAAAGCCTTGTAGCTGTTCAGCAAGATAACGCGCTGCTAACGGATTATGTCCGACATCCAGCATCACCTGGCAACCATCGACAAAAGTTTCTGTTCTGCCAGCTACTTTGGTCGTTAAAATCAACTCGCTAACCTGCTGATTGCTAAGCTCGGCACCTGACAGTTTCAATGCCATTAATGCCGTAGCAACATTATCTTTGGGAATGTAAGGCTGCGGCAGCCGTTGATAAGCTAAATCACCGCTTTGCCAACACCAGTATTGCTGTTGCAGCTCAATATTGAAATCTCGACCTCTCAAATAAGGCTTTGCTGCCAATTGCTCTGCATGGTCAAGCACCGACTGAGGCGGAGCTTGCTCACCGATAACAACCGGTTGCTGTGGGCGCATAATGCCTGCTTTTTCCGCACCAATAGCTTCTCGGGTGTTGCCTAAAAACGCCTGATGATCTAGATCTATCGTGGTTAATACCGCAATATTGGCATCAATAATATTGGTGGCATCCAATCTGCCACCTAAGCCGACTTCCAGAATGATAAACTCTGGTTTAACCGCCATCAATACTATAAATGCCGCCAAAGTAGTGTATTCATAGTAAGTTAACGAAATTTCAGCCCTTGCCTGCTCAACTTGCTCAAACGCATTAATCAAAGGCTGATCAGCAACATTATGCTTATTGATGCGCAAACGCTCATTAAACTGATGGATATGCGGGGAAGAATAAACGGCGACAGAATGCTGTTTCATCAGCAGAGCATTTTCAATAAAAGCACAAGTTGTGCCTTTGCCGTTGGTACCGGCAACCGTTATCACCTCGGCAAAAGAAAGGTCGATGGCTAAGCGTTGGGCGACTTTGGCAATGCGTTCAAGCCCCATATCGATTTCACGGGGATGGATACTTTCTAAATAACAAAGCCACTCTTCGAGCGAACGCTCAGAGTGGCTTTCAAACATTTTATTCATAAATGTAATAGCTAGTACTTAACTTGCTTTTAATTCCTGGCCGGTAAATTTAGCGAGTAAACGCGCTAAGGTATCACGCATTTCCCGGCGGTCAACTATCATGTCAATCGCGCCTTTTTCCACTAAGAATTCACTGCGCTGGAAACCTTCCGGTAATTTTTCACGTACCGTTTGCTCGATAACGCGTGGACCGGCAAAACCGATTAACGCTTTAGGTTCTGCAACATTAACATCACCCAACATCGCCAAACTTGCTGAAACACCACCCATGGTTGGATCAGTCAATACCGAAATATAAGGTAAACCTTTTTCACTCATTTTCGCTAACGCCGCACTGGTTTTCGCCATTTGCATTAATGAAAATAGCGCTTCCTGCATCCGGGCACCACCACTGGCAGAAAAACAGACAAACGGCAGGTTATGCTCCAAACAGTATTCCACGCCCTTAACAAACCTTGCACCAACCACTGATGCCATTGAGCCGCCTAAAAATGCGAACTCAAATGCAGCAGCAACAATCGGCATACCATGTAATTCCCCTTTCATCACTACCAGCGCATCTTTTTCGTTGGTGGCTTTTTGTGCCGAGGAAATCCGGTCTTTATAACGCTTGGAATCTTTAAACTTCAAAATATCCTGAGGCTCAAATTCAACGCCTAATTCGACACGTTCACCAAGATCTAAAAAGCTTTCGATACGCTTACGCGCGCTAATACGCATATGATGATCACACTTAGGACAAACCGACATTTGGCGATCTAATTCAACTTTATACAGCACTGCATTACAGGAAGTACATTTACTCCAGACACCCTCTGGAATATTACGTTTTTGAGTCGATTTTGCTTTCGGGAGAATCTTTTCAATCCAGCTCATAATTTCACTTTTGCCTATGTATGAGATTTATTTAACCGCCCATTGAGCCATTAAATTGCTAATTTTCAACAATATCTAAATATAACCACTAATTAGACCATAGTTTAGCGCATTTTGGATACAAAAAACTGGTCTGTTTTGTAAAATTTTATCCGATTAAAATGCGTTTTTCTGCACAACAAACAGCTAATCTAAAAATAATGGCCCTAATTGTCGTTTGGGTAACGCAAACTCCTGCGGGTATTCAACATCGACAAAGTATAGCCCTGCTGCCGGTGCCGTAATGCCTGCCAGGCAGCGATTTTTTGCTTCCAGCACTTCCTTAATCCAGGAGACAGGTTTTAACTCTTGTCCGACCTTCATTAAACTGCCTGAGATATTGCGCACCATATGATGTAAAAATGCATTGCCTTTGACATCAATAATAATGTAGTCACCTTGTCGAGTAACATTACAATGAGACAAGGTTCTGACCGGTGAATGCGACTGACAATGCACAGTACGAAATGAAGTAAAATCATGCTGACCCACCAGATATTGCGCCGCCTGATGCATCAGCCGCTCATTGAGCGGATAGTGACAAAAACTCAAGCCATGGCTTAAAATCGCCGAACGTAAGTTATTGTTATAAATAATATAACGATAACGACGGGCAGTTGCGCTAAAGCGCGCATGAAAATCTTCAGAAACCTCTTTAACCCAGGAAGCCGCAATATCTTTAGGTAAGTTAGTATTAACCCCAAGCGTCCAGGCTACTTCTTTACGCACTTTATCGGTATCAAAATGTATTACCTGATTGGTGGCATTAACCCCGGTATCGGTACGTCCGGCACACACTACTTCAATCGGCTCGGCAGCAATTTTCGATAACGCCTGCTCCAATACTTGCTGAACGCTGATCACGCTTTTTTGACGTTGCCAGCCGTAATAACGACTGCCATCATATTCAATACCTAATGCATAACGCATTGACACTCCCAAAAGTCTTACTCGAAAATCCCGCGCATTATCTACTATTTCAGGCATATTTACGAGTCAGACGGTCGATAAAAATCCAAAAAGCAAAAAGGCCAAAACAAGAGTTTTGGCCTTTAATTGAGCAACGCGACAATTATAATTAATTCATATTATCTATCAGTTGCTGTGCTTGATGTTGCTGATCTGTATCTCCCAATTTGAGCACATCTTGCAAAATCACTTCGGCATTTTCATTATCACCAATTTCCAGATAAACCTTGGCGAGATCCAGCTTAGCCGCGACACCGTTATCATCATCTTCATCAACGTCAATTTGATTAACATTGCTGGTAAATTCAGGAAATTCTCCTAAACCAACATCAATATTGGTCTGTTCATAAGGTTCCGCCTGCTCCTCTGAGCCCGACAGGCTTTCAGAAAGCAAGTCATCCACTGATACATAGTCGCTATTGTCTCGAATTTCTGGTTCCTCTGGCTCAACGTCAAGCTCATCACCAATCGACGGTTCTTCAGGTTCGTCCAAATTATCTTGTGCTGTTTCACTGCCTGCTGGCGCTTGTTCCTCGATATCTGCCAGCAACTCATCAAAGTCGACATTATCCAGTTCTTCAATACCTTCAATTTCATCAACATTAGTCTCTGATTGAATTTCATCGGGCTGTTCTTCAGTTAATAAATCGGCTAGCACATCACCATCGGTAAAATCCGGCGTTAACTCGGCACTCGAATCTTCCTGGTTTTCATCTTGCAGTAACTGACTTAGTGTCGATTCATCAAACTCTCCAGAAACTTCATCCAAAATACTGTCATCGATTTCCGATGGCTGATCAGTATCTTGCTCAACAGATAAGATATCATCACCAATTTCTAATGCTTCGTCTTCTGCTTGCGTTCCCTGTTCAACTTCAGCAATTAACGCATCAATATCCAAGTCATCATCTATTGGTTCAGCAAGCGATTCATCTTCAGCGTTTTCAACGTCACTTTGCTGCGGTTGTGCAATAGCACTTAAGTCTGCCGATAAAAATGGCGCAACATAGTCATCAGTAAAGTTAGTAATCAACTCTTGATGACTATCTTGCTCGGTAACGTCATCGACACTGGCATCTGACGTGCTAGTTTCAACATCACCTAATAAAGCGTCAATATCACTTTGCTCGCTCACTTGTGCGGTCATATCATCGACGTTATCCCCGCCGCTTTGAACCGCAGGCTGATCATCGGTAATTGAATTAAGCAAGGCATCAATATCATCAGGGTCGCTCAATTCAGCACCATCTGGAATCTCATTCACCTCTGGCGCTGGCTCATTAGCCACTGAGTCCCCTGCCATTGAATCCATTAGCGCGTCAATATCGTCAGGGTCGGTTAGTTCGGCATTATCTGGAATGTCATCTGCCGGATTGCTCTTTTCAGCTTCTGGCGCTGGCTCTCCAGCCATTGAGTCCATTAGCGCGTCAATATCGTCAGGGTCGGTTAGTTCTTCTTCAGCTGACACTTCTACTATGTCTTCGGAGTCATCATCACCACTTTCCATCAATAACTGATCTAAAGCGTTTTGATCTAATTCCCCACCTTCAAGTTCTTCAATGATTTCATCATCATTGTCATCCGACTCGCCAACTTCATCATCAATGTTTGACAATAAGGAGTCTAAATCGCCCTGATCTAACTCTCCACCAGGCAACTCTTCATCCGGCGACAAATCTGCATCATCAACATCGTCTAGTGAAATTTCTTCCAAATCATCCAGATCTCCCAGATCATCTAAATCATCAAGATCATCTAAATCATCATCAAGGTGAATAACATCGTCATCGAGTAACTCATCCGCTAAGTTGTCACTGTCATCGGCTAACAGGTCATCATCATCCCCTTCTGCCAAATCAATCGCCAGCTCATCATCCAAAGACAACTCGTCATCCAGAGATAATTCATCGTCTAGCGACAGCTCATCATCTAAGGATAATTCGTCATCTTTCTCTACTGCTGCCGGCGGCGCTGTTGGCTGAGGTTTAGCCTCTGCGATTTCACCGACTTCAAATTCTGAGGTGTCACTTTCTGCCTTCGGCTGTTTTTTCCTGCCAAAGAACAGGAATATACCGCCAGCCACTATTGAGCTGGTGATTAGCAAAGTTAAGGCAAGAAACCAGGGGCTATTAATAAAACTACTATTTTCAAGTTCTTGTCGTTGTTTTTCTAACAATCGCTCTTGCTCACGCGCTTCCGCTTTATCTAACAGCGCTTGCAGCATTGCATTGGTATTCATTAATTGCAGTTCGACTTCCTTGCCTTTCGCGACTTCCTGCTGCATCACACCCAGCTGTTCATTGAAGTTATTTAGCCGTTCCCGCAATTGTTCATTTTCTTTTAAAATCGCCTGTAAGCCGTCTATCGAATCCAAGACATCATTTTGAATAGTTTCCAGACGCTGTTTCTGGGAGTCGTCATAGGTTTGCAACTGACTATTGATTTCAATTTTCGCCTGCTCTAAATCATTCTTATTTACGGCATCGACAACAGGTTTTGCTTTTTTAGCGGAATTAGCAACGGTTTTAGCGACTTTGCTCTGCCATACCAGATCGTCCTGATCGGATTTTCGCTGAGCAGTTTTAGGATTAATGGCAGCAATTTCTTGTGCACTTGGTAATTTTAAATACTTACCGTCGATTAAATGATTGAGGTTATTATCTTGAAATGCTTGAGGGTTTTTAGCATATAACGCCTGCATCACCTGATAAACGGAAAATGCCGGATCCGGCCTGACCTGTAGCGCGATATTCCATAAGGTATCTTTTGAAGTTATCGGACCATATTGTTCATAAGGAAACAAATCACTGGATTTAGGGCCACGAATACGGATGCCGCCTTCTTCTGCAGACCAAGAAAAAGCACTAAAAGAACTAATACTGATAATTAAAACCTGCCACAGGCACAGGCGTAACAGTCGTTGCATTAAAATTTCCTAATTATTTTTATCTAGCGCCAATAGTTTGGCACAACTAACTCCAGAGAAAACAAAGCAAAAAATATTCCAAATGATTATATCACAGCAAACAAAGGGTAATATTTATAACCACATTACCCTTTGTTATAACAAAAAAACTCGCCGTTAACTATAACGACGAGTTTTTATTTTTCTTTAATATTTCGGTGACTTAGCTTTTTACTGCTAAGGCCAAAATAGGATTTATGATAAATGCTCTTTGATCAAGAGCTCCGCAATTTGAATACTGTTAGTAGCCGCCCCTTTACGGACATTATCAGCCACAATCCACATGTTAATGCCGTGGCTGTGACTGACATCTTCACGAATACGGCCAACAAAGGTAGCATCTTCGCCGCTTGCTTCACCAATTTGCGTTGGGAAATCTTCATCTTTTTCACACACTTTAACACCAGGAGCCTGTTTAAGTAACTTTTTCACTTCTTCAGCAGATGTTTGCTCTCGGGTTTCGATATGCAGCGCCTCACCGTGACCAAAAAACACCGGCACCCGTACCGCAGTTGGGTTTACCAAAACATTTTCGTCGCCTAAAATCTTTTTAGTCTCCCACACCATTTTCATTTCTTCTTTGGTGTAGCCATTTTCCATAAAGACATCGATTTGTGGAATAACATTAAAGGCGATTTGACGAGAAAAAGCTTTTGATTCCACCGGCTTGCCGCTTAATAAATCCGCACATTGTTTGGCCAATTCATCCATTGCCTCTTTACCGGCACCAGAAACCGACTGATAAGTGCTAACATTTATCCGCTCAATACCCACGGCATCATAAATCGGTTTTAATGCCACCATCATTTGAATGGTTGAACAATTTGGATTGGCGATAATATTACGATTACGATAATCCGCTAACGCCTGTGGGTTAACTTCCGGCACCACTAACGGCACGTCAGGCTCGTATCTAAATTCAGATGTGTTATCGATAACGATGCAACCTGCTTCACCAGCTATGGGGGCAAATTTTGCAGAAATACTGCCGCCGGCAGAGAAAAAACCAATTTGAGCCAGGCTAAAGTCAAAGGTATCTGCGTCAATCACTTCAATGGTTTCACCATTAAACTCTACCGTTTCTCCTACCGAACGCGCGCTTGCTAACGGGTAAAGTTTATTCACCGGAAAATCTCTTTGTTCAAGAATTTCGATAATGGTTTTACCGACTAATCCAGTTGCACCTAATACGCAAACATCAAATTTCTGTGCCATGCCCTTCTCTCTACTTTTACTGTTATTTTCTAACGACCATTACTTATTAAAACATTAACTTATTAAAACATTAACTAAAACCGAGTCGATGCCAAACATCAGACTCAAACTGTTGACCGGCACGGATATGAATCGACGAAAACTCCCTGCGAGCCGGATAGTTTTTACGAAGATTATCAAATGCCTGAGCAACATTTTTACTATGGTTAAGCTGTTGACGAAATAGCCCATCGTCTCGTCTGACATCGTAAACTATTTTCACCAGCTGGTTTAGTAAAATTTCACTATATGCTTGGTTTATTTCAATATGACTTATTCCAGAATCGGGTAATAAATCAGTTAACGATTTTTCTACTCGTTTATCTAGCTTTTTACATAGCGCCTGATACAGCATTTCTGTGCCGCGCGCCTTACCTTCTAAACTATAACCAGCAATATGAGCGGTGCTAATTTCACAGTGTTTAATCAGTTCGGTTAAAATTTCAGGCTCATTTTCCCAAACATCCAGCACCAGCTTGAGCGGATGCCCTTGTTGTTTTAATTTCAGCAATGCCTGATTATCGATCACTTCACCGCGACAAGCATTAATTAAAATCTGCTCTGGTTTTAACTGCGCTAAGCGCTGCTCATTTAGCAGATGAATGGTCGGATGCTCACCGCTTAATGTTTTAGGCACATGCAAAGAGATAACATCACAGCTTAATGCTTTTTCCAGTGAGACAAATTCACGACTGTCATTTTTATTTTCAGCGAGAAACGGATCGCAAAGTAGATAATTTATCCCAATAGCAGCCAGCTTCTCAGCTAAGCGCGAACCGGTATTGCCCGCGCCGACAATACTCACAGTCATCTCTTTTAGTTTTAACTGATAGCGCTCTGCCAAAACCACCAATGACGATAACACATATTCCGCGACAGATACCGCATTGCAACCAGGTGCAGAAGTATAAGAGATACCACGACTTTGTAGATATTCTTGATCCAGATGATCCACCCCGATAGTGGCCGTACCAACAAACTGTAGTTTTTTATTTTCTGCAAGTAACTTTTGATCAACCTGAGTGATGGAACGTACCAACAACACATCCGCCTCTTTTACTTGCTCTGCCGTTAATGCTCGTCCGGCAAATGGTGTTAATTCGCCAAACTCGCTAAAAAATTCGCGTGCATAAGGCATGTTTTCATCAAAAAATAATATCATATTTAGTTAGTTATTATTTGAAAAATAATGGTCAAACATATTGGTTCTGTCATCCTGCTTCTCT
>CAZUHQ010000091.1:0-14652 GCA_964620605.1 uncultured Thalassotalea sp.
TTCACTTTTTTCAAGCCAAGGTATAAGGCTTCCTGAGTAATGCGACATAGACGTTTATCTTCCGGAGAAACCTCGCCAATGAAAAACATTTTACTGGTATCGCCATGAAAACCATCTTTAATCACGGTAATGTCGATATTAATGATATCGCCGTCAACTAAGGGTTGATCATTTGGAATGCCGTGGCAAACCACGTGGTTGACTGAAGTACAGATAGATTTTGGAAAACCGTGATAATTCAGAGGTGCAGAAATTGCGTTTTGCACTTTATCGGTATACTCGGCACATAAGGTATTTAATTCGTCAGTCGTTATCCCCGCCTTGACATGCGGTTCGATCATTTCCAATACTTCCGCGGCTAATTTGCCCGCGATGCGCATTTTTTCTATTTCTTGCTGACTTTTAATAACTATGGTCATTGATACCTCAATTGAATGTTTTAAATCTTGATAGCCTGCTATCTTTTACCGGCTGATTTTACCTGCTTTTTAGTCATCTTCACAATGGACAATAGGTTTTTAGCTTATATTATTTTTTACTATTGGTGCAAAATTCGGCGAGCTTGGCAAATATGGTATATGTTTAAAGGTATTATTTTTGTTTGCTCGCCTAAGTTATGGATAACGAAATTTTTGAATCAATCATTAAGATCACAAAGAAGCAGGACTCAGATGAATTTAGCATCAGCATAGTTACGACGCTTGCAGAAATTATCCCTAACTCTGTGGTGGCGTTTTTTAAATATTGCCCTTATGCGGTTGTCCCTTATCGTTGTATTAGTACCCTAATGGTCGAAAAAACTCACGATACACAGTTGGACTATCATTGGGACGCTCGGTTACCTGCTTCTTCGTGGCAATATATTCAGGAAAATTACCAGTTATTAACCCGGTTATCTGAATATCAAACTCAGGATGACAGATATCATGTATTTATCCCGATAGATATCGAGGCAAAAATTGCCTATGGCATTGAAATTTCGGCTATGCATAGCTTTAAAGATAAACTGGAAGTATTAATTGCCATTACTAAAGTGTGCCAAAATTTTTATGCCATCTTGGCGTTCAGTGAGAAAGACACCTTAACCGGGCTGTATAATCGTCGTACTTATGACAACAAACTCAGTACTTTGCTGAAAAATCAGAAACATATGCAACTGCATAATTTGGATCTTGAATCGCAACAGGAATCTCGCGTGTTATCTGCTGATGCTTCTACCTGGATTGCAATCTTTGATATCGATTTTTTTAAGAAGGTCAATGATAAATTTGGTCATATCTATGGTGATGAGGTCTTGTTATTGCTCGCTCAACTGATGCAGCAATCGTTTAGAAAAAACGACTTGTTATTTCGTTTTGGCGGTGAAGAATTCGTGCTGGTATTAGAGCCTATTTCTTTTGAGCAGGCAAAGCAGGTGTTAGATAAATTCAGAAGTTCAGTGGCGCAGCATGTATTTCCCATGGTTGGCCGTATTACCGTAAGTTGTGGTTTTGCAAAAATTGCCCCGAATGATCACGCCAAAGCCATTTTTGATAATGCAGACAAGGCGTTATATTATGCGAAAGAGCACGGCCGAAATCGCGTTTGTAGTTATGAGGTGTTGCTCAAGCAGCAGCTGATTCAGCCAGAAGTTGCAGAAGGGGATATCGAGCTGTTCTAATGTGTAATACCAAGATTGCATTAGCTTTTTCTCGAGCTCTATCACCACGGCTTGTTTGAAATCCAATTGAGGGCAGCCAGCAAAAATAAAGGTTCATATAAGCAGTACTACCAGTTCGATGTCTGTCATGACACACTTTCTTTGGTTGTTCGCCTCCCTGTTTGATAATGATAAAAGTAATTGGACAGGTATTTGATCGTTAGCAGTAACGGGTAGTTGAAATTTAGTTTCATAACCCTGATGCTAGCGCTTTTTAACTCATCATATCAGTATAATGATAAATTGACGCAACATTGTCTACGACACTTTTTTATTAAGACAATTACTCGTCTATTAGTGTGTTAACGGCATAGTGGCTATTGCTATTGCCTAAGTGTCGCTTAAGGTATGGCAACACTTGCTGCATTTGTTCGCTAAGCTGCCATGGCGGGTTAACGATAAACAGCCCGGTGCCTGTCATGCCGTATTCTTCGCTGTCAGGTGTTTGGCAGTATTCAATTTGCAGGACATTTTTCAGCGAACTTGCTAAAAATTTGGCCTGCATATTAATGATAAAATGCCTTTTTACCACCGGATACCATAAAACATAAGTGCCGGTAGCAAATTTTTTATAGGCCTGAATAATAGTTTCGACCGCTTTGGGGTAATCATCTTTGATCTCATAGGGCGGGTCGATTAGCACCACACTGCGTCGACAGGGAGGTGGTAATAAGCTTAATACCCCCTGATAGCCGTCACTTTGTTTGACATGGCTTTTATTCCAGCGCTCGCAGTATTGAGTAAGCAGTTTATTATCGCTTGGATGCAGCTCAAACAAATGGGCACTGTCCTGACGGCGATGAAAGTATTTGGCAAATGCCGGAGAGCCGGGATAATACTCCAGCTCATTCTTCGGGTTAAATGACTGGATAATGTCGATATATGGTCGAAGTGGTTCAGGCAGATCTTTTTGATTAATAAGCTTGGCGATGCCAGTTTTATATTCACCAGTTTTTTGCGCATATTCGTCCGTCAAGGCGTACATGCCAGCGCCAGAGTGACTGTCAATATAGTAAAAGCCCTTGTCCTTACGGGTCATGTACTCAAGAGTAAGGGTTAATACTGAATGTTTTAATACATCGGCAAAATTGCCGGCATGAAAGGCGTGACGATAACTTAACAAGGGAATGTCTGCATAAGCGAATAGTGGCGAAATTATACGGGCATTTGCATGACTTGGAAATAAAATTACTCGTCATTATTGTTAGTGCTGGAAAAGCGATTGTGATACACCGAGAGCGCCTTTTGCTGCTGCCAGTTGTTTAACGCCAGTTCTGGTTTGTCGAGAAACTCTTTGACATAGCCCAGACATAAATAACCGATCAGCTTATGCGTTTTTGGCGCATGTAAAATGCTTTTTACCTGCTCAGGATCTAAGATACTGACCCAGCCAAGACCAATATTATGCGCTCTGGCGGTTAACCAAATATTTTGAATCGCGCAGACCACGGAATATTCACCCATTTGTGGCATAGAATTTTGCCCTAAAACCGGCTCTGTTGACGGTTTGTAAAATACCGCGAGGTTTATTGGTGCCTCTAAAATGCCTTCGAGTTTCAATTGGGCATATTGCTGCTGTTTTTCACTGCTAAACTGTCGCTTGGCTTTTTGGTTTTCTTCTATGTGGTTGGCAACAATTTGTGCTTTAACTTTGCTGTCAGTGATCAGCACCATTTCCCATGGCTGGGAATAGCCGACAGACGGAGCCAGGGAAACTGATGATAAAATGTTATCTAAAACATCGTCCGGGATCGGCTTGGGTAAAAAGTTATTGCCGCGCACGTCTCGACGTAATCTAATAATGTCATTAAGGGTTTGCTGGGCGTGGCGATCAAATTGTTTGTTTTTCATTATTGTTATTGTTTTATAAAAGTATATAAAAAAGCTCGAATAATATGTTCGAGCTTTATGGTTATTGGATTTACGCTTGTGAGGCTAAATACTCATCGTAAGTGCCGGCAAAGTCGACATAACCATCTTCTTTGATTTCGATAATACGGGTCGCCAAACTAGAAACAAACTCCCGATCGTGAGAGACGAACACTAGTGAGCCTTCAAACTGCTCCAGTGCCATGTTTAATGATTCGATAGATTCCATATCTAAATGGTTAGTTGGTTCATCCATCACCAGAATATTGGGCTTTTGCATCATTAACTTGCCAAATAGCATGCGGCCTTGTTCACCACCGGAAAGCACTTTCACCGACTTTTTAATGTCATCGGCTGAGAATAACATTCGGCCTAAAAAGCCACGAATGGTTTGCTCATCATCACCGTCTTGACGCCATTGACTCATCCAGTCAAATAAATTCATATCTTGCTCAAATTCATGGGCGTGATCTTGTGCGTAATAGCCAATATTATGATTTTCTGACCATTTCACTTCACCGCTATCCGGCGTTAACTCGCCCATCAGGGTGCGTAAAAAGGTGGTTTTACCAACACCATTTTCACCGATAACCGCAATGCGTTCACCCACTTCCGCCATCAGGTTAATGTTCTTTAACACATGATTATCGTCAAAACTCTTATTTAAATTTTCAATTTCAATGACGTTTCTAAATAGCTGCTTTTCTTGTTCAAAACGAATAAAAGGGTTAACCCGGCTTGAGGCTTTCACTTCTTCCAGTTGAATTTTATCAATTTGCTTGGCGCGCGAGGTTGCCTGTTTTGCTTTAGAAGCATTGGCCGAGAAACGGGCGACGAAAGATTGCAAATCTGCAATTTGTGCTTTTTTCTTGGCGTTATCTGCTAATAAGCGAGCGCGTGCTTGAGTGGCTGCCAGCATGTATTCGTCATAGTTACCCGGATAAACACGCAACTCACCATAATCCAAGTCTGCCATATGAGTACAAACCGAGTTTAAAAAGTGGCGGTCGTGCGAAATGATGATCATGGTGGAATCTCGCTCATTTAAGGTGTCTTCCAGCCAGTTAATGGTGTGAATATCCAAGTTGTTGGTTGGTTCATCCAGTAATAAAATATCCGGATCGGAAAACAGCGCCTGTGCCAGCAATACCCTTAGTTTCCAGCCAGGGGCAACTTCACTCATTTTGCCATAATGTTGCTCAACAGGAATGCCAACACCCATTAATAGCTCACCGGCGCGGCTTTCGGCGCTATAACCGTCCATTTCCGCATATTGTGATTCCAAATCGCCAACGCGCATGCCGTCTTCTTCACTCATTTCCGGTAGCGCATAAATGCGATCGCGCTCTTCTTTCACTGCCCATAATTCGCTATGCCCCATAATGACAGTATCAACCACCGAGTATTCTTCAAAAGCAAATTGATCTTGGCGTAATTTACCGATGCGCTCGTTAGGATCTAAACTGACATTACCTGAAGTTTGCTCTAAATCACCACCGAGGATTTTCATCAAGGTGGATTTACCACAGCCATTGGCGCCGATTAAACCATAGCGGTTACCGCCACCGAATTTTTGTGAGATATTTTCAAAAAGAGGCTTTGCCCCAAATTGTTGGGTGATGTTGTTTGCGCTTAGCATGAATAAAAAATTACCTAGAGCTAGAAAAGTTGCGCGCGATTATACATGATGGTGATCGGATTTGATAAAAAACTTTTATTTCGACGCTTTTCTACGCGGCTTTTTCGGCTGGCGTTCGCTGAACTGATCGTCACTAAATCGGGTCAGGCCTTTTTTACTTTTATTGGCCGGCTTTTTACCATAGCCTTTTGCTCGTTGCTGACCGGGTGAGGTTTTAAACCCTTGGGCGTTATTTTTACCTTTACCGGCTTTTTTATAATGTTGGTGAGTTTTTTCTGCTCGTGACTCTGGTGGTACTAAACATTCAGGCTTAGTGCCGATTAATTTTCGAGCAAGGCCTAGCTTAGTTAAAGCTTCACGAATTATCGGCCAGTTAGCGGGATCGTGATAGCGTAAAATTGCCTTATGCAGGCGGCGTTGAATAGCGCCTTTGGGTACTGGAACGGCATCGTTACCTTTTTTAATGTTCTTTAACGAGTTGATCTCGGTATGATAAAGCGTGGTGGCGTTTGCCAGCGGCGACGGATAAAAATTCTGTACCTGATCGAGCTTAAAATCATGTTTTTTCAGCCATAACGCCAGATTGATCATATCGATATCTGAGGTGCCGGGATGCGCAGAAATAAAGTAGGGGATCAGGTATTGCTTTTTACCGGCCAGTTTCGAGTAATGATCAAACATTTGTTTAAACTTGTCATAACTGCCCATACCCGGCTTCATCATTTTATCTAATGGCCCTTTTTCGGTATGCTCTGGGGCAATTTTTAAATAGCCGCCAACGTGGTGATTGACTAATTCTTTGACATACTCAGGATCTTCAACCGCTAAGTCGTAACGTACCCCCGAGGCAATCAGCACTTTTTTGATGCCTTTAACTTTTCGTGCTCGACGATATAAGTTTATGGTTGGCGTGTGATCGGTATCTAAATGACCACAAATGGTTGGCCACACGCAGGACGGTTTACGACAGGTTGCTTCGGCCTTCTCACTTTTACAGCGTAATTTATACATGTTGGCGGTTGGGCCGCCTAAATCGGAAATCACACCGGTAAAACCGGGAACTTTTTCGCGAATATCTTCAATTTCTTGAATGATAGAATCTTCAGAGCGGCTTTGAATAATACGACCTTCATGCTCGGTAATCGAGCAGAAAGTACAGCCGCCAAAACAGCCGCGCATAATGTTGATAGATGTTTTGATCATCTCATAGGCCGGAATTTTTGCCGCGCCATAACAGGGGTGAGGGACGCGCTGATAAGGCAATCCAAATACGCCATCCATTTCCTGCTCGCTTAATGGCACCGCTGGCGGGTTTAACCAGATGCTGCGATTGCCATGACGCTGCATCAGTGGTTTGGCAGAAGTGGGATTAACTTCCTGATGAAAAATCCGCGAGGCATGGGCGTATAATACCTTGTTGTCTTTAACCTGTTCATAGGTCGGCAAGTTAATATAAGTGGTTAACCAGGGCTTTTTCTTATCCTGCCATGAGCGGTTACGATGATCGGACAGCTCAATCACTTGTGGCGTTTTGGTAATATCGGTTGCTTGTGTCTGAGCCACGCTACTTGCATTGTTTTGGCTGTTAGTTTGGCAACTGGTTTGATTTACTTCCTGATACGGGCTATGGATAGGGTCGATTTTGCCCGGCTTATCGATAGTGCGTGAGTCGATGCCTTGCCAGTTCGGCAATGCTTGCTTGGTTAAAAAAGCGCTGCCGCGAACATCGGTAATGGTTTTGACATCTTCACCCTGGGCGATACGATGGGCAATTTCCACTAATGGCCTTTCCGCATTGCCATACACCAATAAATCAGCCTTGGCATCGAATAATACAGAACGGCGTACTTTATCTGACCAATAATCATAATGGGCAATACGGCGTAGGCTAGCTTCGATACCGCCGATAATCACAGGTACGCCTTTATAGGCTTCCTTACATCTTTGAGTGTAAACGGTAACGGCGCGATCCGGGCGTTTACCTCCCTCATTATTCGGCGTATAGGCATCGTCATGGCGCATTCTGCGCTCGGCGGTATAACGATTGATCATCGAATCCATATTACCGGCGGTAACACCAAAAAACAGATTCGGTTGGCCGAGCGCCATAAAGGCATCTTTTGAGTGCCAGTCGGGCTGAGCAATGATGCCGACACGAAAGCCTTGAGCTTCCAACATGCGGCCGATAACCGCCATGCCAAAGCTTGGATGATCAACATAGGCATCGCCGGTTACCAGAATAATATCGCAGCTATCCCAACCTAATTCATCCATTTCTTGTCGGCTCATAGGTAAAAATGGCGCACTGCCATAACATTGTGCCCAATATTTGGGGTAGTCGAATAGCGCGGTTTTAGCTTGGGATGCGATCATAGATATGCTCTAAACTGTTCATAATATTGACGGTTAACGGCAGCAAAAGCAGCCGTCGAACGCGCGATTATAGCAAATTTGTGCGCCATGCGCAGAACAATTTTATTTGCTTACTTTACATTCGTGCTGTCATTGAGATAATCCCAAATAGAACTTCTTATTGATAGCCAAACATAAAAAGAAAATAATCATATGATGAAACTAAATCTTATCGCCGGTGCCATTAGCTTGACCTTGTTAGGCTGTGTCAGTACCACCGGTGAACAAACTGCGGAAAGTGTTTTAGATGCCCACCAAGCGCCTAAAGCTCAACATAGTACTGTTCAACAAAGTACTGTTCAACAAAGTACAGAACAAGCGAAAGTAAAGCCTGTGTTCGCTAAAGAACAAGCGACAGCCAAAGTGATTAAAGCGGTTAACACTGAGCCGAATAAGCTCGCTAATGGCGAAATTGAAATCACTCTTGAGCAAATTATGGCGGATCCTGACTGGATGGGACGTTCACCTGAAAGCTGGTATTGGTCTGCCGATAGCCAAAGTATTTTTTATCAACAAAAGCAACCGGGTAATCAGTTAAGAGATTTGTTTCAGAAGTCTCTCACTACTGATCGTCAAGCGCAGCAGGTTAAACTTGCCGATATGCATAAAGTCGCATATCAAAATGCAGTAACTAATCAAGCTGGTACTCAGCAGGTTTATGTGTTTGAAGGTAATGTTTTTGTTAGAAAGCTTGGCAGCGGCAAAGTTACTCAGCTAACTTACACTTCGGCGATTGAGTCTGCGCCGATGTTTTTAATTAATGGCAATGTTGCCTATCGCGTCGACAATAAGTTTTTTGAACATGATATTAAAGCGAATATTATTAAAGAGTTGGCGAGTTTAAAATTGCAAAATTTGCCTGCACGCAGCCAATCCGATAGCCATTTAGCAAGTGAGCAAAATAAGCTGATTGGTTATGTTGCCTTGCAGCGCAGAAACGAAAAACTAAAAAACGATCGCACAGAGCAATTAAAGGCGGCTAATCGTAGCGTTACCCAAACGGAATTTTATCTGGGTCAAAACAAGCAGGTAGTGCATGCCGTATTGTCGCCTAATGGTGATAAATTACTGGTCAGTATTGCCGATAATAAATCAAGTCGTGGCCCAGGCGATATTATGCCGAACTATATTACCGATAATGGCAATATTGAGACGAAAAAAGCGCGGGCGAGGGTGGCTAACAACCGTGAGTACAGCCAGGAATTGTACTTGCTTGATTTAACTTCCGGGCAAAAATTTTCCTTAGGCTATGAGAGTTTGCCTGGTTTTGATCAGGACGTACTGGCCAGCGTTAAAAAAGAAAATTATGCGCGAAGCGATAAAACTTATCACAGTAAAAAAGCGCCGCGTAATATTCATGTCATGCAAAGTTATCAGCCAATCAAATGGCGCGCCGATGGCAAGCAGGTCGCGGTAATGTTAGAAGCCTGGGACAATAAAGACCGCTGGCTGGCAACGGTAAATTTATTGGAAAACAAGCTGGAAAATCAGCATCGTTTACATGACGATGCCTGGATCAACTGGAGTTTTAATGAATTTGGCTGGCTCGGCGATAAGTTATATTATTTGTCGGAAGAGTCCGGCTATTCACACCTTTATAGTAAAGGGCTGAAATCGAAGGCTAAAAAGCTCACTCAAGGGACATTTGAAATCAGTGATGTCACCTTAACCAAAGACAAATCTCGCTTTATCGTTAAGGCGAATAAAAAGCATCCGGGCATTTATGAAATTTATCAAATTGATGCTAATAGTGGTGAAATGACCGCATTAACCGACTTAGGTGGCATGAATGATTACGCCTTAAGCCCGGATGAAACCAAGCTGTTGATTGAACATTCCGAAGTGACCATGCCACCAGAGCTTTATGTTAAAGCATTGACTGAAAATGGCGAAGCTACACGCTTAACCTATACGGTATCTGAGCAGTTTATGGCCATGCCCTGGGCGGCACCTACTGTAGTGGCAGTACCATCGTCTTATCAGGATGCGCCGGTCTATTCACGAGTCTATTTACCTAAAAATTATGATCAAAAAACTGAGAAAAACCGCGCGGTAATGTTTAGCCATGGCGCTGGTTATTTGCAAAATTCCCATCTGGGTTGGTCGGGCTATTTCCGCGAATTTATGTTCCATAGCATGCTAGTGCAGCAAGGTTATGTGGTAATCGATATGGATTATCGCGCTTCACAAGGCTATGGCCGCGACTGGCGCACCGCGATTTATCGTCATATGGGTAAGCCTGAAGTGCAAGATATGCGCGATGGTGTTGAATGGTTAATTGAAAACGCCAATGTTGATCGTCGCCGCATTGGTACTTACGGCGGCTCTTACGGCGGCTTTTTAACCTTGATGGCAATGTTTACCGAGCCAGATTTATTCGAGTCAGGTTCGGCGCTGCGTCTGGTTTCTGACTGGGCCTATTATAACCATGGTTATACCTCAAATATTTTAAATACCCCAGGGGACGATGCCATTGCCTATGAGCGAAGTTCACCGATTTATTTTGCCGAAGGATTAGAAAAGCCATTATTGATCAATGCTCCTATGGTAGATGATAACGTGTTTTTTCAGGACACAGTGCGCTTGGTACAACGTTTAATCGAATTGGAAAAACAAGACTTTGAAACCGCGATTTACCCGGTAGAACCCCATGGTTTTGTTCAACCGAGTTCCTGGCTTAACGAATATCGTCGCATTTATAAATTATTTGAATCGACGCTCTAGCGTTATAAGTCAATAAAAGGATAGTTATGTTTGTTGTTTCATTGACTTATAAAGTAGATTTGGTCGAAGTCGACCGCCATTTGGCAGCGCATGTCGACTACTTAAATCACTATTATGGCAAAGGTTTCTTTCTACTCTCGGGTCGTAAAGAGCCAAGAACCGGTGGGGTGATCCTGGTAAACATAGCATCGCGTCAGGAGCTGGATACCATATTAGCGCAAGATCCATTTGCCATTGCCGATGTCGCGGATTACCAAGTAACCGAATTTACTCCGAGCAAGTCGATAAAAGCACTGGATTTTTTGGTAAACTAAATGAATTAGCTGAGTTAGTTAATTGTGCTAGCTAGCTGAATTCAAAGGATTTAAGTTAAAGGCTATTCACCAGAATAGCCTTTTTATTGTGCTTGATTTCGCTGTGGTTCAGTAAAGTATTACTGACGCAGCGCATCTACCTGATAGCGATCGCCTTGTTTTGAGATGATCACCCTAAGCTTTTGCTGATCTTTAGCAAAGTGCAAGGTCAGGCGTGAGCGTTTTGTTTCTGAGCTGATTGCTTCGCCATATTGCTCTTGATAGAAATCGATAATTTCCTGTTTATCACGTTGGGTAAAATAATTGACTACCGCAGGCAGCTCATCAGTCAGTTCGGCAAATATTTTTGCGTCATCGAGATAGGGAATGCGATAGCTGGTGTCTTCTTTGGCCATGCTTATGCTTGCGTAGCAAACAAAAAACAATGACAGCAAGTAAATAACCGCTTTGCTGCTCGTGTTAATTATTACTTTGTTCATCAATTTAACTCCGCGGCTTGTCCTTATAGCTTCAGTATGCACCGCTTTACTATGAATGCCAATTATTGCTGATAATGGGCGCGATAATGATCTATCCATAACGCGGTTGCCCCACATATTGCTACCGGCATCACCACCAAGTTCACTAACGGCAGCATAGAAAATACCGCAGTGGTAATGCCGAAACTGTAACTCAGACCCTTATGCTGACTCAAGGCATAGCGCATATCATCAAAGTTAATTTTATGATTATCAAAAGCATAGTCTTTATATTGTATCGCCATCATCCAGGCGAGGAATAAAAACCACAACACTTGACCGATTACCGGTAACAGCCAGTAGAGGATAAAAAAGCCGATGGCGCGCGGTAAATAATAGCGAAACTTGCACCATTCGCGGCTTAAGGTGCGCGGAACATCTTTGATGATTTCAACGGCTGAGCCCGATGGCGGACGAGACTTAGTTAGCAGGGCTTCTATTTTTTCTGCCAGTAAGCCGTTAAATGGCGCGGCGAGCCAGTTGGCGACTGAGCTAAAAATAAAGGAAAACATCACTAATAAAAACAATACCGCCACTGGCCAAATCACACGGGTTAACCAGGAAAGCGCTTCCGGCAGCCAATGTTGTAATTGGATTAAATATACATCCAGTTGCAAAAACATAAAGTAAAACGCCACGGAAAATAGCGCTAAGTTGACGATTAAAGGAATAAAGACAAAGCGTCGGATCCCTTTTAAGCGGATCAATTCAAAGCCTTTGAGAAAATAGCCGGCACCGCTGTGGGCATAAGGTTGCTGCATATTTGAGTACTTATTGTTTGATTAATAGCTAAGGCTGCCAAGTATAATCACTAATACGCTGAAGGAGAAGCCGCTGACTGTTACAAAGTCTGTTAAATTCTGATAGAGTCAGGAGAATAATTTCGGGTTTTTCTTTATTGGTTATTTTCATTCATGCGTTTAAAGCACATCAAATTG
The DNA here is from genome assembly GCA_964620605.1 of uncultured Thalassotalea sp. GTDB lineage: Bacteria > Pseudomonadota > Gammaproteobacteria > Enterobacterales > Alteromonadaceae > Thalassotalea_E. Next base: position 12,114 of record CAZUHQ010000091.1, read on the forward strand.
GCCGGATTTAAATCCTTTGTTGAGCCAACCAAAGTGCCGTTTGAGCAGCAAATGACCGCCATCGTTGGCCCTAATGGTTGCGGTAAATCCAATATTATCGATGCTGTGCGCTGGGTGTTAGGAGAAAGCTCGGCGAAACACCTGCGCGGCGATGCCATGACTGACGTGATTTTTAACGGTGCAACAACACGCAAGCCGGTTGGTCAGGCGAGTGTTGAATTGCTGTTTGACAATGTCGCCGGCAAGATTCAGGGCTCAATGGCTGACAGGAATCAGGTCGCGATTCGCCGTGTGGTTAATCGTGACGGCCAAAACAGTTATTATTTAAATGGCACTAAATGCCGCAAAAAGGATATTACTGATATTTTCCTCGGCACCGGCTTAGGTTCACGCAGTTATGCGATTATCGAGCAAGGCACCATTTCCCGATTAATCGAGTCCAAACCTCAAGAGCTCAGAGTATTTATCGAAGAAGCGGCCGGTATTTCCAAATACAAAGAACGCCGACGAGACACCGAAACCCGCATTCGCCATACCCGGGAAAACCTGGCACGTTTAACCGATATTCGCTTAGAGCTTGAGCACCAACTGGATAAATTACATCAACAGGCAGAAGCGGCAAAGCGTTTTAAAACACTAAAGGTAAAAGAGCGTACCACTAAAGCGGAACTGGCGGCACTGCGTTGGCAAAAATGTGATCAACAACTGCAAAGCAAGCAACAGCAGATAATTGTTCTCCAGCAGCAGATCGCCGAGCAGCTTTTGGTGCAGCAAAGTGATGAGCAAAGCTTAGCTAATGCTAAAAAAGCTGTGGTTAAACTCAATGACGATATAGTGCAGTTGCAGCAACAAAAAATTCAGTTAACTAATGATATTGCCAGGCTTGAGCAGCAACTTACTTATATCAAGCAGCAACAAATTAAATTGCAAAGTGATAAAACCAAGTATCAACAGCAAATCCAGCAGGCGCAACAAGCCTTGCTAACTGAGCAGCAGCAATTAGATACCCTAAAATGTCAGCAAACTGAGCAAGCAACAGAATTTCAAGCTTTCGAGCAAACATTATCTCGCCTTGAACAGCAACTAGCAGTTGATAGCAATAGTTTAACTGAACAACAACAAGCCTGGTATCAGTTGCAGCAACAAAAAGAGCGCCAAGCCGAGCAGTTGCAACAGTATAATAATCGCCGCGCTAAATTGGAGTCTGAGCAGCAGTTTGTTCAGTCAAGACTGGTCAGCGTCAGCGAGCAATATCATCAATTAATTGAAAAACAGCAATCCATGCTAAGTGCAGATGCTAATCAAGATAATGAACAGGCGGTTATTGTCAATGAGCAGCTGGCAACGATTGAACAGGCACTTGAAGAGCTAGCTCAGCAAATTACCGATAGTCAAACTCAGCTAATTGATGTTAAGCAAAACCAGAGTGAGCGTCAGGGGGTAAAAAGCGCATTAACAAAGCAAGTTGTCAGCCTGGAAGCTAAACTCAATGAAAAAAACGACGGGCAATATGCCCAGCAGCAATGGTTAGCTGAGCTTAAACAACCAACGGGTTTATTATTGCAGGAGAAAATCTTAGTACAGCCAGGCTGGGAATTAGCGGCGGAAATGGTGTTATCCAGCCAGCTTAAAGCCCAGTGTTTTACTGATTTTCCATTGTCGTTAATCGCGAACAGCAAGTTGCCTGAGAGTTTATTTCTGCTTGTTGAGCAAAGTTCGGGGGAAAGTATTGCTAGCGGCTCGTTAGCGGAAAAAATCTCCGGCGCTCCTGAAATCATTCCTCAGTTAAACCGGATAAAAATTGCCGATAATATTCAGCAGGCAATGAATCTGGCTGCTGAATTAGCCGCAGGTGAGTCGGTAATTTGCCAGCAAGGCTTATGGCTAAGCAGATCATTTATTCGTTATGGCATAGGGATAGCGCAGCAAAAAAATGATTACCTGGCTTATCAGCAGGAGTTCAGCGCAGTTATCGAACAGTTATCTGAGCTCGAGCGTGAGCTGACAAACGATGAGTTGCAAGTTAAAAATATTGAGCAGCAGCTACAGCACTGGCTTGTACAACAACAGGAACTTAACAGTCAGCTTAAACAAAAACAGCAACAACAACTTGAGTGGCAACAAGCGCAGCAACTTCATAAACAAGCGAAGCAAGTGTTAAGTGATCAAATACAGGCAGTTACTCAAGAAAAACAAGGTTTAACCGGGCAATTAGCACAGTTAACCGAGGAGTTGGAACAGCTCGAACAAGCGAAAGATAGCACTACACAGCAGCAGGGGCAAGAAGTGACTTTGGCGCAAGACTTTCAAACAACCCAACAAGCATTGCAGCAATTACAACAAAATGTGCAGCAACAGCAACAACAGCAAAAAGAGCTGGTGCAGCAAAAACACAGCGCAGAACTTAAGCTTGAAAAAACCAGTCATCAAATGCAGCAGCTGGAACACAGCATAGTGCGTTTGCAGGAAAGCCATTTACAACTCTCCAAACAGCAGAGTACTAATAATGAATTATTACAACAAAATGCTGATCCTTTGC
>CAZUHQ010000092.1:0-3244 GCA_964620605.1 uncultured Thalassotalea sp.
TTATGCAGAAAAAGTGTTGGTGACTGTTTTTTAGCCGCTTATGCGTTTGCCCTGAGGTCACGGCACTCATGTTGCGGGTATTATTGGAGCTCAGGGGGCGACTCAAGGTGTTGCTCCCGATGTTAAGTTTGTTGCATATAAAGTCTGTGATTATTACTGTCCGACAGAGCATATCATTGCGGCGTTAGAAAAAGCTGTCGATCCGGATGGCGACCCGCTGACAAATGATGGTGTCGATATCGTAAATATCAGTATTGGTGGTGGCTTTGCATTAGACAATCCTTTAACAGTTGCCGTCGATGAGCTGGCGAAAAAAGGCACCTTGGTGGTTATCTCGGCCGGGAATGAAGGCGAAGGTGAAAGACAATTTACCGTCACTTCACCTGGGAACGCACGGCATGCGTTGACTGTGGCATCTACTACTAAATATGATGAAATGTCATCTTTTAGCTCTCGTGGACCGTTATTAACCGATCAATATCAAAAGCCCGAAATAGCCGCGCCGGGGTCAGATATCTATTCTTTGGCAATTGGTGAAGGTTTAGTATCCCTGTCGGGAACCTCAATGGCGGCACCTCATGTTGCTGGCGCCGCAGCTTTAGTAAAACAAAAACATCCAGACCTTGATGGTCAGCAAATCAAAAGCTTGCTGGTGGCAAATACCGACGATATAGGTCAGGAATTTTTTGCCGCAGGTGCTGGGCGATTAAATGTACTAAAAGCGGCTCAAGCCCAGGTTTTACCAGGTAAAAGTTATCTGTTATTTGAGCGATTAGACCGAAGTGCTAAAGAAGTTGAGCTGCAAACTACATTGGAATTAACGAATGTGACTCAACAAGAGGTAACCGTTAATTTAGATTTTGGTAAAAAGACAGCAGGTATTGATTACAGTGTGCTAGAAGGAGCAGAGCTGACTTTTTCCGCTGGGCAAGTACAAAGCATTACTATTTCATTAAAAATAGATACCGAATCACTTGCTTATCCCGATGCTTTATTACAACGCAAAAACCTGACTATCTCGAATAGTGCTTTTTCATCTACTGTGCCAGTGCTCATTTTTGATGCGATTAAATTTGATTGGAGCGCTGATCAGTATACCGATAGTGTTTGGCTGCATAATAGAGATAGCGGGAAAAGCCGGACAATCAATTATCAAGAAAGTGGTAGTGAGTATCTTTTACCCGGGAATTATTTCTTTTCAAGTTTTGTCAATTATGGCGATAGTTACGCCGTTGTTGTTAAAGAGCTCAGTGATGTTAAGCAAGATACTCAAGTATCAATTACCAAAGCCGATGCCATTCATAAAATACAGCTTGACGGCTTTACCGACCATCAAGGCAATAATAAAACCCTAGACAACCTCTACGGCGGCGGCACTTATGTTGAAGTGGCTTACCCTGACAATTTAGATCGCCAGTTTCATTTTTGGAGCTGGCAAGATAGCGGCTATTTTACCCGTTATCCGGTTTACGTCTCTGAGTTGCCTTTGGGTTTAGAGTTTAATTTTTCTCTTATGGCGGGCGATAAAAGTACGCCAAGTGAAGATTATCATACCTATGTCCATACAGAGTCTTTAACGGAAATTTCCGGCGATATTAGTTTTTCATTGGACGGAACAGCAGATAAAAAAGTCGCATTTAATGTGCCTGTTAATGCGTATTCTGATGAAAAAATGAGCTGGCGCTTAAGAAATAATTTATGGATTGACCCTTATAGGTGGCCACAAGGCTGGACTCGATATGCTTATACTCTCGAAGGGCCTTCATCTTGGATGAACTCAGATCAAGCGGATGTTATTAATGGCGAGTTTACTGTTACTTTACATGGCAATGAGTTTTCTAACCAACGATTTGGTTATTATGATTTACTGGTAGGAGAGTTTTCTAAAGGATATGAATCTGGCGTGATCAGATTTGAACAGCAGGGAGCCTATAGTTTATATAAGCATGACTTGATGCTACTTGACTCGACAAAACATGTTGAACTGTCGAGTTACCGCTTGGCCGGAGAAGGCATTTTTCCCCAAGCAAGTATCTTTTGGCAAGACGAATATATTCTGTTTGATACTTGGTTATTTGGCGCTAATAACTCTCGAATTGGTAATGATCATATAAAGCATTGGCTATTGGTTTGTGACGATCTCGTCGTTAAATCTGTATCTCAATCAAACTTTTATGATGACACACCTAATGTATGGCAATGTGATAAAAAGCGCATTGAACAAGGTTTTAGCAATTATTTATACGGCCGAAAACAGTTAGCAAATTTTGTCGCCGTACCTAACAATAGCACTCAGATTTATCAAATTGAGCTTAGTTCAGAGGCAAATAACAACGCAGAAGCTGTTGACGTTATTGATATTTCGCTCGGGATCAAGCATACCGGTGTTTCAACAGATAACCTCACTGCCTGGGTTAACACTTCAGGTCAATGGCAGCAATTAGACGTTGCCTTGTTAAGCTCTCAAACTGAAGAATGGCCTTATAATGCAAGGTATCGACTAGCATTACCAAGAGTTGATGAAACAAGCTTAGCGTCGATCAAAGTTCAGTTTGACGACGGTAGTGATTTTTGGCTGCTTACTCAACCCAATGCCTATTTACTCGGTGGCTCTAAAGAGGAGTTAGCGACTTTAGATAACGACAATGACGGCATTAGTGATCTTGAAGACATGGATAGAGATAACGATGGCATCCCCGATGATGTTGAGATCTTAAACGGGCTGAATCATTTTGATGCCAGTGATGCAACAGGCGATAAAGACGGTGACGGTATTTCTAACCTTGATGAATATAACCAGGGGCGTTTTATCAGTTATTTAGAAGATGATCGCGATGGAGACGGGGTTGCTGATCATAAAGATGCGTTTCCCGATGATCCAGCCGAATCTCAAGATACTGATGGTGATGGTATCGGAAATAATACCGATACTGATGATGATAATGATGGTGTTGAAGACAGCTTAGATGCTTTTCCATTTGATGAAAGTGAGTCTGTCGATACCGATAATGATGGTATCGGAAATAATGCTGACATGGATGACGACAATGATGGTGTTGAGGACGTGATTGATCTTTATCCGTTAGATCCTGAAGAAGCGTTTGACCACGATAACGATGGCATTGGAGATAACGCAGATACTGATGACGATAACGACGGCGTTGAAGACAGCTTAGATGCTTTTCCATTTGATGAAAGCGAGTCTGTCGATACTGATAACGATGGCATAGGAAATAATGTCGAT
>CAZUHQ010000092.1:3344-14504 GCA_964620605.1 uncultured Thalassotalea sp.
AGCGATGATGATAACGACGGTGTTGAAGATCAAAATGATGCCTTTCCATTAGATGTCAGTGAATCTGTCGATACTGATAACGATGGCATAGGAAATAATGTCGATAGCGATGATGATAACGACGGTGTTGAAGATCAAAATGATGCCTTTCCATTAGATGCCAGTGAATCTGTCGATACTGATAACGATGGTACAGGAAACAACGCCGATACTGATGATGATAATGATGGAGTTCTCGACAGCAGTGATGCCTATCCGCTAGATGCTTCGCGCTCCAGCCAAGCGGGTACAAATAATGGCACGAATAGCTCTTCTAGCAGTTCAGGTGGCTCTGGTGGTTCATTTGGCTATTTAGCTATCTTGCTATTAGCCAACTTGTATCGCAGAAAGCTGCGCGTAGCTTAAAATTTAAGGTATCTTAATTGATTAGATTTTATTTAAGGCGAGGGCGTTCAGAATTCTGTGTCAGCCTAAATTGCTAAATATCTAGCATGCCATCTAGCCTACCTTCGAAATGGATGGCTAATTGCGACAATGTCAGATTCCAATTATGGATTGGCATTGTCCATTTTTTAGAAGCGTTCAATATGCCTGCATACAATAATTTCATCAAGCTATTTTCGTTAGGGAAAGCACCTTTAGTTTTGGTCAATTTCCTAAATTGGCGGTGCACAGCTCAATAGCATTGGTGGTGTAAATGGCCTTGCGCACATAGTCCGGGTACTTGAAGTAAATTGATAGGTTCGCCCATTTACGACGCCAAGAATCGATAACGATGGGATATAGCTTGCCCCACTTAGCATCTAGTTCGTCTAATGCAGCCTCGGCGGCATCTTTGGTAGCAGCACGATAAACTGGCTTTAAATCAGCCATAAAGGCTTTGTTTCAGGGTAGATAGTGCCAATAGCTTCGGGGAACCCTTTAAGCCCATCAACACAGGCGATTAAAATATCTGATACCCCACGATTGTGTAAATCGGTTAATACCGATAGCCAGTAGTTAGCGCCTTCGCTTTCTGATACATACAGACCAAGTAATTCCTTGCGACCTTCGATATTAATACCAAGTACGGTGTAAACAGCCTTGCTAACGTAGCGGCCACTTTCCTTGATTTTATAATGAATGGCATCAAGCCAGATGAACGGATACAACGTATCTAAGCTTCGAGATTGCCAAGCCTTAAGCTCTGGTATCAACTGGTCGGTGACGCCAGTAATGGTAGCTTCAGATATTTCAATGCCGTACATCTCTTGAACATGGCCTCGAATATCACGATAGCTCATACCTAGCGCAAACATGGATAGGATTTTTTGATCAATTTCAGGCGTTAGTTTCGTTTGATTTTTCTTGACCAGTTGTGGTTTAAATGAGCCAGTGCGGTCTCTTGGCGTTTCAAGCTCGAACTGGCCTACGGATGATTTAACCATTTTCTTGCTAGTACCATTCTTACGGTTTGGTTGTTGATCTGATTTTAGGTGTTGCTCTAGCTCTGCTTTGAGTGCAGCTTCTGTTAGTTGTTTGATAAGCGGTGTTAATACACCATCCTCACCAGTTAAACGCCAGGTTTCATTTTGATATCACCGATAATTGCCAGCGTTTAGTGTTTTCACAATGGAAAGATATTTAATCAGATATCATGAGACTGACAGTTGGCAGCGATTAATCACTATTTGTATTAATACCAGGTCATTTTTATTTCAAATGCGATAAATGGCCTCTCCAGATTTGGTAACGCGATTTAATGCTATTTGCTGGGAAATGAACAGCCTCTAGTGCAACCATTCGGTTATTGTAGAATAAATCTCGTCTTGGGCGGCCTCTGATAAATCGCTTATCGAGATATTATGTAACCCCGGCGCTATATGTAGTTGAGTGTCACGGCTAGGATCTGTCGTGATAGGGTAAGCACCGCCGGTGAAAATATCCTGTTCGCCGTAGATCATGATCAATTCACTCGCTTGTGTTTCGGCCCAGTCGTAAATATTTTGCATTACTTCGGGGTGAAACTCTGGCATGGACTGCCCTAATAAATTGAGCTTGAAATCGGTGACGTCGAACGTTAGTAAATCTTCTATATGTGATAACGGAACGGCAAAGTTGCCAAGCTCTTTTGCTGCCTGGATATGATAAGGCAACCAGCCGATAAGCCCTTCATCAACTAAAAAGACAAATCCACTACCTTGGTAGAGATATTCAACGTAGACTTGAGTATCGTCTTCCGGAGCAGGAATGGAATCGCACCCCATGTCTTGAAAATACGAACTTCTTTCAATCCAAGATAAAGCGATTTCTGCTTGTAAGCGGTCGGACAGGTCATAGCCATTACTCTCGGTGGTATAGTTTTTCTCTGTCGCCCAATTTTGCACTTGCTCTTGTATTTCGTCCAGTCGTAGTAATGCTTGCCGCTGAAACTGCTTGTATTTGTCACTGCACTCTTTTTTGATAACAGAAAGTGAGTAATCGATAAATCGCTCGTCCCAAAGCGCTAGCGACAGTGGCGCGACATAAGCTACTACTCCAGACACAGCCTGAGGATAAAAGCGTTTTAAGTAAGTGGCTGTCATGCCGCCCTTGCTTCTGCCAGTGGCAAGCCATTTATGTCCGAGTAATGGGCTAAGCAGTTCAATGATCCGGTTATGATCGGCAGCAGCCTGTTCAATAGTTAAATATTGCCAGTTGTGATTTTCCGGCGTAGAACCGTTGAAATATCGGTGTTCTACTTCAACTTGATTCGCATCCAGCTCAGTAGCTAATTCTGTTAAGCGCAGTTGTTGCTCGCCTGGCAGGCCATAACCTTTTGTATTAAGTACCGTCGGTCGTTGGTTATCTTTGAGCAATAACCGGATATGTTGTTTGAAAGTTCCTAATGCTGGAGAGTTATGGTTAATAGGTTGTTGTAGCTGTAAATAATAATAATCGTATCCGTCAATTGGGCTTGAGCGTTTTTCCACATCTACATCAGGCAGTTGTTGCAGTTGTTGCAGCATGGTTAGTTGAGGTTGTATTTCTACATCAGGGGGCGTTTTGCTTTTATTGTCATGACATCCGCTGATGCATAATAATTGGCTACAGACTAAAAGTAGAGAGCATAAAGGTGCAATTGAAAATTTTGATTTCATAGCAGATTTCTTATTGTGGCTTATTATTGATAGCCAAATTAACCAAGTGTAAGAAAAGGCTCAATAAAATATGCTTGAGGTTTTTGTGATGTTTTAATGATTGAATATAAATCAATAAGTTAAAAAGGTTTGTTAAAAACCTTTTAGTTGCATGATGTTCCACTGTTCCAGCGGTTTGATTGCAAAAATAACGGTTTTAAGCTCTCTAGATACCGCAAAGCCACCGTGATGCTTAGGCGGCATTTGCCATAACTGACGAAATTCTTTTTGCGAAAATGACCACCAGTAAAGGCCTGCTCCATGTTCACCGTGCAAATAGTAGATGCCATCTTCAAATAACCACCAGCTTAGGTAATTTTCTTTTTCAAAATCTGTAAACTCTAAATTTTCCTGCATGTTATCCAGATCGATACGCCATAATCCATCTCGATTTTTCTTTGTGTAATAAAAATAGCGCCCGTCTTTTGACTCGTGACCGCTAAATCCACCATCTGTCGTTAGCTTTGTCATCGTTAAGGTCTCGGTATTTAATCGCCAGATATTAAATTGACCGCCTTTGTCACTGCGAAAATATACTTGCTTAGGTTGACGATATGACCAGCCAACAACATCAGCATAAATTTCATCCGGTGTTAATTTTTTATAACTATCTGTTGTTAAATCATAACGGTAAAGTGCATTCGCACTATGAAACAGCAAATAACGATCATTTGCTGACCAGCGAATAAGGGTTTGATCCAAAGCAAGCTCATTTGTTTGCAGTGGGTAGCTATCGCCGTTGGCACTGCGTATCCAAATACGGTACTTACCATTGCGATTTGTGATAAAGGCCAGCTGTTTACCATCGTTAGCAAATGCTGGATTACGTTCATTTTGCGAAGAGCCCCAGGAAACGGGAGTGGGTTTATCTGGAGCGAGTAATGACAGTGATTGCAGTTGGTAGCGGCCGGTGTCACTGACATAGAGTAATTGTTCCCCTTTTGGGGAAAAGTAGGCGTCTTTGATTATATTTTCGCTGCTAAAACCAAGTGGCAAAGTACGTGAATCTGGCGAGAGAAAAGTTAACTGGTTATCGCTTACGTATAGTATTTGTTTACCTTGTCTTGACCAGCTTAAGCTTTGAATAAAAGGTTGACCTGATAATAGTTTTTGCTGTCTGTGTTCAGCGATATCATAGAGATAGATATCACTATATTCCCATTGGAATTGCCTTAAAAATGCCAGTTGGCGTCCATCTGGCGAAGCGGCTACCACATAAATATTATCTATCTCAGGTAAAGATTTTTTTCTTTTATCGGGTTTTACTGATGCTAAAGACACTAGTTTTAGTCTACTACTGCTATTTAAGCCAGTATCACTTTGATACAGCCAATAAAGGCTTTGGTTAAACTGACTGTAAGTCAGCTGATAAATCGGTTTTATACCACAGTCTTCAATGGTTTTGATAAAAGCTAACTGTTTGCTGCTGGCGTTAAATTGATAAAGTTTTAGTAAACATTGCTTATTGATAAATTCTGCAATCACTAGCTTATCTGATGTACCAAGCCAGCTATAGCTACTGATAATGCCATTGCTTGATAAAACATTATAGGGCTTATTATCTGTGGTTGATTGCATAAATAATTGAAATTGACCTGATCCTTCGTTTTGATAGAGATAACTGATCCATTGATCGTTTAGTGCATATCTCGGTGCCCATTCTTTCGCTGGCATTACAGTTATCGGTTCAACACCTGTTGATGTAGTGAAGGGCGCTATTTTACTGCCTGGTTGCCAGAACCATAACAAAGTTAAAGCAAAAATTAAGCCCAAAGCCAGCAGCAAATAATGTGCTTTAGTAAATTTTTTCGGGGAGCTAGTTAATTTATTTGTTTGTGGGTTAAGTCGTTTAACTTCGGCTACCAGTTGATAACCTGCTTTAGGAATAGTACGAATGTGACTATCTGAGCTTTCTTTATCATCTAATACTTTTCTTAGTTGGGCAATGATACGCCGAACTGTGTTAGCGGTAACGACAATCTCTCCCCAAACCTGCGCGAGAAGTTCGTCTGTAGAGATCACCTTAGGTTGATGTTTCATTAAGTACATCAACACATCCATCGCCTTAGGTTCGATGCGCGTTGTTGTTTCATTGCCGATCAGTTCATTCGTTTGAGGATTAACTTGCCAGCAACCAATCTGGTAAATTGTTTTATCTGTTGTCTTACAAAGCTGATTATTCAGCATGAAATGAATCCTAATCGACCGGTTTTTTGATGATATCACTCTTTGTTTAACTTTCATAACACTATGAAAAATATAAACATCACAAAAAAATCACCCGTTTTTATCATTGTGAACTGGTGTTTGTTAGAGCGGGGCTTATCATGATTTGCCAATGAGTTTAAAACATTAGCTTGATAAGAAAAATAATTAACGGGACTGATTATGTTGAAAAAATTGATGTTTATTGTGTACGGCTTATCCGTATTATTGCTAGCTGGTTGTGGTGGGAGTAACAGTAAAGCTAAAGAAGTCGTTATTATCGAGCCAGCTGAATATGACTATCAAATACCCGAACAGTTAGGTGATAGCTGGCCAGTAGCATCCCTAGCAGATAGTGACCTTGATGTTGCAAACATTGAAACACTGATCCGGTTAATTAAGCATGGTGATTACCCTGAAATTGACAGCATTCTCGTTGCTCAATCAGGATATCTTCTTTTAGAAGAATATTTTAACGGTTACTCGTCAAGTAAATTACATCAGACTCAGTCTGCGATTAAGAGCTTTGATTCTGCAGTCGTCGGTATTTTGATGGATCAAGGTTATCTGCAAACGGTTAATCAACCAATCAAGGACTTACTGCCTGGGTTTGAAGATGTCGATTGGGATCCTTTAAAAAGCGAGATCAGGCTCGAAGATTTATTAACCATGCGGGCTGGTTTAGATTGTCTCGAAACCAATACCAGTGGATGTAATTCTAAAAATATTAATCAAAGCGAGAATTGGGCAAAATTTACGTTATCGCAAGAAATGGCAAACAGTCCGGGTAGTGTGTTCTCGTATTTTTCTGGCTTAAACCTGGTGATGCATCGCATCATCGAAAATCAAACTGAGCTATCCTTTATTGAGTTTATTGATCAGCACTTACTTGTTCCAATGGGAATCGTTAATTATCGCTTCGATCGCTCTCCTAGTGGTGAAGCACTTGGCGCTCATATGCTGCCTCGCGATATGGCAAAGTTTGGTCAGCTTTACTTAAACAAAGGAAAGTGGCAGGGACAACAGCTAATTTCTTCACAATGGATCTCACAATCAACTCGAGCTAGTGTTGATGATGGTCAATGGCTTGAGCAGTTTAACTATGGTTACTGGTGGTGGTTGTTTAATGGGAAAAAAGCCGGTAAAGCGTTTAATTTTATCGGTGCGCGTGGTTCTTACGGTCAGTGGATCATTTTACTGCCAGAATATGAGCTATTAATTGTCTTTACTGGTAATAAAGATACCAATAAGGTGTTTGATATTATTGAGCGTTATTTTATCCCAAATGCCAGTTAACAGGCATATTTCAATAAACAAGTTAACCCTATTAAAATTCCGAGATTCTTTCTTTTGAACTACAGAAAGAATCTCGGCTTAAATAGTTCACCTCAGGTTTGTATTAAAAACAGCCGCATACCAAAGCATGGCTTATGTGTAGCTGAGATTATTTAGCTTGATATTTACAAACTGTCTTTTTAACGTTATCACCAAACACCAGGCTCGGTTTTGCCCTGAATTTTCACTTCTTCTAAGGAAAACTCTATCTTTTTACCTTGCTTAAGCTTGGTTAAATAATCTTGAGTTAAATTCACTATGGTAGGAGTGAGCAGGGTGATGGCGTAAATATTGACCAGTGTCATCAGCCCAAGCGCCATATCCGCTAGTCCCCATACCTGTTTCAATGTCGCGTTTGCTCCCCAAAATACCATCGCCAAGTAAACGCCGGTATAAAGCGTACGACCTAGCTTATTGTCCAGTTTAAACAGGTGCAGGTTACTTTCGGCATAAGCATAATTGGCAACCACGGAAGTAAAAGCAAATAGTGAAATGGCGGCTGCGACAAAGTAATTACCGCCAGCGCCCAGATGTACTCCCATTGCATCTTGAGTCATGCCGATACCTTCCATTTCACCGCTGATATTAAGGTTAGCCAGTAAAATCACCACGGCAGTACAGCTACAAAGTACAATAGTGTCTAAGAATACCCCTAACATTTGGACATAACCCTGGGCGACCGGGTGATTAGGCACTGGCGATGCACCAGCGGCTGCATGAGGGACACTACCAGCACCGGCTTCATTGGAATATAATCCGCGCTGCACGCCATGTTTTATTGCGGCGCCTAGTGCTCCTGCACCTGCTTCATTTAAACCGAATGCGGACGAGAAGATATCCGCTAACATGCTTGGCACTAAATCCATATTAATCAAAGTGATAATAATAGCGGTGGCAACAAATGCCAGCCCCATAAAAGGCACTATCAGTTCGGCAAAGCGTGCGATGCTGCGCAGGCCGCCAACCACAATACAGGCGGCAATGACGACAATAACAGCGCCGGAATAGACAGGAGATATGGCAAAAGTATTATTTAAGGCATCGGCGATGGTATTAGCCTGCATTGCACTGAAAGTCAGGCCATAGCCAAGAAACAGTGCCAGAGAAAAACAAATGGATAGCCAAGGTTTATTAAGTCCTGCGCGGATATAATACGCTGGGCCGCCGCGAAATTCTTTGTGTTCATCTCGCACTTTATAGAGCTGACCAAGGACGCTTTCGGCAAAGCCGGTCGCCATGCCCAGTAGTGCGATTAACCACATCCAAAAAATCGCGCCGCTGCCGCCTAAGGAAATCGCCATCGCAACCCCGGCCAGGTTACCAGTGCCAACCCGGGCAGAAAGCCCGGTACAAAGCGCCTGAAAAGAACTGATCCCTGATTTATTCGATTGAGTGCTGCCTTTCATTACGGTAAACATGTAACGAAAGTCGCGCAGTTGAATAAAACGCAGCTTAAATGAAAACCAGCAACCGGCAAATAGCAGTAAGTAAATGAGTATTTGGCCTTGACCCCATAAAATATTGTTAATGGCGCTTACAATGTCACTGATCATTTGCTGTCCTTTTTTGTTGTTCTGGTTAACTTGTTGCTGGCTAGTTTGTAGTGCTTGGCTTCTCAATGTTATCAACAGGCTCTAGCCATTATCAAATTTTGTTCAGCGTTTGGCTAAATGAATACCGGCGAGCATGCAGCGCACTGAACCACCTGCAAACTCAATTGCCGATACTTCAAGCGGTAGCAATTTAACACTTTGTTCTAATGTTGCACGCTGCTCACAGGTTAGCGCTGCATTGGCGGTTGTTGAAAGTGCCAGAATACGTCCAAAGCTCCCTTGTAATTCAAGGGCATTGCCACAAAATGCGTTGATTTGCTGTTCGCTAAGGGAAATGATGGACTTTCCCGCCTGCTTAAAGCCCTGGATAATCTCGGCGCGGCGCTGCTGATTTTTGATCATCTCAAAGCCTGCGATAACAAAATCATGACCAATGCACATTAATACATTGGTGTGGTAGACGGGAACGCCGTGCTTATCTTGTGCATCAAAAACCACAGGTTTAAAGTTAAGTTGATGGCAAAATTCTACCAGAGCTTGCGGGTGAACGCGTTTTGAACGGGCAACATAAGCAATTTGTTCGATATGATCTAACACCATAGCGCCGGTGCCTTCAAGATAAACATTTTGCGACTCTAGCGTGGAATAATCAATCACATCCCGTACCTGATATTGAGCTTTTAGTAACTCGATGACGTCGTTTCTCCGTTCTTTTCTGCGATTTTCTGCATACATCGGATAAATAACAATATGTCCATCAGCATGGGTTGAAAACCAGTTATTAGGAAATACTGAGTCCGGAGTTTGCTCACTTTGGTCTTCAAAAAGGTGGACTTTAATACCTGCGGCTGTTAGTTGCTCGCTTGCTTGTGTAAGCTGTTGATAGGCCGTTCGGCTTACGATTTCTTTATCAAGCAAAGTTTTTGTTTGGAAACTGTTGTCTTGTTTGGTTTCTTCGTTTGGAAAAAAGTGATGTGGGCGTATCATGACAACGGCCGATGGTGCTTGTGGACAAAGTGACATAATATCTCTCCATTACTGTGAGAACATGGCTAAGCCATATAGATTTTTCGGATTATTTGGGTTCGCTAACAGCTCAAGTGAACGATATAGCTCATGCTCTTTGATCAGTTTGTTGGCATACCTTAAGGCGGAAAAGTCTTCAATGGCGAAACCAACCCCATCAAAGATTGTTAGTTGTTTTTCATCTACTCGGCCGTTTTGCTCTTGATTAATGACGCGATGAAGCTCTGTCACTGGAGAATTTGCTGGAAGTTGCTGAATATCACCTTCAATACGTGTTTGCGGTTCATATTCGACAAAAATATCTGCACGTCCTAGTAGTTTCGCTTCGAGCTCTGTTTTGCCTGGGCAGTCGCCACCGATAGCGTTGATATGAACACCATCGGTTACCTGCTCGCTGGTTAAAATAGTGGCATTACGTTTATCTGCTGTGCATGTGGTAATGATGTCGGCACCGATTAAAGCCTCATCTACTGATCGGCAAGTGGTAATCTCTAAGCCTTTATCTACAAGATTGTTTTGACATTTAGTGATTGCTTCTGGGTCAATATCATATAAACGTATTTTTTTAATGCCAAGTACAGTGCTAAATGCGATAACCTGAAATTCGGATTGGGCGCCGCAACCTATCATCGCCATGGTAGTGGCATTTTTTGGTGCTAAGTATTTTGCCGCCATCGCTGATGTTGCAGCGGTTCTTAATGCGGTGAGTATCGTCATTTCTGATAGCAGTATTGGGTAACCGGTAGCGACATCCGATAATACGCCAAATGCGGTAACCGTTTGAAATCCTGACATCGGGTTCTTAGGGTGTCCGTTAACGTATTTAAAACTGAACTGCTCAAGGTCTCCAGTTGGCATCAGCTCAATAACGCCGTCAGGGGAATGGGCGGCAAATCTCGGCGATTTATTAAATAGTTTCCAGCGCGAAAAATCTTGCTCCAGATAACTAATTAAGCCAGTGATAAATTTTTCTGGGCCGACGTAACCTAGTAATTCCTTCATTTGCGTGACGCTGATAAATGCAACGTTCGATAATTTTTGATCTTGAGCTGTGTTTGCAACTTGTACCATATAACGCTCTTTTTCCTAAATGTCGTAATTTATCTCGTTTGATAGATAAAAAATAAAACAGTTGAATGATTAAGTTCTATACTAGCGAGCTTCGTTGTTAATCAAAATGCTAAGATTTTGTAAAAAATGAACTGATATTTATCACTTTGTTAGGTTTTTATGGCAAAATGATATTTTAGTTTAAATATTGGAGCGTTAACGATGAATAAACGAGTGTATCTTCACGACGCTATTGATAGAGAGTTAGTGGCGATTTTGCGCAGCGATGCGCGGGCTTCTATCTCTAAATTGGCAAAGCAGCTTAATGTTTCGCGTGGTACAGTGCAAAACCGCTTAGATCGTTTAATCAGCTCAGGTGCTATTTTAGGGTTTACTGTCAGGGCGCATAGCGAGCTGGAAACGGATGTGATTAAAGCGATTATGATGATTGAAGTTGCGGGTAAAACAACGACGCAAGTGATCAACAAATTACGGGGTATCCCTCAGCTTGAAAAGATCCATACGACTAATGGTGCCTGGGATCTGGTAGCGGAAATTCACACTGCCGATTTACTAGAATTTGATCGCGTATTGCGTGATGTTAGAACCATTGATGGCGTACTGAACAGTGAAACCAGTATCTTGTTAAGTTCGGTGTAATAAATAAGTTTCTGAAAATATTATTTATAATCGCACGCCTTAACAACCTTATACCAACCTAGATTTTTACTATGTGATAATTTTGTAACCTGAAATATTGGGTTAATAAATATTTACTAGGCTATGTTCCCGGTAGTTGTTGCTAGGTAAACAGGCAAGATGCTGCAAGTCCG
>CAZUHQ010000093.1:0-14495 GCA_964620605.1 uncultured Thalassotalea sp.
TTGAGTATTTGATCACAAATTGCGTCTCAATGAAATCTCATGATCTTACCCTGCTATCAAACGTTTCCGGTATTATTTGTTAATGGCAGCCATGGCGATCAGTTTTTTCATCAAATCTCAGGTATCGTTAAACATTTAACCTCGGTTGATCGTATGCCAGATACTATCGTGGTTAGTCTAAATTACAGCGGCTATTACCCAGAAGTGCAAACTAATGGTATGTGGCGAGCACCGACGCTAAACGCCTATGGCGATGTAAATCGCTATATCAAACACTTGGAACAAGAACTGTTTCCTTATTTGACTAAACATTATAACGCCAATGATTATCGGCAAATTATCGGCGTATCGGGCAGTTCGCTGTTTCCATTATACGCTTTGGTTAACAAACCATATTTGTTTGACGATTATATGTTTCTTGCAGCCAGTGACATGATTGGCATGGGTTTTAGCGAAACATCGACCATTTATAGCGATATTTTACACACGATTAATACTAACAGTGATACGCAGCCAAACAGCGATAAAAGAGCAGGACTGATTTACTTTGTTGGTGCCGATGATGATATTGAAAAAAAGCCTGAGTATCAGCACAATTTGGCCGCGCTTAAAAGAGGCTATTTACCACCAAAACAAGCCGCTAAACGCCTGGTTGTTGAAACCATTAACAATGAGCGACATTATGATGTGCTACTAAAAGGCATGTTGTCTTTTATTGATATTATCTATCCTGAATCTCTATGGGCTCCTAAATACCGCGAATTAATTAAGGCGCCCGGTGATGCGTTGCAAAATATCGAAGGTTATTATCAAATGTTGTCCAAGCAATATGGCTATAAAATTTACCCTAATGCGGATCGCTGGAACAGCGTAAATTGCTTACGATTTATCACCAGAATGCTGTACGAGGACAAAGAATATCAGCAGGCGTTAACAGTGGCGCAAAGGTGGCAGTATTATTTGCCAAACGATACTTCAGCCATGCTTTATACCAAGTGAATTAAATATTTGCTCATTCAGCGAGAATTAAAAGGCTTAGAGGCAAGGCTTTGATTGCTGCTAATGGTTATTCCCTTAGCAAAATCAGTAACGCAGCATATAAGCCTTTTAAACTCGCCCTTTGGGAGCTTGTCAAGAAAGTGATAACTTTACAAATTGCTTTGATGGAGAATGACTACACCTGCATCAATTTGCTTTGTTCTAACTTCCCTGACACAGCTCTGAATGGGTTAAATATTTATTTCAATTGGTATTGTTTAGCCAAAATTCAACTGGCGCAGGGTAATGAAACGGACGCGAAAACAACGCTTGAAAAAGCACTAAAAGTTGCCAAAGGGGATAGTGAAATCAAAGAGGTTAAAGCGCTACTTGCTGGTTTAGCTGGGTAATTGATTCAATATTTTAGCTGCCTGATAGTGATTTGATAAGCTGCAATAATCGGGGGATTAACAAGCTTAGCCTCAGAGCTAGAAGGCTTAGCTCGATGTTTATTTCTAGCTTTGCACTAACTTCGTCAATTAACTGGTATCAGAAAGCTCGCACGGCATGTAGACTAAATGCCGTGCGAAAAAAGATTAATCAGCGATAAAATCGATAACGAGTTTTTGCTCATCGCTGTTGTAATGGATAAGCCGTTGATACTCAGCTGACAGATAGACTTCAGTCGAACCTGCGCTATAAGCCGATGCCCAGACATTGGTTTGATTTGCATCGTATTTGCTTAAAGTAAAGTAGCCAATAGTAAAATCAAAACGGTAGAAATAGCTGTTATCCATATTGTCGGTGATTACTGCAACGGGTGAAGTTAATGGATTAGCATCTAATAAACCTTGATCATTAAACGTTTCGCCGTCAAAGGTTGACCACTCAGATGCCGTGTTAGCGGTGTAGATATTCTGACCATTTTTGCTGGTAGCCAGTGCTAATACCCCGTTACCATAAGCATTATTGATGTAGTCTTTTGTTGCGCTGATCTTGACCAAGTTATCGGCAAATGCATTATAAGTTATTGTATGATGCATCAGGTTTGTGTTGGTGGCATCCAATGCTACCAAAGTATTGCTGGCGGTGATTCCGGTTAGAATAGAGCTTAAATAGGCATTTTCACTGTCCCAGTATTGTCGGTGCAAGTTAAGATCTGCTAGCTCTAACGCTTCGGTTACTACCACTGCTTTACCTGATACGATAATGATTTTAGCTGGCGGATATTCAATATCGATAGTATCGCTGACTAGTTGTGTAAAGCTTTGTGTGGCCAAATCCACCTGATAATAGTTAGTGCGGGTTTGCTCTTGCTCATTTTCATCCAGATAAGTTTCAATATTTGATGTTAGTAGTACAGAACCATCCGGGTGAACAACTAAGTTAGTTAAATCAAAATTCGCTAGCGGTGATGCCATGCTAGTGACCTTAGTGCCATCAATAATGTGATAAACATTGATTGCATCGCCTTGGGCAACATAGAGGTAAGGGCGAATAGGATCTAATACCACACCAGCCGTATTTGGCGTGATGTTATCGATTACCAGCTCTGAGAAATCACTGGTATCAAAATCACCTTTAGTTAAACTGACGTTTATCACGCCGTCGATACTGGCACCGGCAGTTTGCGGCGTAAGTGTGATTTTTGCAGTAAATTGCCCATCGCCAGTCACCTGGTTTGGATCCGCGGTTACCGTTAAGGTGTTATTTACCATATCACTGCTTAATGTTAACCAGCTGGCTGTTGTTGTTGCTTGCCAAGCAATAGCGCTTTTGCTGTTAGTTAAGATATTTATGGTGTGAGTTAAATAACTCTTATCAAATTGTTGGTTAAAGGCTAATGATGGGGTATGACCATATAATCTTATTTCATCAACCGCTAAGGTTACAGTAACAACAGAGCTGGTGCCGCTTGCCGGATCAAAGACAGTAATATGGCCGGTAAATAGCCCCCAGCCAGTGATTTTGCTATTATCGATAGCGGTGGTCACGCTAATGCCATCTTCGTTGCTTGTTGTTGATATTTGCAACCAGTCGCTGTCTGAACTGATTTGCCATTGCTCACTTAAACCATTTATGGTGAATTCTTGAGTTGCAATATTTGCATCACCATAAGTCGTAGTGAATTCCAATGATGGTGTTGACAAGTCAATTTGCTCAATGTTGATCAACTCCAGTTGTTCGGCGTTACCGGCATTAATTGCGATGCGTTTACCGTCGTGACTAAGGGCAACATCTGTTGGCTGTTGACCCAAAGTATTCACGCTATTGACCAGCTGCTGGTTTTCGTTATAAATATCAATAATAAAGCCCTGTGTTGGCTCAAAGCGCACGTAATGTGCCCGGCTGTTGTTCGACTTGCTTAATAACAAGGTGGTGCTGTTTTCCGCTTGCGCTAATAAGCCCTGATCGCTAAAGTTTTCACCGTCAAAACTGAGCCATTCACTGCTTGGGCTGATGGCATAAATGCCGCTTTCATTATCGCTGACGATAAAGTCACGAACGATTTGTTCTTCTGTTAACAGCTCGGGACGGTATTGATGAGTTTGTGTCAGTTGCACAGGTTCAGTCGTAAAGTCATTAACCAATGCTGTAAAGCGTTTAAACGAAGAATCGGTTAAATCCAGCGCATAAATGGCTTCACTCTGGTTGGCCTGATCTATCTTGCTGGTGAAAAACGCATTGGCCTGATCCCAATACTGGCGTTGTAAATTACTATCGGCGATTTCCAGTGCCTGGGTAATAATAAAATGGCGGCCTGCTAAGCTGATAAAGCGCAGTGGCTCATATTCAATCGTGGTATCGCTAAGCTCAGTAACGCTAAGATCGGTTAAATCAATCTGATACCTGTGAGTCACCATAGATTCTGTTTCATCTTCATTGACAATGGTTTCGTCTGCTTTGGCAATTAACAGCTCGCCGTCCGGGTGAATAATCAAATTTTCCAATAAGCTGTTTTCCGGCGCTACCTCAAGTGTCGAGACTAATTCACCTGTGTATTGGTGATATATTTTTAACTGATTTGCCTCGCCAATATAAACATAAGGCAGTGTAGGGGATGTAATCAATGCCTGATTGTTAATAGCAATATCTGCAATGGTGTGATTGGCACTTGGTTCACTGGATTGATAAAACGCAACCTTGATGATTTCCGGTTCAACCGTGTCGATAACATGATTTTCATTATTTATGGCATTGACGGTTATTTCTGCCTGATTCAATGCCAGGTCAAAATTATGTGCCTGGTTAACGCTGATAGTGAGTTCATTGCTATCAGCATTCGGGGTTAAGTTTAACCAGCTAACATTGCTTGTTGCTTGCCATTTCAGCGCCGTTGGGCTGTTGCTGTTAATGCTAACGGTTGCCGTGCTGGCGCTTATATCCGCCAACTGACTCAAACTGATGCTGGAATGGTTGCTGTAAAGGTAATGACGATCAAGACCAAGTTCTACCGGGATCACCTTACTATCGCCCGTAGTCACTTCGGTTAGTGTGATATTAGCCTGATAGAGGCCAGCAGCGTCAAATGTGCTAAGGTCGGGAGTCACAGTGAGTACACCATCACCTGTGCCTTCACTAATATCTAGAGTTAACCACTCGCTGTCACTTTCTGCCGTCCATTGATTATCTTCACTGCTAATGGTTAAAGTTTGACTGGTAACTTCGGTTTCGCCAAACGTGGCGTGGTAGCTGATCAGCTCTTTATCTGTGATTAATTGCCAGACGAGTAATGAAACATCGATATCATGATGTACCAGATTAACTTTATCGACATCACCGGTCGATAGGCGTAACTTGGTTTGATAGTTATTGGCAATTATATTTTCGGCATTGACTACTTTTATAATTAAGCTCGCAGAGCTCGAAGTGACGTTTTCTGTGTGGAAATTCAACCAGCCGACCGGTTGGCTGTCGGGAGCAAACCCTACTAACAGGCCATTGCCTTCAAAAGTGATATTCACCTGAAAGCTGTCGTCAGATATCTGAAGAAATTCATTGCTAAAACTGATTGAAGAAGTATTGGCAGAAATAGCGTATTTAGGTGATTTATCACTGGAGCCGCCACAGGCTAGCAGAGTAGTTGCCATCGTTAAAATTAACAGTAAGCGATAAAATTGGTTGAGATATTCCTTCATACAGTTCCCTATTGTTATTAACGGCATATCGGGTAGCATTTTTAATATTTTGCGTGATTCTGGAGTTAATGTAAAAACTTATCATATTTTAATCATCAATTAAGATTTTTTCTTGAGTTATGGGTAGAATAGTTAGATGTTTTGCACTAAATTGCATTATCTTGTGATATGAGAAGTTAACTGGCATATATAGTTTGGATAAAGCACTACTACATAGCGCGATTGATTTGCTTTCAAGGCGAGAACATTCCATTGCTGAACTGACTAATAAATTGCGCCAGCGTTCATATCAAACGGATGATATTGAACAAGTCATTACATTTTTGCAGGAAAATAACTACCTAAGCGAGCAGCGCTTTGCAGAAAGCGTGTTTCGCAGCCGGATCAACAAGGGCTACGGTAAACGTTACATTGTGGCTGAGCTCCAGCAAAAAGGCGTGGCATCGCATGTGATCAGTGAAGCCGAAGAGCAGGCGGAAGTTGACTGGTATCAACAAGCTGAACAATGTTATCGGAAAAAATTTGCGAACAGCAAAATTGAAGATCAAAAAGATAAGGCAAAGCGCATTAGATTTTTACAATATCGCGGCTTTTCAACTGATGAAATTTTTGCGGTATTAAATATCGATGAGTGTAGCGCTTGAGCTGACACCATTGTGGAAAAGATTACAGAATTAACAGAAAGAATTTGGATACTCTTATGATAAAAACCAGTGCCGACTTAAGACAGGCATTTTTAGATTTTTACGCGTCAAAGCAACATCAGGTAGTTGCCAGTAGTTCATTAGTACCGGGCAATGATGCCACCTTGTTATTTACTAATGCAGGTATGGTGCAATTTAAAGATGTTTTTCTTGGTGCAGAGCAGCGCAGCTATAGCCGCGCCGCGTCTTCGCAGCGCTGTGTTCGCGCCGGTGGTAAGCATAACGACCTGGAAAACGTTGGTTATACTGCGCGTCATCATACTTTCTTTGAAATGCTGGGTAACTTTAGTTTCGGCGATTATTTTAAAGAAGATGCCATTCAATATGCCTGGGAGTTTTTAACTGAGGTATTAAAGCTGCCAAAAGAAAAGCTATTGGTCACTGTTTATCAAAGCGATGACGAAGCGTTTGATATCTGGGCGAAGCAGGTTGGCGTGCCGGAAGATAAAATCATCCGTATCGGTGATAAAACTGCCGGTAAAAAATATGAGTCAGATAATTTTTGGTCGATGGGTGATACTGGCCCTTGTGGCCCTTGTAGTGAAATTTTCTATGATCATGGCGAGCATATCTGGGGGGGACCTCCGGGATCGCCTGAAGAAGACGGCGACCGTTTTATCGAGATTTGGAACCTGGTATTCATGCAATTTAATCGCCATGAAGACGCTACTATGGAGCCGTTGCCTAAGCCTTCGGTTGATACCGGCATGGGGCTGGAACGTATTTCGGCAATTATGCAAAATGTTCATAGCAACTATGAAATTGATATTTTCCAAAACCTGATCAAAGCGACCGCCCAGTTATTGCAGTGTAATGATCTGGAGCATAAATCACTGCGGGTGATTGCCGATCATATTCGCTCTTGCAGTTTTTTGATCACAGATGGCGTGATGCCGTCTAATGAAGGACGCGGTTATGTATTGCGCCGTATTATTCGCCGCGCGATCCGTCATGGCCATAAACTGGAAGCAAAATCACATTTCTTTTATCAATTAGTTGCGTCACTGGTCGAGCAAATGGGTCAGGCGTATCCTGAACTAGTACAACAGCAGGCAGTGATAGAAAAAATCTTGCGCATTGAAGAAGAGCAGTTTGGCCGTACCTTGGATCGTGGCATGTTGCTGTTGGAAGATATCTTAGCCAATCTTAATGGCGACACGGTAAGTGGTGATGACGTCTTTAAGCTTTATGATACTTATGGTTTTCCGGCTGACTTAACTGCCGATATTGCCCGTGAACGTCAGCTGAAAATCGACCAAAATGGCTTTGATGTTGCAATGGGCTTACAAAGAGAGCGCGCTCAGCAGGCTAGCCAGTTCGGCACTGATTATAACGAGCAGTTAAAAAGCGATAAACAAACGAGCTTTAAAGGTTATACCAATCATCAATTCTCTGCCACGGTAGTAGAATTATTCAATAGTGAAGGACAGGTCAAGGTTTTAAAAGAGGGCGAGCAAGGGGTAGTTATTCTCGATAATACGCCGTTTTATGCCGAATCCGGCGGTCAGGTTGGCGATAGCGGTTTTATCGTTACCGAACATGGCGTTTTTGAAGTAGCCGATACGGTAAAAGTCGGTAATGCCTTTGCTCATAAAGGTATCGCTAAAACCGATATTCAGTTAAATGCCAGAGTGAAAGCGGAAATTGATGTTGCTCGTCGCACTGCTATTACCAAAAACCACACTGCTACTCACTTATTACACGCGGCGCTGCGTAAGGTGTTGGGCGATCATGTTACCCAAAAAGGTTCATTATGTGACGCTGAAAAACTGCGCTTTGACTTTTCTCATTTTGAAGCGGTAACGGCAGCGGAATTAGCGGAAGTTGAAGCCTTAGTCAATCAGGAAGTTCGTCGTAACCATGCCCGTGACACCCAGTTAATGCAAATAGACGAGGCGAAAGAAAAAGGCGCGATGGCGCTGTTTGGTGAGAAATATGACGATGAAGTACGGGTAGTGACTTTAGGGGATTTCTCAACCGAGCTATGCGGTGGTGTTCATGTCAATAGAACCGGTGATATTGGTTTAGTGAAAATTGTCTCTGAATCCGGTATTGCAGCGGGAGTTCGTCGAATCGAAGCGGTATCTGGTGAAGGGGCGTTAGCTTTTATTGATAACCAGGCTGAAACCTTATCTACCATTGCCGGTTTAGTGAAATCTGATGTTGCCGGTGCAGTCGATAAAGTTGAGCAAGTACTTAGTAAAAACAAACAATTGGAAAAAGAACTCGCTCAGCTTAAGCAGCAGTTGGCTGCGCAAGCGGGTTCAGACTTGGTGAGTCAGGCAATCGAAATAAACGGGGTTAAGGCATTAGTTGCTGAGCTTGATGGTGTCGCGTCAAAAGACTTACGCGGTATGGTTGATGAGCTTAAAGTCAAACTAAACTCAGGTATTATTATGCTGGCAACAGCTAATGACGGTAAAGTTGGTTTGATTGCCGGTGTCACTAAAGATCTTGTCGGTAGAGTGAAAGCTGGCGAATTAGTTAATATGGTCGCGCAACAAGTTGGTGGTAAAGGTGGTGGCCGCCCTGATATGGCACAAGCTGGTGGTAGCCAACCGGAGAATATTCCACAGGCAATGGCCAGTGTCGAAAGCTGGTTGGCTGAAAAGCTCTGCTAATTCGCGCCAATATGATGATTGAGGGAGCCTGATGGCTCCCTTTTTATGTTCACGACTAAAGGGAATTAGGAGGTAGAGCGAAGCAGGAGCCAGAGCCGAGGACGAACGGTATTCAGCGGTTACATGGATAATAGAGAGCGGCGATGTTCAATTGTTTAAGCTTGCTTCAATGGATTTTTGTCGAGCTTCACTACGTTCAGAACTATCTACAATTTAGGCTAATGTCGAGCTAGTATTTAGGGCGAAGCAGGAACCAGAATCGAGGAGATAATGCTGATGTGCTGCTTATGAAAGTAAATAACGCGATTAGTAAGTAGCTTATTTGATAAATGTTAATCAGATGTCAACATTGTTTTAGCTATTGATTGATTTTCTGATTTATATTAACAAAATAACATTTTTCTGTGTATCAAGGGCAGAAGCTTGCTAAAATATCGGTAATTGGTCGGTAAAATGATCGAATACGCGAATTTACTAGCTTTTTGCCTATTTAGAAATTTTTACTATACGATTACTTAAGTAAGTAGTTATTTTTTCGCAAATATTTACAAAAATATCTGTTCGAAATACCAATTCTAGACTAAATTTATTACTAGCTTATTAAGATTTAGTGGACCCGCAGTTTAAAATAAAGGAAATTTGGAATGTTAATATTAACACGTCGAGTTGGAGAAACCTTGATGATCGGTGACGATGTCACGGTAACCGTTTTAGGTGTAAAAGGAAATCAGGTTCGTATCGGTGTCAATGCACCGAAAGAAGTTTCTGTCCATCGTGAGGAAATTTATATGCGAATTCAGTCTGAGAAAGGTGACGGTGAACCTTCGGGCAATAATTTCTAAAATTAAGCACTCAAGCAAAAAGTCGGCACAAGCCGACTTTTTTGTATCTTAGGCTTTTCTGCATTTTTAGCTGCTGTTGTATTTTTAGCAAAAAATGGCTGAATTATCGCCGTGTTGGCTGAATTCTCAGCAAACAAAAATAAAAGCGAAAAAATCGTTTGACATATTTTTTTTATCCATTAATATTCGCACCCACTGGTGAGCTGGCCGAGTGGCTGAAGGCGCTCCCCTGCTAAGGGAGTATCGGCGTTAAACCCGATCGAGAGTTCGAATCTCTCGCTCACCGCCATCCTTAACTAAGGATTAAAACATAGTTTATATGCGGACGCGTAGCTCAGCTGGATAGCTATCTAGACTAAGTTGGCTACGAACAAGGTTCGTCATCTCTGAATCTGAGATGTAAAATTAGATTTATTTGCGGACGCGTAGCTCAGCTGGATAGAGTACCTGGCTACGAACCAGGCGGTCGCAGGTTCGACTCCTGCCGCGTCCGCCACATCAGAAAACCAGTCTTTTGACTGGTTTTTTTTCGCCTGAAATTTTTATGCTTAATTATTTTTAAAAAGAGCGTAGCTTGGCTTCGAAACCAATCCTTTCCGGTTGCAGGTTCGACTCCTACAGCAATCGGCATATTAAAACATCAGCCTGATGATTGGTGTTTCCTTTCATGTTAATTCTTTAGAAAAGCGACACGACGTGTTGCTATGTAAGCGAACTATATTCACTTGTTATTCTGAATCTGGCAGCTTAGTTTTGTATACAAAATTCATTTATTTGTTTCTAGCTAGTAATTTTATCGTATATTTGATTGTATACAATATTATGTTTTTATAGCTTTTCTTTGAATATTTATTAAAAAAAGTTGAATAATATGGGGTAAATAAACCTTATGACTATTGACGTCATATTATTTTTCTGAAAGAGGCAAATTTTATTTGCTTTTTTAATATTGGAGTGATTATTCTAATTCTAATGTTTATTCGATTGGAAAAATAAAATGGATCAGTTAACACAGCTATTTATCGAAGCTGGCACTTTAATGCTTACCGGAATGTTGTTTGTTTTTTCCTTTTTAGGTTTACTGGTTATTTTTATTAATACAGTTTTAGCCAAACTTGCGATTAGCTATCCTGATCCTATTATTCAATCTAAACCTCAGCGTAGAACAAATACGGTAAAAAACGCAGCTGATGAGGGGGTCGCTCCCTCGATCGTTGCCGCTATTAGTTCAGCAGTTAGTCAATACCGCAAACAGCATAAAAAATAGGAGCACTAAGTATGTCATCCCCTTTAGGTATCACTGAAGTTGTTTTAAGAGATGGTCATCAATCCTTATTAGCCACTCGCCTTAGATTAGAAGACATGTTGCCGATTGCTCCTGTGTTAGATGACATTGGTTTTTGGTCGATTGAGTCCTGGGGCGGTGCAACGTTTGATTCTTGTATTCGTTATTTAGGCGAAGATCCCTGGGAGCGTATTCGCGCGCTAAAAAAAGCGATGCCGAAAACTAAGCAGCAAATGCTGTTTCGCGGCCAGAATATTCTCGGTTATCGTCATTATGCCGATGACGTGGTGGAAAAATTTGTCGAGCGCGCTCATGTTAACGGCGTGGATGTATTCCGAATATTTGATGCGATGAATGATGTCCGTAACTTGCAAACTGCGGTTAAGGCGGCGGTGAAAGTTGGTGCTCATGCACAAGGTACTTTAAGTTACACCGAAAGCCCGGTGCATACCCTTGAAGGCTGGCTCACTATGGCCAAGCAACTGGAAGATATGGGCGCGCATTCTTTGTGTATCAAGGATATGTCCGGTCTGTTAAAACCTTATGACGCCGCAGAATTAATCGCTCGGTTAAAAGAAACGGTTGCTCTGCCTATTTCTTTACATTGTCATGCAACAACCGGGCTTAGTGTTGCTACGCATATGAAAGCGATCGATGCCGATGTTGATGTTATCGATACCTCGATTTCTTCAATGAGCCAAACTTATGGTCATTCACCGACGGAAACTATTGTTTCAATCGTTGAAGGCAGTGAACGTGATACCGGCCTGGATATGGAAAAGCTGGCAGAAGTGGCGACGTATTTTCGTGGTGTTAGGGAAAAATATGCCAAGTTTGAAGGCAGCTTAAAAGGCATAGATGCCCGTATTTTATTGGCACAAGTACCGGGTGGTATGCTGACTAATATGGAAAACCAGCTAAAAGAGCAGGGCGCTTCAGACAAGTTTGATGAAGTATTAAAAGAGATCCCGCGTGTACGTAAAGATTTAGGCAATATTCCACTAGTAACACCAACCTCACAAATCGTCGGTACTCAGGCGGTGTTAAATGTATTAACTGGCGAGCGCTATAAGTCAATCACTAAAGAAACTGCTGGAGTGCTAAAAGGTGAATATGGTGCAACGGCATCGGAAGTTGATGCACAATTACAGGCGCGGGTGCTTGATGGAAAAGAAGCGATCACTTGTCGTCCTGCAGATTTAATTGCTCCTGAAATGGATGCCCTGTCACAGGAGTTGGAAACGTTAGCACAAGAGAAAAATATTCAATTAGCGGATGAAGTGATAGATGACGTGTTAACTTACGCGTTATTCCCGCAAATAGGTTTGAAATTCCTGGAAAACCGTAATAACCCGGACGCCTTTGAACCTGTGCCAACCAAAGAGGTGGCGGTTGAGCAAGCTGTTGCTGCTCAGGAAAAAACGGAAAATTATTCCGTCAGTGTTGATGGCAAAGTCTATGAGGTGGTTGTCGGGCCAAGTGGTTCTGTCAGCTCTGTGACTTCGGCCGCCGATGCCGCAATTAAGCAAACGGCGTCGGTGAGCGCAGAAGAAACCTTAAATGCGCCACTTGCCGGTAATATTTTCAAAGTACTGGTTGCTGAGGGTGAACAGGTTGCGGCCGGCGATGTCGTTATCGTGATGGAAGCGATGAAAATGGAAACCGAAGTACGTGCGGTCAGCGGAGGGACAATCGTTGCGATCAATGTTAAAGAAGGCGACTCAGTTGCCGTTGGCGAAACTTTGCTGAGCTTGGTGTAGGTGGTTTGATGGATTCGTTACAAACTTTGTGGATGTCGACAGGTCTGGCTAATTTTCAGCTTGGTCAAGTGATCATGATGTTGGTTGGTTGCGGGCTGTTATTTCTGGCTATCGTTAAAAATTTTGAACCTTTGCTGTTAGTGCCTATGGGATTTGGTGCGATTTTTACCAATATTCCGGTGGCCGGTTTTTCTGAAGTCGGTGGTTTACTTTATTATGTTTACCATGCAGGTATTGAAACCGGGATCTTCCCATTAGTGATCTTTATGGGGGTCGGCGCGATGACAGATTTTGGCGCACTGATCGCTAACCCTAAAACCTTATTCCTAGGTGCCGCCGCGCAATTTGGTATATTCGCGACCTTGTTTGGTGCCATTGCCTTAAATGCTGTGCCAGGCATTGAATTTAGCATGAAAGATGCCTCGGCTATTGCGATTATCGGTGGTGCCGATGGTCCTACGGCGATTTTTCTGGCATCTAAACTTGCACCTGAACTGTTAGGGGCGATTGCGGTTGCGGCTTATTCTTATATGGCGTTAGTGCCTATTATTCAGCCGCCGATCATGAAGGCGTTAACTTCTAAAGATGAGCGTCAAATTGAGATGGCACAGCTGCGTCACGTCACTAAAGTGGAAAAGGTGATGTTTCCATTAGCCGTGTTAATGATGACGATTTTTTTCCTGCCTGCGGCAACACCGCTCGTCGGCATGTTCTGCTTAGGTAATCTGATGCGTGAATGTGGTGTAGTCGACCGTTTAAGCACCACGGCCCAAAACGAACTGATAAATATCACCACCATTTTCTTAGGCCTTGGCGTTGGTTCTAAATTAAGCGCTGATAAGTTTTTAAATGTTGAGACTCTGGGGATCCTCGGCTTAGGTGCGGTTGCATTTTCTATCGGTACCGCTTCTGGCGTCTTAATGGCGAAAATGATGAACAAAATCAGTAAGGAGCAGGTTAACCCGTTAATCGGCGCGGCGGGTGTTTCTGCGGTGCCGATGGCAGCACGGGTAGCGAATAAAGTTGGCCTTGAAGCGAATCCTCATAACTTCCTGTTGATGCATGCAATGGGACCTAACGTTGCCGGTGTGTTAGGCTCTGCGGTAGCTGCTGGTATTTTGCTGGCCTTGGTTGGTAGTTAATTTAAAATAGTCTAAAGCGTGTTATTCTTTCAAGTTTGCTTTTGCTGCAAAGATACACGCCCTAGTGTCTTTATGGTAGAAGGTTATTTAAACTGATTTTGCCGTGAATTGCTAAATTGTTATAGTGCTTAAGAGTATCGTCTTGTAAAATGAAACTTGATTGTGTGAGCTGTTCATCAAGTTTCGTTTTTAATTTTCTACCTGCATTATTATTCTGTACTGCGAAACTTGCTGCAATGCTGGTGAGTTTCTGATAGTAAATCCCTTCAGCTTTCAATTGTTTTATCGTAAGCATGGTTGAAATGCGTTCAAAAATGATCGCCTTTATTCGTCCCTTTTTCAGCATTTTAACTAATTGTGCTAAGGCACTAACTTCAATAAACTTTTCTTGTTTTATCTTTAAAATTTGTGAAAAAAATTCAGCATTGCCCCTTAATGTTCCGATAGTAAAATCTGCAAATTTATCAAGGGCAACCGGCGGTTGACGCATGGTAAAAAGATCCAGATTTGTGTTAATTGACCAGTTTAGTTCTTCAGCGTATTGATAAAAATCGTTTGTTTCATTGTGTTGAGGGGTTAAGCCTATCAAATCAATTCTGGTGTTTTCCAGTTCTCTTTTAGCCCTGGCATAGGTCATTAGTTCAAAAGTAAATTCGAACTCAGTTTCAGTGGCTATTTGTTTAAGGAGTGAAATTAAAATACCACTGCCGTCTTCATTAATTAGCGGTGGAAAAGGTTCTAATCCGACAGTGATTTGCTCGGCATTAGCAAAAGTACTAAAGCAAAAGAATAAAATAACTTTTAGCCGAGTCATAAGCATTCTGGTTGAAAGTTTGTTCGTACTCTACCATATGGCAAGGATTAGTGAAATTTATCCTTGCCATATGGTGATGGCTAAGGATGCAATTTAAATTGTTGCCAGCTATCGTCCTGTTTTTCGAAACAGACGCGATCGTGCAAACGGCTGGCACGACCTTGCCAAAACTCGATATAGTGAGGCTTGACTCTTAATCCGCCCCAAAAC